>JBEOKA010000171.1:0-7903 GCA_040275325.1 Myxococcaceae bacterium | reverse complement strand
CAGAGCCGCCTGCCATCGCAGAGCCGCCTGCCATCGCAGAGCCGCCTGCCATCGCGGAGCCGCCTGCCATCGCGGAGCCGCCTGCCGTCGCAGTGCCGCCCGCTGTGGCCTCGCCTCCCGCCGCTGCCGACCCACCGGCAACGCCTCCAGCCGTCGCGGAGCCGCCTGCCATCGCAGAGCCGCCCGCTGTGGCCTCGCCTCCCGCCGCTGCCGACCCACCTGCAACGCCACCTGCCGTCGCGGAGCCGCCTGCCGTGTCCACGCCACCTGCGGACCCTCCAGCCGCTGCCAGGCCGCCGCCCGTCGCCAAACCGCCACCCATGCCCTCTTCAGGGGGCATCATTGGGGTGCAGGACGAGGCCAGCACGAGCACGACGAGAAACCGGGTTCGCATGGGTTGACGACACCGGCCGGCGCTCCGAAGTGCAAGCACTTCGGCTGACACGGCACTCTGCACGTGCGGTTTCTCCGGGCGTTGCCACACTGCGCCTCGTGAACCTCGCTCCTGAAGTCGTGGCCAACGTGCTGGCGAACGTCTCGGTGCTCAGAAGCATCGAGCGCGAGGCGCTGCTGCTGCTCGCGGCGCACCTCGAGCCCATGTCGGTCGAGCCAGGTGCCGCCGTCGTGCGCGAGGGAGAGAAGGCCGACGCGCTCTTCTTCGTCATCGACGGCGAGGCCGAGGTCGTGCGTGGCGGGCTGCACGTGCAGACGATTCGCGCAGGCGGAGAGTTCGGCTCGTTCGGCATGGTGACCGGCCGGGTGCGCGCGGCGACGGTGACCGCGAAGACCCAGCTCGTGCTGGCCAAGCTGTCTCCCGCGGCCTGGGGCGCGCTGCGTGAAATCTCGCCCGCCACGGCGCTGCAGCTCGTCGAAGCGCTCTTCGCCCAGGCACGCGAAGAGCTCACCCATGTCACCGACGTCGTCGGCTCCTTGATGAAGGAGCGCTCGCTCCCACGCACTGGAGAGGTGCGCGTGAAGTTGCTCGGGGGCCAGCAGCGCGTTCGCACCGGCACCCGCGTCGACGCGCTGCTGCCGAAGGAGCTCGATGGCCACCTCGTCGTCGCGGCGCTGATGAATCACAAGCCCGTGTCGCTCAAGACGCCCATCGTCTCGGACACCACGCTCGCGCCGCTCACGGTGAACCACTGGGAGGGCCGGCAGATCTACGCGCGCAGCGTCGGCCTGCTGCTGCTCGAGGCGGCACACGGCGCCGGGCTCGACCTCTCGCTCGGCCCGTCGGTCGGCACGCATCAGCTGCTCGAGCTCGCAGCGGGCGGGCGCTCACTCGAGGCCATCGCGGCCGAACTGCAGGAGCGCATGCTCGCGCTCTCGGGCCGCTCGCTCACCCTGCGCCACGAGTATTGGACGGTCGACGAGGCGCGCCAGCACTTCACCAACCGCGGCTGGCACGCGCCTGCGCAGCTGCTCACCACCCACCGCGCGGCCACCGTCTCGCTCGTCTCGTACGCCGATGTCTACGCGCTCAGCCCCGGCCCGATGCTGCCGCGCACGAGTGACTTGAGCGGCTTTCAGGTCGCCGTCAGCCACGGCCACCTCACGCTCGACCTCGGCGCCCGCGACCCGCGCCGCAGCAGCTTCACCGTGCCCGCGCCCGAGGGCTCGATGGTCGAAGAGCACCGCCGGTGGACGCGCTCGATGGGCGTCACCAGCGTCGGTGCCTTCAACGACCTCTGCATCACCGGGCGCGTCTCTCAACTCATCCGCGTGGCCGAGGGGTTTCACGAGAAGCAGATCAGCCTCATCGCAGACTCCATCGCGCAGGCGAGGGAGCGGCTGCGCATCATCGCCATCGCCGGGCCCTCGTCGTCGGGGAAGACGACCTTCATCAAGCGGCTCTCGGTGCAGCTGCAGATCAACGGCGTGACGCCCATCAGCCTGTCGCTCGACGACTACTACGTCGACCGTGAGAAGACCCCGCGCGACGAGCACGGCGAGTGGGACTTCGAGGCCCTCGAGGCGCTCGACCTGCCGCGCCTGCAAGACGACCTGCGCCGCCTGCTCGCCGGAGAGCGCGTCACCCTCTCGCGCTTCGACTTCAAGGCGGGCAAGAGCATTCCCGCCGGGGGGCACACGCTCGAGATGAAGCCGGGCGATGTGCTGCTCATCGAGGGCATTCACGGGCTCAACCCCGCGCTGCTCGGAGACGTGCCGAAGCCGGGTCAGCTCTTTCGCGTCTTCGTGCACCCGGCGACCGCGCTGCCCTTCGACGCGCTCTCTCGCATGAGCCCCACCGACATTCGCCTGCTGCGCCGAATCGTGCGCGACCGCCACACGCGCGGGTACAGCGCGGCCGAGAACATCGCCCGCTGGCCCTCGGTGCAGGCCGGCGAGCGCAAACACATCTTCCCCTTCCAGCAGCAGGCCGACGCGGTGTTCGACTCGGCGCTCGTCTACGAGCCCGCGGTGCTGAAGGTGTTCGCCGAGCGCTACCTGCTCGAGGTGCCTCCGACACACCCGGCGTACGCGACGGCGTGGCGGCTGCGTCACCTCATCGACCGCTTCGTCGCCATCTACCCCGACCACGTGCCGCCCACGTCGATTCTGCGCGAGTTCATCGGCGGCAGCGGCTTCGAGTACTGAGGGATCGTCTTCCTCGCGTGCGGCACCGAAGTGAATACGATGCACCGGCCGCTCGTCTGCGGCGCACCTCTTCCCACGGGAGCACCGCATGTCGATGTCTCGGGCCGGCTTCGTTGCAGGCGTCTGTGTCGCGTCACTGTCGTTCGCACAGGCGGTTCAGGGCGAAGCACCTCCCCCGCTGCCTGCCGCGACCCGTCCCGTCGATGCGCCCACGGCCCCCGTCGAAGAGCCCTACAAGCTGGGCGTGCGCGTCGGCGGCAGCGCGGGCATCGGCGCGTGGATTCCCGGCATGCTCAGCTTTCACCTCTTCGACCTGCACGGCGGCGTTCAGGTGACGCCCATGTTCGGGGCGTACCTGCGCGTCGGCTACAACGCCTCCATCGGCCTGGGCATCAGCGCCAACAGCATGGGCGGCTCGGTCTCGGCCTCGGCCGCAGGCATGTGGCTGGTGGGCGCGAACGCCGAGCTCGGCCTGGGTGATTCGTTCTTCATCGCCGGTGGCCCGCAGGTCGGCATCGGCAGCTGGGCGCGCACCCGCGTCGCAGGTGGCACGAGCGGCGGCTCCATTCAGGCCATCGTCTCGCAGGGCGCGCACCCCGGTCTCAACTTCAAGCTGGGCGTCGGCCTCGGCCAGCCGAACAAGGTGACGAAGCGCCGCACGCAGGCCACCATCGGCCTCGACCTCTCGCTGCTCTACGCGCCGAACGTGACCGAGGCTGGCGTCAGCGGTGGCACGCAGGGCGCGAGCATCATGGTGAACTTCACCGAGGCGCTCGCCGTCGTTCCCACCGTGCACGTCGGCTTCGAGTTCCGCTGAGCCTCTTCGTCGTCGATACGTTCGTCGTCATCGGCGTCGTCGGTGAAGGCACGGTGAAGCAGGGACGAAAGCGCTCAGGCGAGCGCAGCGATGAGGTCGGGTCGCTCGACGAAGGGCGTGCGGTCGGGCCGGCCATCGGCCCAGAAGAAGCGGGAGCCTGAGAGCGCCCTCGCGCGGAAGAGCACCATCGACGAGCGGGTGCCGTAGTTCCACGCTGGCGCTTCCACGGTGACGCCTCCGAGCGGGTCATCGGGCCGCGTCGCGCCGAGCAGTTGCTGCAGCGCCTCGGGCGTCGGGAGCGCGCCGTTCGGGCTCACCTGCGGCCAGCGCTCATGAATGAGCGAGGTGCGCGCGCGATCGTCTCCACCCAGGCTTCGCTCGGTCACCACGTGCAGGCCGGGCGCGAGCGTCTGCTGCCGAACCGTGTCGCCGTCGCTCCACGTCACGTAGGCGTCGGTCGCGTCGGCGTAGAGCAGATGAAACGCGTTGAAGCGCGTCGGCGACAACGTCGACAACTGCGCGTGGAGCGACCTCGCGTCAGCTGCCTTCAACGCCTCGACGACCAGCGTGCCGCGTGACTCCCGCTCGTCGTGCTTCGGGGCCATGAAGCGGTTGGTGACGCCGACGAACATGCCGCCCGTCGTGAGGCCCAGCCACGAGCCACCGGCCTGCTCATCGCGGGGCGCGACGAAGGGCAAACCCTCCCATCTAAACGGTCCGCGCGCCGGGCGCGTCAGCGATTCGTCACGGTTCGCAGCCACCAGAACCGGGTACGCGTCATGTTCACGAAAGGAGACGATCAGGGTGCACATGGACTGTGTACTGTGCTCCGCATGAGAGACCGTCAACGAGAAGAGACCCGCCGTCGGCTGTATCTGGCCGCCCTCGACGTGTTCCGCCGTGATGGCGTGCAGGGCTGCCGCATCGACGACATCGCGCAGAAGGCCGAGGTCAGCCGCGCCGCCTTCTACTTCCACTTCCCGACGAAGGAGCACGTGCTGCTCGACTTCCTCGCCGAGTCCGAGGTGCCGACCGCGAAGATCATCACCGAGCTGCCGGCGAACACGTCGCTCGAGCAGCTGCTCACCACCGCGGTCGAGTCGATGGCGTCGGTCTGGCAGAAGGAAGCGGCGCTGCTCGTCGACGCGATGACGGTCTCGATTCGTCACACAGCGGTGCTCGACGACCGTGACGCTGGCGGCCCGGTGCGCCACCTGATGGCGCAGCGCTTCAAGGACCTCGCGGCCCGCGGAGAGCTCTCGACGATTCTCGCGCCCGACGTGCTGTCAGACCTGTTCCTCTCGGAGATCTTCGTCGGCCTCATGGCCTGGGGGCACGCGCCGCACACGCCGCTCGAGACGATGCTGAAGGCCACGCTGCAGCTCTTCCTGCAGGGCGCGAAGCCGACCGCGAAGGCGCCAGCGAGCGTCGTCGCGAAGAAGTAGCCGCGCACGCGAAACTCCTATCTGGTGCACGCCCGCCCACGACCCCTTCGTCGGCGGGCGTTCTCGTCTTCACCCAGGAGCCTCAGCATGCCCGGCATCTTCCGCGATGGACTCTTCACCAGCCGCCACGTCTTCGTCACCGGCGGCTCGAGCGGCATCAACCTGCGCATCGCCGAGGCGTTCGGAAAAGCGGGCGCGAAGGTCTCCATTCTCGCGCGCAAGCAGGAGAAGATTGATTCAGCGCTGACGCTGCTGAAGAGCCAGGGCACCACGGCGCAGGGCTTCTCGGCCGACGTGCGCGAGTACGCCGCGATGGATGGCGCGATGACGAAGGCGGTCGAGGCGTTCGGCCCGCTCGACGTGCTCGTCTGTGGAGCGGCCGGCAACTTCCCCGCGCCCGCGATGGCGATGTCGTCGAACGGCTTCAAGGCCGTGCTCGACATCGACGTGCTCGGCACCTTCAACGCGTGCCGCGCGGCCTTCGAGAAGTTCCGCACGCCGGGCGCGAGCGTCATCAACATCTCGGCGCCGCAGGCCTCGGTGCCCTACCCGATGCAGGCGCACGTTTGCGCGGCGAAGGCGGGCGTCGACATGCTGACGCGCACGCTGGCCATGGAGTGGGGCGGCGCGGGTGTGCGGGTGAACTCCATCTCACCCGGGCCCATCGACGAGACCGAAGGCATGACACGGCTCGCGGGTGACGCCGACACGAAGGCGAAGGTCGAGCAGCGCGTGCCGCTGCAGCGCTTCGGCACGAAAGACGACATCGCCAACGTCGCCCTCTTCCTCGCCTCGGAAGCGGCGAGCTACGTGACGGGCTCGGTGTACTCGTGTGACGGCGGCATGCAGCTCATCGGCGGCTCGTTCATGACGTTGTGACGCCGTCACGCCGCGGGCTTCTTCACCACGCTGAGCTTCGCCTTCTTCTCCTTCTCGAGCTGCTTCGAGAGGCTGCCAATCTGCTTCTGGAAGTAGACGGTCTGCACCTTCACGGCCATGCGCTGTGAGAGCTCGACGGCCGCCTGAAGCCTGCGCACGGCCGAGAGCCGCGTGGCCGACGTCACCTCGTTCTCACGCAGCTTCGCGAGCAGGCGCGCGAGCTGGGCCTTGCGGTCGAGCTCGCGCTTCACCATCGCGGCGATGCGGTGGCGCAGGTCTTCGCGCACGTTCGACAGCTTCTCGACCTCGGCCTTGAGCCACTGCAGGTCACCGAGCAGCGCGTCACGGGCCTTCTGCTCTGCCAGCAGCGCGTCGGTCGCCTCCTTCGCGGCCTTCGCCTGCTCCTCGCCGAGCTGCTCCATCGCCGAGAGCGGACCGGCCACGGCGGCCTTCACCTCGTGCTCTTCGACGATGGCGTCGTCGGCCGACTCTGGCGCAGCAGCGGAGTCGTGGAGCGCGCGTGAGAGCTCGGCCCGCAGCGCATCGAGCTCCTTCTGCGTGCCGTAGAGCCGGTCGAGCGCTTCACCCGCTTCGGCGTCGGAGTCACCGAGCCGGTGCTTCAGGTCCTTCAGCCTGGCGTGCGCGAGCTCGAGTTCGTCTTTCGCCTTGTCCAACGCCCGCTCGGAGACGTCGGCGAAGCGACGCAGCGCTGAGGCCGCCTCGCGCTCGGCCTCGAGTTGGCGCTCGAGCTTGAGGGCGCGAATGGCGGCCGACTCGTCGAAGCCGTCGACCACGGCCTGCGGCGGCGGCGGCGGTGGCTGGGGTTGAGCGCCTGGAGCGTCGCCTGGCTCGGCGGACTTGCCAGTGAGCGCCTTCTCGAGCTTCAGCGCATCGAGTTCCTTCTGCAGCGCAGCGGCGTCGAGTTCAGCCTGCGCGAGCCACCGTTCGCTCTCACCGCTCTTGCGCTCGAGGTCGGCGAGGCGCGCGTCCTTCTCGGCCTCACGGGCTTCGGTGCGCTCGAGGGCGCCCTGCACCTCGGCCGCCTTCGCCTCGGCGTCGCACGCGCGTTTTCGAAGGTCGTCGACCTGCTGCTGCATCTCGGCGTCGCGCGTCTCCCACGCACTGATGCGCTGACGAAAGCCGTGCAGGTCTTCGGCCTGCCCCATCACCTCGGCCTCGAGGTCGGTGATGCGCTTGTCCTTCTTCGCCAGCTCGGCGGCGTGCTTCTTCTCGGCCTCGGTGCCCTCGTCGGTGCCGACGTAGCGGCGCACCTGGTCGATGGCCGCGGCGCGCTCGGCGGTCAGCGTCGCGACGGACTCCTGAGCGAGCTCGAGCGCGTCTTCGAGCTCGTGCAGCTTCGTGGGGTCGCCCTTCGCCTTCGCGGTGGCGAGCTCGGCCTTGAGGCGCTCGATGTCTCGCTTCGACGAGGTCTCGATCTGCTCGGCGAAGCGGGCGTTGAGGCCCTTCATCGAGTGGAGCGCGGCCTCGACCTCGGACAGGCGCTCACGCAGGTACTCTTCCTCGGCGCTGCCAGTGCCGACGGTCTCTGGCTTCGCCTTCGCGAGCTCGGCGCGCAGGCGAACGTTCTCCTGCTCGGCCGCGTCGAGCCACGACTGCAGCTCGGCCACCTTCGCGTCGCCACCGCTGCCGGCCACGGGTGCATGGGTGCGCGCGCCTTCGTGCAGATGCAGCTCGTTCAGCTCGCTCTCTTCGGCGGCCACCACGCACTTGAGCTCGACGACCTCGCGCTTGAGCGCTTCGACCTGGGCTTCGGCTTCGGCGAGGCGCTGCTGCAAGGCGTCGTCTCCGCTGGAGCCACCACCTCCAGCCTCGAGCTTCGCGCGGAGCGCCTCGTTCTCCTTCTCGGCCGCGTCGAGCCACGACTGCAGCTCGGCGGTCTTCGCGTCGTCGGCGTGCGCGACGTGCGGGGTGGGCACGTGCAGCTGCAGCTCGTGGAGCTCACTCTCTTCGGCGGCGACGATGCACTTGAGCTCGGCGACCTCACGGCGCAGCGCCTCGGCGTGCTCCTCCGATTCGTGCAGCTTCTTCTCGAGTTCGACGGTGCCGCCTGCTCCGCCACCTCTCTCGAGCTGAGCGAGCTTCTCTTTCAGCTTCTCGTTCTCGGCCTCGGCCGCGTCGAGCCACTGCTGCAGCTCGGAGT
>JBEOKA010000170.1:0-20228 GCA_040275325.1 Myxococcaceae bacterium | reverse complement strand
GGAGCTCACGACTTCACCTCCCTCGTCTCATCGTTCAGGGGCATTGACGCGAGGGGGTCGAAGTCGCCCTTGCGTTTGTAGAAGAACGTTCGAGCCAGCATCAGCATGAACGCGAAGAAGAAGACGCCGAACGCGAACAGCGGCAGCGCCGGCGACTCCATGTTGGCGAAGAACTGCTTGTACATGGCTCAGCGCCCCCCGCCGTTGGCCGCCGGAGCAGCAGCAGGCGCACCTTCGGGAGCAGGCGCAGGGGCCGGCGCGGCAGCAGGGTCGGCCGCTGGCGCAGGTGCAGCAGGGTCGGCCGCTGGCGCAGGTGCAGCGGGATCAGCCGCAGGCGCGGGAGCAGGCGGGACGACCTCGGTCGTCTTCACCGGCTCGACGCCGTACTTGATGCCCTGATCACGCCCCAGACGCTGCAGGTACGAGATCAGCGCGACCATCTCGCTGTCAGGCGCGACGGTGACGCCCTGTGCCGCGAGGTCCTTCGCGAGCGCAGCGCCCTGCAGCTGCTGATCGGTCTTCGCGTTGGCGATCTGCTCGGGCGTGTACGGCACGCCGAGGGTCGTCATCAGCTCGAGCTTCTTGCTGCCGAGGTCGAGGTCGATGCGGCCATCAGCCAGCCACGAGTACGAGGGCATGTTCGAGCCCTGGCTCGTCGCGCGGGGATCCATCAGGTGCGTGTAGTGCCAGAGGTTGGGGTACTTGCCGCCGATGCGGTGCAGGTCTGGGCCCGTGCGCTTGGACCCCCACTGGAACGGGTGGTCGTAGATGAACTCTTCGGCGCGAGAGGCTTCGCCGTAGCGCTGGTACTCGTCGATCATCGGACGAATCATCTGCGAGTGGCAGACGTAGCAACCTTCGCGCGTGTAGATGTCTCGGCCCTGCTGCTCGAGCGCGGTGTACGGCTTCTGCGCTGAGCCCGTCGCCGGCACGGCCTGCTTCACGAAGATGGTGGGAATGAGCTCAGCGACGCCGCCGATGAGCACGGACAGCAGCACCAACACGGTGAAGGCCATGGGGCGGCGCTCGATGATGCCGAACCATGACGGCTTGCCGGCCGCGCGCTCCTTCTTGTTGATGACGTAGGCCGCCTCACCAATCACCAACACGGCGATGGCAAGAATGATGGCGGGTACGAGCGGAACGAAGACGAACACCGTCGCCGCGCCGAAGCCCACGATGCTGAACCACATCGGGCGACCGGCGATCACGTCGACGATCGATCCAGCTTCGGGGTCAGCCTTGTCATCACTGACCACCACTTCGGTGCTCGCAACGACTGCGGTCTTGCCCGACATCGTCTTGATGAGGTTCCAGATCATCAGCAGGAAGCCCGTCAGGTAGAGCGTGCCGCCGAGGAAGCGCACGACGTACATGGGGCGAATGGCGATCAGCGTCTCGACGAAGCTCGGGTACGTCAGGGTTCCGTCGACGTTGCGCGCCTGCCACATGAGGCCCTGGTTCACGCCAGAGATCCACATCGACACCATGTAGAGAACGATGCCCGACGTCGCGATCCAGAAGTGGGCGTCGGCCGCCTTCTTCGAGAACAGCTGGGTGCCGTACATTCGCGGAACGAGCCAGTAGAACATGCCGGCCGCCATCAGGCCGTTCCAGCCGAGGGCGCCACCGTGCGCGTGGCCGACGATCCAGTCCGTGTAGTGGCCGAGGGCCGAGACCGCCTTGATGCTGAGCAGCGGGCCTTCGAACGTCGACATGCCGTAGAACGTCACACCGGCGACGAAGAACTTGAGCACGGGGTCTTCGCGAACCTTGTTCCACGCGCCGCGGAGCGTGAGCAGACCGTTGAGCATGCCGCCCCACGACGGTGCCCAGAGCATCACCGAGAACACCATGCCGAGCGACTGCGCCCAGTCAGGAAGCGCCGTGTAGAGCAGGTGGTGCGGGCCGGCCCAGATGTACATGAACACGAGCGCCCAGAAGTGAACGATCGAGAGCCGGTAGGAATAGACCGGCCGTTCGGCCGCCTTCGGCATGAAGTAGTACATGATGCCGAGGATCGGCGTGGTCAGGAAGAAGGCGACGGCGTTGTGGCCGTACCACCATTGAACCAGGGCATCTTGAACGCCCGAGAAGACCGAGTAGCTCTTGAACATCGACAGCGGCAGCTCGAACGAGTTGACGATGTGCAGAACTGCGACGGTCAGAATGGTTGCAATGTAGAACCAGAGCGCGACGTACAGGTGCTTCTCGTTGCGCTTGGCCAGCGTCCAGAAGAAGTTGATGGCGAACACCACCCAGATGAGCGCGATGGCGATGTCGATCGGCCACTCGAGCTCGGCGTACTCCTTCGAGGTGGTGATGCCGAGCGGCAGCGTCACGGCCGCAGCGACGATGATCAGCTGCCACCCCCAGAAGTGAATGTTCGACAGTAAGTCAGACGCCATTCGCGCGCGGGTGAGGCGCTGGGTCGAGTAGTAGACGCCGGCGAACATCATGTTGCCGACGAACGCGAAGATGACCGCGTTCGTGTGCAGCGGACGCAGACGAGAGAAGGTGGTGTACGGAATGCCGAAGTTCATCTGCCACCAGGCAAGCTGGCTGGCGATGAGGACTCCGACGAGAAGGCCGACGGCCCCGAACAAGACAGACGCGAAGATGAACTTCCGGACGATCGCGTCGTCGTACTCGATGCGTTGGGTCTGCATCAGATCGACTCCTGGTTGGACTGCTTCTGGGTGGTGGTGTTCGCGGGGGGTACGGCGGTGCCGCTGGTGACGTGGTCGTCCTCCAGCGGTGTGAGCGAAAGCCTGTCGGCGTGCTCGAAGGTGCGGGACTTCACGGTGAAGACGAAGAGGACAACGGAGCTGATGACGAGCATCAGGCTCACGAAGACCTGCAGAACCATCACGTTCATGGCTGCGCTCCGGCCAGGCGCGAGTTCTGCGTCACGGAATTGTCGGGCGCATGGCTTGCGCGAGTGAAAGCCTTGAGCCCGATGATGGTGATGACGAGCAGCGTCAACGTGCTCGCAGGCATCGTGATCGCGGCCAGCAGGGGAGACATTTTCCCAAGCAAAGCCAGACAGATGGCGAACGCGTTGTAGGTCAGGCTCACTGTCAGCACCCTCTTCACGACGGCGCGCAGATGCGCGGCACGTGCCAGCGATTCCTTGATGGGTGCCAAGCCTTCGCCGACCAGAAAAAAGTCGGAGCGACCGGGCATGACGGGCCGGTCAATGGCGGGAGTGCCGGCGATCAAGGCTTGCTCGAAGGCGAGCGAGTCGTTCACGCCGTCGCCCAGGTACAGCGTGTCTTCTGCGTCGAGGCGCGCAACCGTGTCGGCCTTCTGTTCGGGGCGCTGCCCTCCGAGCGCGTGCTGGGGCGAGATGCCGAGCGTCTCGGCCATGGCGGCGACCCGCGAAGGCTCGTCGCCGCTGATCAGCCACACGTCGTAGCCGTGGTCGTCCAGCCAGCCGAGCTCCTTGCGGGCGTCGGCGCGCAGCGCTTCACGGGTCTCGAGCCTCGCCACCTGAACACCGTCGAGCGACAGCAAGGTGGTCTTCTCGGTCGATCCCTCGACGGCCCAGCTCGCCCGGCCCAGCCGCCACACGCCATCGGCGCGGCGCCACTCCACGCCCTGCCCGTGCACCTCTTCGATGGTCGCGGTGACGTCGTACCGAACGCCGTGCCCTTCGAGCGCCCGGGCGAGCGCGCCCGAGACGGGGTGGCTCGAGCGCACCGCGAGATTCCACGCGACGTCGCGGGCGACGGCAGAGAGCGTGCCCAGCACCGCAGGCTCGGCCAGCTCGAGGCGGCCCAGCGTGAGCGTGCCCGTCTTGTCGAAGAGCACCTTCTTCACCTTCACGAGGCGATCGAGCAGGTCTGAGGAGCGCACGAAGAAGCCGGCGCGGCGCAGGTGGGTCTGGGTGATCTCGTACGCGAGGGGAATCGCGATGCCGATCGCGCACGGGCAGGTGATGACGAGCAGCGACGCAGCGACGTTGACCGCTTCATCGAAGCTCGACGGCAGCCACGCCAGGAAGCCCGCGACCGAGACCAGCAGCACCTTCACCACCCACTTGCGGGCGAGGTCGTTCCACAGCTGGTGGTGTTCGGGCACCTTGCCCTCTCGCGTGGGCGGCTGCCGGAGCAGCTGCACGAGCGGCGAAGCCGAGAACTCCGTGCGGGCCACCACATGAAACGCGGTGCGGCCGGCGTTAAAACTGCCTGCGGGCACCTCGGCGCCCTTCATCAGCTGGCGGCCCTTCGACTCTCCCGTGATCCAGTCGGTGCTGACGTTCGCGTCGTCGTCGAGCAGCGAGGCATCGACCGGCACCACGTCACCGGGCGCCACCAGCAGCACGTCGCCCGATTGAACGAGCGGCGCCTTCATCGGCACCAGCTTCTCGCCCACCACCTTGCGAACCACGAGGCCGTCGGCGCCGTCGTCGTCGAGCAGGAAGCGGCGGTTTCGCTCGAGCAGCCGCTCCTGCAGGAAGCGGCCGAGCAGCATGAGGGTGATGAAGGTGTTGAGCGTGTCGAAGTACGTGAGATCGCCGCGCCCCGTGCGCATCTGCACCAGCGACATCGCGTAGACGAGCGCGATGCCGACGGCGATCGGCAGGTCGAGGTGCAGCATGCCGCTCTTGAGGCCACGGTACGCCGCGTTGAAGAAGGGCCAGCCGCCGACGATCACCGTCAAGGACGAGAGCGCGAACGACAGCCAGGTGAAGAGCGAGAAGATGCCCTCCTGATCCGGCGCGAGCCCGAAATAGAAGCTCACTGAGAACAGCATCACGTTGATGGTGATGGCCGCCGAGATGCCCAGGCGCAGCGGCAGATCGATCGACTTCTTCGAGGTCTCTTTTCTCGCGGGGCCGAACTGGTAACCGAAGCCCTCGACCGCCTTCACCCAGCGCGAGAGATCGGTCTCGCCCTTCTTGAAGAGCAGCCGCACCTTGCCCAGCGCGGGGTTGACGGTGATCTCCTGCGCGCCCTTCTCGCGGCGGTACGTCTCGTTCATCAACCACACGCACGCCGCACAGTGGATTCCCTGCACGTCGAGCGTCAGCGCACACAGCTCGCCCTGGGCCGAGGCCTGCGCCTGCTCCATCAACGGCTCGAGCCACGTGTGGGAGCGCATGGCCGGCGACGAGGCCACCGGCGTCACTTCACCTCTGGCGAGCTCGTAGTAGCGGCCCAGGCCCTGCTCGAGCAGCAAATCATGCACGGCTTCACAGCCATGGCAGCAGAAGCGCGCAGAGCCTGCGTCTGCGGGAATGGGGCTCTGACAGTGCAGGCACTTGCCGGGTTGAGACGCGACAAGCGGTTGAGGCGCGGGGGCAGTCACAGTGACGCGGCGCAGTGCAGACGGCATGCCCGTTGAACGGTGAAGCGCCGTGGATCCGACCTCTCCGCTCGTCATCGCCGGTGCGTCGAGCGCGCTGGTGGCCGGTGCGACCGGGAGCCTGCATTGCGCGCTGATGTGCGGGCCGCTCGCGTGCGCGGGGCTGCCTCACGGTGAAGGCCGTCGCGCGGCAGCGCTCGCCTGGAACGCGGGGCGGGTCAGCGGCTACGTGGTGGTGGGCGCTGCGCTCGGGTTGATGGGCACGGCGGTGTCGAGCGCGCTGTCGTTCTCGGTCGCGCCCTATCTGCCCTGGGTGATGGCGGCTGGGCTCATCGCCACCGCGCTCGAGCTGGGAAAACACCTGCGGCCCCTGCCTGGCGTGAGCCGGGTGTCACGCGCGCTGGTTCGTGCGGGAGCCACGCTGTCACCGACGCGCCGCAGCTTCGTCATGGGCCTCGCGACGCCCTTTCTTCCCTGCGGGCTGTTGTACGGCGTCTTCCTCGCCGCCATCGCGACCTCGAGCGTGCTGGGCGGCGCGACGATTCTAGGAGCCTTCGCGCTCGGCGCCCTCCCCGCGCTGGGCGCCGTGCAAGCTGGAGCGCAGCTGGGCGCGCGATGGCCGAACCTGACGTGGGCGCTCCGAAAGGCCGTGCCGCTGTTCGCTGCGGGCGTGCTGATCTGGCGCGCCGTGCAGGCCGCGACGCAAGGCCCCGACTGTCACTGAGACGAATGTGCGACCGCTGTTGGGAGTGGCGCTAGAGTCTTCGTCACTCCATGGAGGGCAACCACCTCGATCCAGCCGCCTTTCACGGCTTCGTCTCAGGCACGCTGACGCCGGACGAACGAGACGCGGCGCTGGCCCACCTCGATGAGTGCTCGCGCTGCCGCAAGCTGCTGTCTGCGCTCGCGAGTGACGACAACGAAGCGGATGGCTCCGAGACCCTCGACGGCATGCCGGAGCCCGACACCGACAAGGAGCGCCTGCGACAGAGCAACGCCGACGATCGCGATCGCACCGTCGATCTCCGCAAGGCCCAGGCCGGCACCGAGCTGGTGCCCCCGCTCGTCACCCCGAAGAAGAAGCGCCTCGACGTCGAAGACACCACCTCTCCCGACGCCTCACAGCTCGCGGCCACGAAAGAGAGCGTGTCGGTTCGTCGGCAAGCGCCGCTTCAGGTCGAGCAGCTGCCGATTCCGTCGGACAAGCTCATCGGCCAGAAGCTCGGCGACTACCTCGTGCAGGAGCTGCTCGCGAAGGGCGGCATGGGCGCGGTCTACCGCGGTGTGCAGCCGCTCATCGGAAAGCAGGTCGCCATCAAGGTGCTGCTGACGGCGGGCCCCGCCGAGCTGAACTACGCGCAGCGCATGTTGGAAGAGGCGCGCACCGTCAACGCCATCGGCCACCCGAACATCATCGACATCTTCAACTTCGGCGAGCTGCCCGATGGCCGCCCGTGGCTGGTGATGGAGTACCTCGACGGCATGTCGCTGAGCCAATGGGTTCGCGCGCGCACGAGCGATGAGCCACCGACGGCTCGCATCATCTCGATCCTCGAGCAGATCTGCGCCGCGCTCGAGGCCGTGCACGCGGTCGGCGTCGTGCACCGCGATCTGAAGCCCGCGAACGTGATGCTCACGCACATGGCCGCGCCGCAGCCGCGCGTGAAGGTGCTCGACTTCGGCTTCGCCAAGAGCCGCGACACCACGCTGCGAACCTCGCCCGACATGGTGCTCGGTACGCCGGGCTACATGGCGCCCGAGCAGATTCAGGCGATCGGCACGACGCCGCAGAGCGACCTCTACTCCCTCGGGCTCATGGCGTACTTCATGATCACGGGAATGGATGCGTTCTACGACAAGAGCCCGATCGCCGTGCTGCAGATGCAGCTGCAGCGAGAGCCCGCGTCGCTGCGTGGCCGGCCCGGCGTGCCTGATGCGCTCGCGCAGCTGATCGCCGATCTCACGCGCATCAACCCTCAGCTGCGGCCGGTGTCGGCGCGCGCGGTGCGTGACCGGCTGCAGGCCATCGTCTCTGGAGCGCCACCGCCCGAGACGGCCAACTCCGAGGTCATCACGCTGAAGGAGTCACACCCGCCAGCGCCCGCTCCCTCCTCGCGGGCCAGCACGGTGAAGCCCGGCCGCCTCGCGCAGAAGCCGTTCGACCCCGAGAAGACCGAGCCCGAGCGGCAGTCCGAAGGCCAGAAGAAGGTCGATCACCTCGAAGCGGCCATCGACGGCGCAATGCTCGATCTCTCGAAGTCACAGGTGCGCTCGGTGCGCTCGAGCAAGTGGCCCTGGGTGGTGGCGATCGTGTCGGCGGTCGCGCTCGGCCTGGGCACGTGGGTGCTGCTGCGCTGAGGGCTAGCTCGGCGGAAGCTCGTCGCGGTTGAGCACCTGCGAGAGACGCAGCGAGATCGACTGCGCGACCTCTCCGATGAGCGAGTCGACGTCGCTGCGGCCGAGGCGGGTCTCTTCTTCGAGCCTCGCGCGCATGGCGGCCATGATCTTCGCCTGAGCAGCCTCGATCCACCGTTGGGCAGTGGTGCGGTGCACCTGGAACATGCGGCCGAGCTCTTCCGTCGAGACGCCGTCGACGAAGCGCATGCGCAAGAGCGTGCGCTCCTTGGCCTCGAGCACGCCGAGCGCGTCACGCAGCGCAAGCGAGACGAGCCGCGTGTCCATCGTCGAGCGCGCTTGCGACTCGGGCGTGCGGCCCTGAGCCGTGAGGTGGGTGAGCTCTTGAATGTCTTCGGTGGGCGCCTGCCCCATGCCGCGCGTGGCCTGGAGCAGCTCGAGCTTCGTCGCCGTCCACAACCAGCTCTTCAGCTTGCCGCGCCCGTCGTACGTCGAGAGCCGCGCCTCTTTGTTCTTCGGCGCCACGAGCAAGCGGGTGCGAACGCGCTGCGCGAGCTCTGAGGCTTCGATGGCCCGGCCCGCAGCACGCCGCGAGAGCCCTTCGATGAGCTCGTCGATCTCCATCAGCGCAACGGCGTTCCCCTGCAGCACGGCCCACACCAGGCACAGGTCGGCGGGGATGACGGCGATCGCGCCATTCCTCGAGCGAGCGTCGACCCACTTGAGGCACGCCGCGCGAGCCGCCGGAGTCGTCACGCCGAAGTCTGCGAGCCGTTGATCGACGAGGTCGCCAAAGTTCACGAGCCATTCCTACCACGGGTTTTGTCCGTCACCCGTTCGTGACCTTGGCTACCCTTGGGCCGATGCTCTTTTTCGAGACCCTGGCCCACGAAGCGCTCGAGGCCCGCACCCTGTGGATTCTGGGAGGCCTGCTGATCGCGGTGCCGCTGGTGCGGCGGCTTGGCCACGATCAGCCGCGGCTCAAGGCCATCACCGTCTTCGCGTTCCTGCACGTCATCACGCTGTTCGTCTCGGCCGGCTTCGAGGCGGCGGGCAGCAGCTTCGACAATTTCTTCCGCACGCCGTGCTGGGTGTTCGGTGGCGTCTCGTTCGTCGGCGCGATGGCGACGTTGTTGTTCACGGTGGTGTTGCCGAGGGTGAAGCTCGCGGTGCCGCAGATCGTTCAGGACGTGTCGGTCGCGCTGCTGTCGATCGTCGCAGCGGTCACCATCGCCGGGCGGGCGGGCGTGAACCTGTCGGGCCTGATCGCGACCAGCGCGGTGCTGACGGCGGTGCTCGGCTTTTCGCTGCAAGACACCATCGCCAACATCGCGGGCGGGCTTGGGCTGCAGACCGACAACTCCATCGAGGTCGGCGACTGGATTCGCATCGGCACGCAGCCCAACGACATCAACGGGCGCGTGGTGCGCATTCGCTGGCGCTACACGGCCGTCGAGACGCGCAACTGGGAGACCGTGCTGGTCCCCAACCGCGTGCTGATGAACTCGTCGGTGATGGTGCTGGGTCGGCGTGGTGGCCAGGCACAGCAGTGGCGGCGCTGGGTGTACTTCCACGTCGACTTCCGCTTCCAGCCGGGCGACGTGATCGACGTCGTGCAGGCGGCGGTGCGCGGCGCGAAGATCGACAAGCTCGCGAAGGAGCCTCAGGCCAACTGCGTGATGATGGACATGGCGGAGTCGTACGGGCGCTACGCCGTGCGCTACTGGCTCACCGATCTCGCCGCCGACGATCCCACCGACAGCGAGGTGCGGCAGGTGATCTTCTTCGCGCTCGAGCGGGCGGGCATGAAGCCGGCGCTCCCTGCGCACGCGGTGTTCCTCACGCAGGAGACGGAGGATCGTCAGGCGATCAAGACGCAGAAGCAGCTCGCGCGCCGTCGCCGGGTGCTCGAGGTGATGCCGCTGTTCGCGCCGCTGGCAGACGAAGAGAAGCAGGAGCTCGCGCGCGGCATGAAGTACGCGCCGTTCGCCCGCGGTGAGGTGATCACGCGCCAGGGCTCCGAGGCGCATTGGCTGTACCTGCTCGAAGAAGGCCGCGCGAGCGTGAAGGTCAGCGATGGCGTCACCGAGCGGGAGGTGGCGACGCTGACCGACGGCTCGTTCTTCGGCGAGATGTCGCTGCTCACGGGCGAGCCTCGCTCGGCGACGGTGATCGCCGACTCCGAGATCGAGTGCTTCAGGCTCGACAAGGTCACCTTTCAGCGGGTGATCGAGAAGCGCCCCGAGCTGATGGCGCAGGTCGCCACGCTGCTCGCGAAGCGACGAGTCGAGCTGCAGGCCGCGAGGGAAGGGCTCGACGCCGACACCGCCAGGGCGAGGCAGCGCTCAGACGAGGTCGATCTGCTGGCCCGCATGAAGCGCTTCTTCGGGCTGGGCTGATCAGGGGCCGAGCAGCTTCTCGACGCTCTTGAGCTGCTCCGCGGTGCCGAGCACGAGCAGGTGATCGCCCGCTGCGAGCTGAAAGTCGCCGCGCGGGTTCGCCGTCGGCTCTCCATGACGCACGACCGCGAGCACCGTCGCGCCAGACTTCGCGCCGACCTGCAGCCCTTCGATCGTCTTGCCCGCCGCGCCGCCCTGCCCCACCACCACGTCGTCGATGTTCAGCGTCTTGTTCCCGCTGGTGAGGGCCGTCTCGAGGAAGTCGACGACGCGCGGGCTGAGCATGACGTGCGCGAGCCGTCGGCCGCCGATGGCGTAGGGGCTGATGGCGCGATCGGCGCCAGCTCGAATCAGCTTCGGCACCGAAGCGTCGTCGACGGCGCGGCTCACGATGAAGATGTCGCTGTTGAGCAGTCGCGCCGAGAGGATCACGTAGAGGTTGGTGGCGTCGCTCGAGGTGGTGACGATCAGGCCCTTCGCGCGCTCGAGCCCGGCCGAGAGCAGCGTCGCGTCTTCGGTCGCGTCGCCCTGAATGAAGGGGCACTTGAGCTGCGTACAGAACTGCTCGACCTCTGGGGTCGGGTCGACGACGACGAACGAGGCTCCCGACGCCGCGAGCTCGGCGGCAGCCTCACGCCCGACACGCCCGATACCCGCGAGGATGTAGTGATCACTCATCGCGTCGATCGTCTTCTGCATCTTGCGTCTCCGTCTCGCCGAGCGGACCTGCTCACTCGCCGCGTAATCGAGCAACACCGTGAACGAATAGAAGAGGCTGCCGATGCCGAGGCCCGCGATCAGCATCGTGAGCAGTCGCCCGGCCGTGTCGAGCTTGTGCACCTCACCGAACCCGATGGTGGTGATGGTGGTGATCGTCATGAACAGCGCGTCGAGCCACGTGCCGCCGATGTCGGCCCAGATGATCTTGTAGCCAACCGCGCCGATCAGGTGCGTCACCAGCAACAGCACGAGGGGCACACGAAGCCGCTCGATCAGGTGTCGTCGATCAGCCGTAATGAGCGGGCTCGCCACGGCCTGATGCAAGAGCAGGAACGGAGCCACCGCAAAGATCTGGCCTGCCGCCGCGCGTTCGTGCTTCGAGCGAGGGGTGACCGGCATCATCAGACAGGCGAGACGGCCCGCAGGCTGGGAACCGCCGGGCCCGAAGCCGGTGGGGCGACCCGATCTGCTGCCCGAAGACGACGAAGATCTCTGCTACCTCTCGGGCGAGTGGCGGCTGTTTCAGAAGCTGCGCGGCCACCGCTGGAGCCTCGACGATCTCGTCACCGCCCACCTCGCGACGACCGAGCCAGCCAGCGGCGCGGCGCTCGATCTCGGCTGTGGGCTCGGCAGCGTGTTGTTGATGGTGGCGTGGAGAGGTCAGCAGCTCGACGTGACGGGAGTCGAAGCGCAGCCCGAGCGCGCGGCGATGGCGCGGCGATCGATCGCGTGGAACGGCGTCGAGGCGCGGTGCCGGGTGCTCGATGGCGATCTGCGCGACCTCGACCTGGGCCGGCGGTTCTCGCTGGTGACAGGAACTCCGCCGTACTTCCCCGCTGGCACCGGCACCGAAGCCGAGGCCGAGCACGTCGCAGCCTGCCGCTTCGAGCACCGTGGTGGCGTCGAGGTCTACCTCGCGGCGGCCGAGCGTCACCTGCTGCCGGGTGGGCGCTTCGTCATGTGCGCGGCGACGCTCGAAGACGAACGGGTGCTCGAAGCCCAGACGTCGCTCCACCCGCGCGTAGTTCGCCACATCGTGCCTCGCGAAGGCAAAGCGCCGCTCGTCACCGTCTTCTGTTTCACCTGGGAGTCGGGCCCGCTGCTCCGCGACTCTCTCACCGTTCGTGACGCGCACGGCCAGTGGACGCAGGCCTTCGCCGACGTTCGTCGAGACCTGGGCCTGCCTCCCACCCCGCCTCGTTGATCCGCAGCAGCAACGGCGCCGAGTAGCGCTAGAACCACGGTGCGTGGCCGACCAGACGATCCTCGACGGGAAATACCGGCTGATCCGGCCCGCTGGAACCGGCGGCACCGCGCGCGTCTACCTCGCGGAAGACACCGGCACGGGCCAGCTCGTCGCGGTGAAGGTGCTGCGCCGCGAGCTGCTCGCCGACAGCGACATGAAGGCGCGCTTCCAGCGTGAGGCCTCACTGCTCTGGCAGACCGAACACCCGGGCATCGTGAAGCTGATCAAGTTCGAGGAGCGCGCCAAAGAGGGCCTGCTGCTCGTGCTCGAGTGGATCGACGGGGTGCGGCTCGATCAGCTCTGCCTCGCCGATCACCCCGACGGGCCCACGTCGGTCGAGCTCTTCGCGCAGCTCGCGTCAGCGCTCGGCGCGATTCACCAGAACGGCATCGCCCACCGCGACGTGAAGCCCGAGAACGCGATGGTGACGGGCTGGCCAGACACGCCGTCGATCAAGCTGCTCGACTTCGGCATCGCGCGCTTCACCGACCCGAAAGAGGCGGCGCTGATGTTCCAGACGAACATCAACCAGGTCGGTGGAACGCCCGCGTACATCTCGCCAGAGCAGGCGATGGGCAAGCCAGTGACCGCGGCCTCAGACGTCTACAGCCTCGGCGTCGTCGGCTACCAACTGCTCGCCGGGAAGCTGCCGTTCACCGGGCGGCACTTCGACCTGCTCTCGGCGCACCTCAACGACACGCCGCCGACGATCGTGCCGCGCGACCCGGCGCTCAAGGGCCACCCCGCCATCGACGTGGTGATGCTCTGCCTCGCCAAGAAGCCCGAGGCCCGGCCCGCGAACGGCGCAGAGGTCGAGAAGCTGCTGCGGGCTCCGAAGAAGAAGGGGCTGTGGCCGTTTGGGCGCTGAGGTCGAGGTCGTCATCATCGGCAGCGGCTTCGCTGGCCTCGGCGCCGGCGCTCAGCTCGTGGGGCGCGGCGAGAAGTCGTTCGTCATTCTCGAGCAGGCCGATCGCGTCGGCGGCGTCTGGCGCGAGAACACGTACCCGGGCTGCGCGTGCGACGTTCGCGTGCACCTGTACTCGTTCTCGTTCTTCCCCAACCCCGACTGGAGCCACGACTACGCACGCCAGGGCGAGCTGCTCGACTACCTGGAACGCGCCGCGACACATTTCGGCCTGCGGCCACACCTGCGCTTCGAGCACCGCGTCATCGAGGCGGTGTGGAGCGGCGAGCGCTGGAACGTGCGCTGCGAGAACGGCGCGACCTTCTCGGCGCGGTTCCTCATCGCGGGCATCGGTGGCTTGAGCCGCCCTGCCCTGCCTTCGCTGCCGGGCCTCGAGCGCTTCGGTGGAAAGATGTTCCACTCGGCGCAGTGGGATCACTCGTTCGAGCTCGCGGGAAAACGCGTCGGCGTGATCGGCACCGGCGCGAGCGCGATTCAGTTCGTTCCGAAGATCGTCGACCAGGCGCGACAGGTGACGGTGTTTCAGCGAACTCCGCCGTGGATTCTGCCGCGCGGCGATCAGCCAATTCCAGCGTGGAGACGGTCGCTCTTCCGCGCGCTGCCGTTCGTGCAGTGGCTGCTGCGTGCGGTCCTGTACTGGCAACACGAACTGCGGCTCCCCGCGTTCAGCGGCGCGACGTGGCTGATGAAGTTCGCCCGCCGCCTCGCGCTGAGACACCTCGAGCAGCAGATCGCCGATCCCACGCTGCGCGCGAAGCTCACGCCCGACTACACGATGGGCTGCAAGCGCGTACTCGTCTCCGACGACTTCTACCCGGCGCTCACGAAGCCGAACTGCGAGGTCGTCACGGAGTCGATCTCGGAAGTGACTGCTGCAGGCGTGAAGGCCGGCACGGAGCACGAATGCGACGTGCTGATCTTCGGCACGGGCTTCAGCGTGAGCGACGTCATCGGCCCGCTGCGCATCGTCGGCCGCGATGGCGTCACCCTGAACGATGCGTGGCGAGAGGGCGCGAAGGCCTGGTACGGCACCGCGGTTCACGGCTTCCCCAACCTGTTCCTCATGACGGGGCCGAACACGGGCCTGGGCCACTCGTCGATGGTCTTCATGATCGAGGCGCAGCTCGCGTTCGTGATGAAGACGATCGAGATCGTGCAGAACAGCCGCGCGCGCTGGTGGGAAGTCAGAGGCGACGCCGAGGCGGGGTTCAACGCCACGCTTCAGCGCCGGCTGCAAAGAACGGTGTGGCTCAGCGGCTGCCGAAGCTGGTACCTCGATGAGCGCGGCCAGAACGTCACCTTGTGGCCGGGCTTCACCTTCACCTTTCGCGCGGGGCTCTCGCGCTTCGACAAACGCCTGCATCACCTCGAGGGAGTCTCCACATGAAGGCAGGACAAACCGCAGTCATCACCGGCGCGGGCTCGGGCATCGGGCGCGCGCTCGCGAAGAAGCTCGACGCGCAGGGGCTCTCGCTGGTGCTGGCCGACGTGAACAACCAGGGCCTCGAAGAGACGGCTGCGTCGCTGTCGAAGAAGCCCACGATCGAGATCGTCGACGTGTCGAAGCGCGCTCAGGTCGAGGCCATGGCCGAGCGCGCGCAGCAGAAGCACGGGCACGTCGACCTGCTCGTGAACAACGCGGGCGTCACCGTTCACGACACCGTCGCCGAGGTCTCGTACGAGGACTTCGAGTGGGTGATGAACATCAACTTCTGGGGCGTGGTGTACGGCACCAAGGCGTTCCTGCCGGCGATGCTGCGCCAACGCTCGGGGGTGATCGCCAACGTCTCGAGCGTCTTCGGCATCACCGCGTGGCCGCTGCAGAGCGTGTACAACTCGTCGAAGTTCGCGGTGCGCGGCTTCACCGAGACGCTGTGGCGTGAGCTCAAGAACACCGGCGTTCGCGCCGTGTCGATTCACCCGGGCGGCATCAAGACCAACATCGTGCGCTCGATGCGCTTTCGGCGTGGCGCCTCATCGGGAGCGAACCATGCGCTGATGACGCGGCTCTTCGACAAGATGGCGGCGACGACGGCAGAAGACTGCGCCGAGACGATCGTTCGCGGCATCGACAAAGGCGACAAGCGCGTGCTCATCGGGAAAGACGCCATCATGCTCGACCGGCTGCAGCGCACCTCGCCGACGGGCTACCCCACGGTGTTGGACTTTCTCGAGCAGCGCCAGGAGGCCAAGCGCGCCAAGCGCCGGAGTGGCCAGTCGTGAAGCGCCGCATCGTGCAGCTCGTGGTCGTCGTGCCGTTCGCGCTCGTCGGCTGGCTCAGCGCGATGCCCAACGTCATCGAGCCTGCCTCGTGGGATCCGCCTCCGCCGATGCCGATGGAGGGTGCGTATGCGCTGAACGAGCGGCTCGAGCCCGTCGAGTGGTGGGCGAAGCAGCTGATCGGCCCCGAGGCGATCTTCATCGACACCGACGGCACCCTCGTCACCGGCCTCAAAGACGGGCGCATCGTTCGGCTGCAACCGGGCAAAGACGAGCCCGAGGTGATCGCCGACACGCACGGCCGGCCGCTCGCCCTCGCACGTCACCCCGATGGCCGCATTCTGATCTGTGACGCCTTTCGCGGACTACTCGCGATGGACTCAGCCGGCGTGATCGAAGTGCTCGCCTCGGAGCACGGCGGCATTCCGTTTCGATTCACCGACGATCTCGCCGTCACCAGCAGCGGCCTCGTCTATTTCACCGACGCGTCGGCTCGGCAGTCGATCGACAAGTTCACCGAAGATCTGATCGAGCACCAGACGACGGGCCGGGTGCTGCTGTGGGATCCCTCGACGCGGCTGACGACGCTGATCGCCGAGGGGTTCAACTTCGCGAACGGCATCGCGCTGTCGCCCGACGAATCGTTCCTCGTGGTGACCGAGACCGGCGCGTACCGGCTCTGGCGCATCTGGCTCACGGGCCCGAAGAAGGGCACGAAGGAGCCGTTCGGCGCGCCCCTGCCCGGCTTCCCCGACAACGTACGGCTGTCGAAGACGCGCAAGGTCTTCTGGGTCGCGATCGGCTCACCGCGCCACGCCCTGATGGATGCGCTGGCCCACGCGCCGTCGCTTCGATCGCTCGTCGCGAAGCTGCCGAAGAGCGTGCAGCCGAAGCCGACGCGGCATGCCTTCGTCGCGGCGTACGATCTCGAGGGGAACGTGGTCGAGTCGCTGCAGTACCTGAACCCCGAGAGCTACTCGCCCATCGCCAGCGCCATCGAGCACGACGGGTTCCTCTACCTCGGCAGCTTCGCGCGTGAAGGCGTGGCCCGCGTGAAGCTCGACCCGATTCCTGCGGCGCCAGCCAAGCCGGAGTAGCGTTCGGCTCGTGCTCGCGTTCGTCGTCGCAGTCGTGCTCGCGCAGGGAACCACCCACGTGGCGGTGCTCGACGTGTCGGCGCCCGACGCCGTGTACGAAGACGTCTCTCGCGCGCTGGCCGAGCAGGTCTCGCTCGAGCTGCTCAAGAAGGGCTTCATCTCGAAGCGCGTCGACGAGTCCGAGCTGCCGGTGCAGGGCTGCCGAATCGGCCCGTGTCTCGGCGAGGTCGCGAAGTCGCAGGCCGCCGACGTGCTGCTGCTGCTCGACGCCACCGAAGGTGACAAGGGCAAGATCGAGGTGTCACTGAGCGCGATGCGTGGGCGTGACGGGCTGCCGCTGACGGTCGGGAAGTGGTCGACGACCGCCGAAGGAAAGCCCAACAAGCAGCTCTCGAAGTTCATCACCGCGATGCAGAAGGCGGTCGCGAAGCACCTGAGCCCTCCGCGATGAGAGCCGTGCTGCTGCTCCTTTTCTCGGCGTGCGCGACCATCGACACCGCCGGGCTGAGCGAGTCGTGCAAGCGGCTCTACGACGCCTGCCTCAACACCTGTCCGGGCGCCGCTCAGGGAAGCCCACCGCGAATGAGCGACCTGCAGACCGACGTCGCCTCCTGCACCGCTGACTGCAACGAGCGCGCGAAGCACTGCCGGTGACACTTCGTGCGGCGGGCGTGCGCTGAGGTGACTATCTCGGGCCTCATGCTTCGGTTCCTGAGTCTCGGCGCGCTGCTGCTCGTCGCCTGCGTTCCCGATCACGCCGTGCTGGGCCGCGCGTACGAGGTGCGCGTTCCTTCGGGCTACGACGGAAAGACGCCGCTCCCGCTCATCGTCATGCTCCACGGCTACGGCGTCACTGGCCGCGGGCAGGACATTCTTTTTCCCGTCTCGGGGCAGATCGACGCGAAGCAGTTCCTCTACGCGCTGCCCAACGGCACCGTCGATCGGCTCGGCAAGCGCTTCTGGGACGCGACCGGGGCGTGCTGCAACTTCGAGCAACTGCCGGTCGACGACGTGGCCTTCTTTCGTGCGCTCGTCGAAGACGTGAAGGCGCGCTACCCGGTGAAGCCCGGAGCCGTCTTCCTCGTCGGCCACAGCAACGGTGCGTTCATGTCGCTGCGGCTCGCGTGTGATGCGAGTGACGTCGTCGCCGGCGTGGTGGCGGTCTCGGGCTCGACGTTCGAGGCGCCGCTGCGCTGCGGAGCGGGCCAGCCCGTTCCCATTCTGCTCGCGCACGGCGATCGCGACACCTCGGTACCCATCGAGGGTGTGCCGGGCCTGTACCCATCGGCGCGAGAGACTGGCGCGCGCTTCGGCGCTCGCAACGGCTGCACCGGAACGTGGAGAGAAGGCGAGCGGCTCGATCTGCTCGGCAAGCAGGAGCCCGAGACACAGCAGTCGATCATCGAGGGCTGCACGCCACGCGGTGCCGTCGAGCTGTGGACCCATGAAGGCACCGGTCACCTGCCCCTCTACGACGCGCGGTGGACCTCGAAGATCGTCGACTGGCTGCTGGAGCGTGCGCGATGAGAACGCTCGCCTGCTTGATGCTGCTGACCGGCTGCGCGACCGTGGTGCCGATGCAGACGGCGTCGGTCGTCGATCAGGGCCGCCTTCGCGTGGGTGGCCAGCTCTCGGCGTCAGCGTTCTGTGGAGACCCTTCGCAAGGCCCGCTGCTCGGGCTCACGCGCTGCACCGACTACCCCGACGGCATTCCGCTGCCCGAGCTTCGAGTGAGCGGTCGGTACGGCCTCGGCTCGCGCTTCGACGTCGGCCTCTCGGCGCAGGCCCTCGGACAGATGCTGGCGCCCGAGCGGATCTTTCAGTTCGGGCTCACCGCCGACGTGAAGGGCGAGCTCGTTCGTGCGACCACCGGCTCCGTCACGCATGTCGTCTCGACCGGCCTGCTGGGTGGCGCCTCGCTCTCGGGTCGCTTCGGGCTGCCGTTGTGGGCGCAGGCCGAGTGGGGCGTTCCGATCTTCTACGGCCTGCAGCTCTCGCGCTGGGAGTTCGTGGTGGGCTCCTCGATCTCCGAGCGCCGAACCTTCTCGCGTCTCGGCCTCAGCGAAGTGCTGCCACCTTCGAGCCTCGTGCACGTCGGCTTCACGCTCGGCGCCTTTCGACGCGCGCCCAGCTCATGGGGCCTGCAGGTCGGCTACCTGACCGATCCAACCCGCTTCGCGAACGGCACCATTCAGCTGCAGTTCGGCTGGTTCTTCGACCTGGGGTAGATGGGAGCAGTGAAAAAGCTCCTCGCCTTCGGCGTCATCGGTCTCGTGCTGGCGTTCGTGATTCGGTGCACGCCGCACTTCTCGGTGCTGCGGCTGCAGCAGGGCATCGAGCAGGGCAACCTGCCGGTGGTGATGCAGTACGCTGATCTCTCGCGCTTCGCCGAGCTGCCGGTCGACATCACCGTTGCCATGGCCTCGGCTGGGATGAAGGAGGCGGCGGGCGTGCTCGGCGAGTCGCTCGCGAACCTGCTCGGCGGCGCGGTGGGCGCGACGGTGAAGCAGGTGGGTGGTCAAGTAGCCGTGCAGGAGCTGCGGACCCGAATCGAGAACCGCGACGTGGTGAGCCTGCTCGGCGGCTTCAAGCCCAACAGCGGCTTCGGCTGGTACGGCGGCGTTCAGCTGCTCGAAGGCGACGCCGCGATCCTCACGTTGGTGGGCACCTGTGACTCGAGAGAGAAGAAGAACGAGCGGGTCGAGACGCGCATGGGCATCAACCTGGTGAAGGTGAAGGGCCCCTTGTTCGGCTTCCCGTGGGACTGGCGCGCGTCGGGTGTCGAGGCGAACTCGATGAAGCAGCTCATTCGCGAGTGCAGCTTCCGATTCTGAGTGACTACGGCTGCGCCTTCGAGAGGCGAATCAACCCACGAATCAGCCGGCCGATGCCCACGCCGATGAAGCCGGTCGCGATGAGGTAGCGGCCTCCGCCACTCCCCGACGAAGCGACCGTGTACGAGGCCACCGACACACCGATGCCGACGACGAGCATCACGGCGCCGATACCGAAGTCGGCCGCGGGGCTCGCGGGAGCCTCCTCCGTCACGGGCCGGGGCGCTGCTGCCTCCGAGACCGAGCTCGCGATCTGCGCTCTCGCAACGAGCACCAGCAGCAGCGTGGCCGCGGTGGTGAGCAGCCCCATCACGCCGAGCACCCACGGGTACCAGGCCATGAGCCCATCGACCCTCGACATGACGAGCGGCAGGGCGAAGGAGACGATCATTCGCAGCACGCCGAGGCCGCCAGCCACGAGGCCGACCATCAGGGCCCACGGGTGCTTCGGCCCGCACAGCTGAACGAAGAGCACGACGAAGACGATCCGCTCAGCGAGCCCGAACAGGTTCGACGGCACCGAAAACAGGGACCAGAACTGGAGCAAGTCAGGGGCGAACCTGCGCGCCAACGTGAAAGCCAGCGACAGAAGCGACGTCATCGCGATCAGCCCCACCAGCGCCCACGCGAGGCCCGGTCGATCGATCGCGGTGCCGATGAAGATGACGCCGACGGCGAGCACGACGGCGGCGGCCAGCCACGCCAGCTCGAGGCCCGCCGAGATCGCCTCGCCACGGCCTACCGAGAAGACCCGGAAGGCGAGCGTGTTCAACACCACCAGCACGACTGACGCGATCGCGTAGCCGGCCGTCAGGTTCGCACCACGAAGGGCCACGGGCTGATTGGTGATGATCACCGGTCGATGACCCCACGCCCGCGGCTCACGTGCAACAACCGTTCGTTACTTGAACGGCGCGGGGTCGAGCATCGACCGCTTGCCCGTCTTGTCCTTGAAGGCTTCTGCGTCGGCCATCGGCTCCTTCTTGGCGGCGATCTGCGGCCACTGGCCGGCGTACTGCGCGTTGAGGGCCGTGTACTCGGCCCACTCCGACGGCAGCGAGCCCTCTGGGAAGATCGCCTTCGTCGGGCAGACGGGCTCACACGCGCCGCAGTCGATGCACT
>JBEOKA010000169.1:0-14585 GCA_040275325.1 Myxococcaceae bacterium | reverse complement strand
CCGGCGTAGTCGATGGGCGTCACCACCACCGTCGCCTTCGCGCCCGGCTTCAGCTCGAACGCGCCCGAGCACATGCCGTGACCCAGGCCCACGCCATCGCCCTTCGCGTTCAACACCGCCGACGTCGTCGTGCCGTCCACCGTCACGGCGGCCTCGATGAAGACGGGCTCGTCGGCCTTCACGCCCTTCAGGTCGATGGTGGAGCCGGGCCCGCAGCCGAACTCCTGCCAGTTCGTCGAGTCGACCGCGGGCGTGGCGGCGAACGTCGGCGCGGTGACGTCGGCTTCCTTCTTCACCTTCCACGGCCCGAAGCGGCGAGAGGGCGGCGACTCCTTCGGCAGGTGGAGCAGGAGCTCCCAGTTCCCCGGCGGGAGCGGCGTCACCGGCTTCACCAGCACCAGCCGCTGCGCCATGCCGTCGAAGGTGTGCACGACGACCGCAGCCACCTTCTGCGGCCCGGCGACGAACTCGAGCCTCGGCGTCAGCTCGCGGTGTTTTCGGCCCAGCGTCACCAGCACGTGCGCGGTGGAAGGGAGCACGACCCCAGCCTCGGGCGCGACGTCGAACCACTCGTTCGCGCACTTCGCGCCAGCCTCGAAGGACAACGACAGGACGACGGCCATCAGGGCACGCATGGCCTGAAGAGACGCCGAGGCGCCAGACCGTGCGTGACGCCCCGCGTTTCCTCGCCCGCCTTCGCCCGCGACTCCTGTGACGAATCCGCTACCTTCGCGCGCCATGTCCCATCTCCAGCTCGTCGAGAAAAAAGAAGTCAGCAGCTTCCGGAAGATTGCCATCGGCACCTGGCGCACCGCGTACGACCCGACAGTCTACGGCACCCTCTCGGTGCGCATGGAGAAGGCGCTCCAGTACATCGAAAAGTTCCGTGAGGTGAACGGCGTGCGGCTCACCGTCACCCACCTCGTCGCGCGCGCCGTCGCCGAGGCGCTGCGCAAGTGCCCCGACGCCAACGCGATTCTGCGCTTCAACAAAATCTACCTTCGCCAGGACGTGACGCTCTCGGTGCTGGTGGTGCAGACCGACCAGGGCGACGGCAAGGTCGACCTCACGGCCGCCAAAATCGAGAACGCCGACAAGAAGTCGCTCAAAGAGATGGCCGCCGAGATGGCCGCCACCGTCGAGAAGGTGCGTCAGCGCAAGGACCAGTCGCTCGAGAAGGGCAAGAGCACCGTCGCGATGATTCCCTTCATGTTCATGAACGCGTTCCTCAAGCTGCTGCACCTGCTCATGTACACGTTCAACCTCGACCTCTCGGGGCTCGGCATGCCCAAAGACGCGTTCGGTGGCGTCACCATCACCAACGTGGGCTCGCTCGGCCTCGACATCGCCTACGTGCCGCTGGTGCCGTACACGGCCGTGCCCATCTTCATCGCGCCCGGCGCCGTGTCCGACGAACCGGTGGTCGAAGACGGCAAGGTGATTCCCGGCAAGGTCATGCGCATCAACGCGTCGTTCGACCACCGCTTCATCGACGGGGCCCACGCGGCCGTGCTCGCGCGCACCGTGAAGGAGATGATGGAGAACCCGTTCGAGAAGTTCGACAAGTTGAGCTGAAAGGTCGCGTGGTTACGTGGCATCGGTCGGGTGACCGATGTCTCACGCAGCGTGGGTCGCAGGTCTTTTGCTTCATGAAGATCTCGAACCTGGTGAACTCGGTGGTGCAGGCGGGTCGCAGCGTGCTCGCCTCGCTTCCGCCGCTCTCGTCGCAGCAGCCGGCTCCCGTCTCGCAGCGTGGCGTCGATTCGTTTCAGGCCGCCACCCGCGCGCCCGTGTCGCTGCACGGTGGAACGCACGAGACGAGCGGGCTCGGGCTCAACGGCTCGAGTGGAACGCTGCGCACGGCGACGGGACGCATTCGCGCGGAAGACTGGAGCAACCCGGCCGCCGTCGTCGGTCGACTCACGCAGAACCCCGCAGGCGGTTCGCTCGACAACTCGGCCGCGCGGTGTGGGCCGTCATCGTTGCTTGGCGCGGCGCTGATGCAGGGGCCCGAACGGGGCGCCCGCTTCCTCGACTCCGTCGCGACCGGGTCAGCCTCGAGCCGTCTCGCTCCAGCGGAGCGCCGCGAGCTGCAGGCCACCGCCACGCACCTGCGCAATGGCACGTGCACCTATGAAGAGCTCTCGCGCGCGCAGTCGCTGCTCTATCGCGCGGGCAACTCCCAGAACGACCTCGGCACGGCGATGGGCGAGGTCATCAACGGTCGCGTGCTCGCTGGTGGGCGCCGCTCGACGGCGGAGCCGGCCTTCGAGATGACGCCTGATCAGGAGCGGCTGTTCGCGCTTCGCACGCGCCTCAGCAATGGCTCCCTGTCGGCTGCCGAAGCGGCCGAGACCCAGTCGATTCTCACGCGCTACTACGGAGAAGGAACGCGCGTGTCGCTCGTCGACGACCCGAGCCACCCCGGTGACGACGCCCGCCGCATGTACACCGTGACGCTGCCGGGCCGTGAAGGAGCGCGAGAGCTGAGCGGGTTCAGCGACACCGAGCTCAACGGTCTCTCGGCGGCTGGTGGTGGAGCGCCGCGCCAGGTCGCGCTCACCTCGGGCGCCGACTCGTTGAGCACGATGGTGCGTGGGCTGGCGCCGGGAGAGTCGGCCACCGTTCGTGTCGCGGGATCCGACTCCGGCACCTCGGCTGATCACTTCGTCACCATCGGTCGGCGCGCCGATGGAACCGCGTTTCTCTACAACTCCGACCCGGGCAGCGGTGACTACACCGCGTACACCGGAGCGTCGGGTGCCACGCAGCCGGCCGACTTCGAGGCGCAGCTGCGACGCCTGAGCGGCCGCATTCGCGGTGACTCCGATGGCGACATGCCCTTCGTCACCGTCTCGCACTTCTGAGGCACGCGATGACTTCACCCATCTCGCGTCACGCGCCCGTTCGGACGCCGGCTCCCGTCAGACCGCATCACGTGGCTCCGCCCGAGGTCGCGCGAGAGTCGCCGCGTCGACGCCCGGCCGACGTCTACACACCGCCCGTCGCTCCGCCCGCGCCGCTGACGAGGCGAGAACGCGCCGTCGAACACATGATGCGCTTCGTGCCTGAGAGCGACACCGAGCTTCGCAGCGCGATTCGTGGCGCGAGCAGCTCGTTCTCAGACCGCCAGCTCATTCGAATGGATCAGGCCGGGGTCGTGTTCGCTGCGAACCGTGTTGGTGGGCTTCCCGCCGAGCGGGTGCGTGGAGCGGCCGAGGGCCTGGTGAATGCGCGCTCCCCGACGATGGGTGGAAGAACGAACGGCCGGTACTTGCCCGAGCTGCGCACGATTCAGCTCAGGTCGCGCTCCGAGGGCGCCATCGTTCACGAAATGGCGCACGCGTGGGACGACGTGCGGAACGACCGCGTGCGGCTTGGTGATGGCGCTTCTCCCGCGGTGCAGCGTCGCCTCGCGCTCGAAGACGCAGGGCACACGGCGTTCTCGTCAGACCGCGAGCTCTCGAGTGCACTCGAGGCGTATCGCGGGCGGCACCCGCGGCCGAACGATGACCGTGGCCTCTCGGCGTTCTCGCTCACGGCAGACCCACACGAGCCGCTCGAGAACCCGCGTGAATTCTACGCCGAGGGGTACGCGCTCTTTCACCGCGGCTCCCCCGAGCGCCTCGAGGTGATGCGTCGGCAGGCTCCGGAGCTGTATCGCGTGCTCTATCGCGAGGCGTCCGAGGCCGGCACGCTCGGCACCCAGCCTCGCCCGAGCTGAAGCCAGCTGCACGGTGTGCAAGTGATGGCACACCCGACAAGCTGCAAGCTCGTGAAAGGTCTCTGATGGCGGGTGGCTCCGGGGTTGCTCCTTCAGTCGCGCATGTTCGCGACGCTCACCGCGCTGCTGCTCGCCGCCTCGCCGGCAACCACCGTGAAGGCGAGCTCGTTGTTCCTCACCGCGGGCGAGAGCCTGGGCGCGATGGGCAGCCAGCCGTGGATTGGCCAGTCGCAGCTGGCCGGCACCGTCTCGCCGCTCTTCAGCCGCTTCAGCCTCGACGTGACCGACGTGCCCGTGCTCGGGCCCGCGACCGCGATGCTGCTCGACGTGAAGTCGCAGCAGGAGGGGTGGAGCGGCCGCATGCTGGTGAACTTCACGAGCTTTGGGCTGCAGACCATCGGCGCCGCGCTCGCGCTCTCGGAGCTGTTCGACGAAGACGTGGATGAAGGCGCGGTCGACAGCCTCCGTCCGACGCGCGTGAGCTTCCGGCTGCTCGAGGGTGGAGGCGTGGTGACGGTCTCGGGCGTGACGTTCTGATCAGGCCGGGCTCATCTGCGTCGGCGGCTCGGAGGCGAGCAGGGCCTTCGCTCCGGTGGTGAGCAGACTGGCGGCGAGCACGAAGAGCAGCACTGCGACCGCGCCGTTCACCTGCTGCGCCACCGTCGCGGCCTTCTCACCGAAGAACGCGTCGCGCACCTGCAGCACCAGCGACGTCAGCGTGACGATGGACACGAAGACCATCGGCGCGGCCGTGTACCAGTACCGTTTGCCCGAGCGCTTCAGCCACACCGACACGCCCATCAACGAGAGCGCCGCGAGCAGCTGGTTCGAGGTTCCGAACAACGTCCAGAAGCTCTTCCAGCTGCCCGCCTGCGCGACGAGCAGAAACCCGAGGGGCACCGCGACCGTCAGCAGCGTGCCCGCCAGCGCGCCGATGGTGCCTTTGAGCCCGGTGAGCTCCTGCACGATGTAGCGGCCGAGCCGCGTGCTCACGTCGAGCGTGTCGAAGACGAAGGTGCTGAAGGCCATCGCTCCGAACGTGATGGCGAACGGCAGGTGTTCCTGCCCCAGCACCACGGCGAAGAAGCGGCCCAGGCCGATGCCGTACACGGTGCCCGCCGGTTTTCCCGCGAGGTCCTTCGACGAGATGATCATCACCGTCGCCAGGGCGATGACGGCCACGAACCCCTCGAGCAACATTGCGCCGTAGCCGACCGGGTGGCAGTGCGACTCCTTCTGAATCTGCTTCGAGGTGGTGCCGCTGCAGACGAGCCCGTGAAACCCGCTGCACGCGCCGCACGCGATGGTGACGAAGAGGAAGGGAAAGAGTGTTCCACCCGCGCCAGCGACCTCGAAGCCCTTGAACGCGGGCAGCTGCACTTCGAAGCCGCCGAAGAAGAGGCCGACCGTGCCGATGGCGAGCGCGAGGTACAGCACGAAGCCGCCGAGATACCCGCGCGGCTGCAGCAGCGCCCACACGGGCGTGAGCGACGCGACGAAGCAGTACACGAGAATGATGACGGCCCACGTCGTGGCCGAGAGCGTCACCACGGTCGACAGCTTCGTGCCGAGGAAGACGACGCCCAGCACCGCGGGCACGAAGACGATGGTCTGCAGCCACAGCGGCGGTTTGAGGAAGCGCTCCACGAGACCCATCAGCACCGAGAGCGCGAGGTACAGCATCGACGCCATCGCCACCGCGCCGCCGGGGTTGAAGTCGAAGTGCAGGCCCTCGAGCTCGGGGTCTCCGGCGACGAAGGTGCTGGCGGTGACGTCGGTGAAGGCGACGATGACGTAGACGAGCGCGACCCAGATGAAGGCCATCATCGCGACGCCCGAGCGCGGGCCCAGGTTCGACTTCACCACCTCGGCGATGGAGCGCCCTTCGTGCCGCACCGACGCCACCAGCGTCGACAGGTCGTGCACCGCGCCGATGAAGATGACGCCGAAGAGAATCCACAGCACGGCGGGCAACCAGCCGAACTGCTGCGCCGCGAGAATCGGCCCCGCGATGGGCCCTGCCGCGGCGATGGCCGAGAAGTGCTGACCCAGCAGATAGAAGGGTCGCGTGGGGACGAAGTCGACGCCGTCTTCGAGACGCTCCGCTGGTGTCGGAGCGCCGTCATTCAACGCGTACTGCCGGGAGACGAAGCCGCCGTAGAGCCGGTAGCCGAGACCGAGCAGCACCAGCACGACGACGGCGAGCAGAGCGAGCGACATGAACCGCGCACCATGCCACGGGCCATCGGTTCGTCAGTTCGCTTCGAGCACGACCTTCTCGGTGTGACTGATGCACTCAGGGCCGCACACGGGCCCATTTGCGAACTGGGTCGAAGGCGAGGTGATGGTGCGCGACCACGAGAGGCCACCTGAGGAGCGCGACGATTCGCATGGAATCACGGTAGCCGAAGCGACGAGTCGAGCAGCTCAGTCGCCGAGCGGGTCGAAGCCGCCGGTGATGGTGACGTCTTCTCCGTCGAGCGAGACCGAGTCGATGAGCAGCCGCTTGCCGTCGAGCACCATCGTCTGCGCGTCTTCGAACCAGTCACCCGAGACGAGCGTGGCCTGCACCACACCGATGCTCATGCCGAGGTCGAGCTCGTCCTGCGGTGCCTTCAGCGTCATCTCCTGACCCGACTCGTTGGTGACGGTGAACTCGACCAGCGCTTCGTCGTCTGACGCGAAGTCGTCGCTGTCGGACTCATCATCTTCTTCGGCCGGCTCGTCAGGTGCTTCATCGCCGCCGAACTCGAGGAGCAGCCCCCTGAAGTCAGGGTCGTGCCGGAGGCCCTTGAAGTCGGAGTCGGTGACGAACTGCGAGGGCGGCTTGCCCAGCTCGAGCGCGCGCCGCGTGTGTTTGAGGGCCGCTTCCCGGTCACCCGCCGCGGCCGTCACGCACGCGAGGTTGAAGGCCAGAATGTCCCACTCGGGAACGTCGGGGGCGAGCGAGATGGCCAGCTTCAGGCCCTCGGCGTCTTTGCCCTGACTGCACACGCCGATGAGCTGGGCGAGAATGCGCTCCTTCGTCTTCGGCGGCAGCGGCAGCTTGTGCAGGTGGCGCACGAGCAGCTTGAGCGGTTTCCACTCCTGGCTGCCCGCCATGTCGGCGATGACGGTGGCGAACTGGCTCCACGACTCGCGCGCGTCTTCTTCGAGCGGTGCTGGCGTGAAGGCCTCGAGCTCGGCGAGCGTCGTGATGCCCCGGGCGATGGCCTCCTGGTCGTACTGCTCGGCGGCCGCGAAGAGCGTGTCGCGCAGCTCGGTCGACTTCGCCACCAGCGGCGTCATGCCGTCGAGTGACGTCGCCCACGCGCGCAGTTGGTCGAGCAGCGCCTCGTCGACCTGCACGCGCTTCGAGGTCTTCAGCTCACGCGCGGCGCGGCGAAGGAAAGAGGCGAGCTCGAGGCCATCGAGGCCCAGGGCGGTCGCGCTGTCGGCCATCGCCTCGACGCCGTGAGTCTCGACGCCGCGCGCGAAGGCCTCCCGCAGGCCGGTGTCGTGGTCGAGCGTGCTCCACAGCGCGAGGAGTGTTCGGGTCGCCTCCAGGGGCAGGCCTTTGCAGGTGTTCGCGTCCCACAGGGCGCCCTGCAGCTCCTTCGCGAGCGCTTCGTTGCCGTCGAGGGTGGTGAGGGCCGCGGCGACGCGCTCGGCGGAGTCGCTCTCGAGGTCGGCTTCGAGCGCCTTGCGGCGTTTGGCTTCGGCGAGCTTCTCGTCGAGGTGTCTGCGGGCGAGCTCGGCGGCAGACTTCGCGTTGGCGCCAGCCTCTGAGATGGAGCCGAGCAGCGCGTCGATGCGCTCGAGGTCTCGCATGCGATTGCCGAGGTGCTTCTCGAGGCGTGCGATGAGCTTCTCGCGCTGTTCGGAGTTCGCGCGCTCGAGCGCAGGGCCGAAGCACGCGTCGAGCTGATCAGACTGCAGCGCGTCGTCTGAGGCCCAGGTGAGAAGCTCGGTCTGCGCCGCCGCGCCAAGGGAGGGGAAGACGTCGTCGATGAGCCGGTCCTGCATGGTGTCTTCGAACATGCGGTGGCCCGGGTCGTAGTACTCGCAGGCCTGCTTGAAGCCCTCGATGAGGGCGAGCTGCGCGGCGTCGTCTCCGCGCTCCTGAACTTCACGGGCGATCATGAGCGCCGCGGGAATGTTCGCGCTGACGTTGCGCAGCACCGCGCCGAAGAGCTTGCCGAGGATCAGTGGCGGAATGCTGCCGCGGTGCCGGTCGAGCGCACGCTCGAGCAGGGGCAGGGATATGACCTCGTCACTCTCTTCGTCGGCTTCGTCATCCGAGTCGTCGTCATCGGACTCGTCGTCATCCAACTCGTCGTCGTCATCGAACTCGGCGTCATCGCCGGACTCGTCGTCACTGGACTCGGACTCGTCATCACCCGACTCGTCATCGTCTTCGTCGACGAGCGTTGCGCCGAGCGACTCCGACAGCGCGTCACGCAGCTTGAACTTCGCGAGCGCCGCGACGAGGGCGCTCTTCTGTCCCGACGCAACGGCCGACCGCGCGGTGAGGTGTTCGAACGTCTTCGCCACCAACTCCGGGTCGAGCGAGCCCAGCTTCGGCAGCAACAGCTCGAACGGCGGCACTCCACGCAGCGCCGCGCGCGCCTTGTACTTCTCGACCACCTCTTCATCTGCGGTCAGCTCGACGTCGAGCTCGTACATAGGCCCGAGATCCTTCGTCTCGAAGTACTCGATGTTCAGCTTCTTCAACTTCTTCAGCTGCGCGAGGTGGCTGATGTCGCGAATCTCTGCGCTCTCGAGCGAGAGCTCCTTCAGCTCGGTCAACGCCTCGATGCCCGCGAGCGACTTGAGCGTCTTCACCGAGTCGAGCGTGAGCGAGGTCAGCTGCTTCAGCGACGCGAGCGGCTCGAGTGACGTGAGCCCCGCGGCCTCGAGCGACAGCTCCTTCAAGTTCGTCAACGCGCCGCACAGCTTCTCGAAGTTCGCGCCGTCACGAACACCACAGCGGCCGAGACTGAGCACCTCGAGTCCGGTGAGGCTCGCGAGCACCACCGGCACGTCTTTCATCTTCTTCGCGTCATCACGGCTGTAGAGCGTCTCGCCCTTGTTCAGCGAGCCGCTGAGACGCAGTTCGGTCAGCTGCGTCAGGTTCGCGAGCTCGTCAGGCAGCTTCGCGAGCGACTCCGAGAGCGTCAGCTTCTTCAGGCTCGTCAGCGTGCACACCACGTCTGGAACCGACGTGAACGAGTTGTGCACGAGGACCAGCTCTTCGAGCGGCAGGCGCCCAATCGAGTCGGGCAGCTTCGTGAGCCCGCAGTTGTTGATCATCAGCTCGCGCAGCAACGAGAAGTCACCGATGGCGTCGGGCAACGAACGGCCCTTCAGGTGTGAGCCGTGCAGTTCGAGGCGCTCGAGCTGCGGCGCCTTCTCGAGCAGCGCGGGCACGTCGGTCTCGGGATCCTCGGTCACGAAGTAGAGCTGCTTGATGAGCGGCAGGGGTGGAAGCTCGTGCGCCTTCGCGTCCCACAGCTCGAGCTTCTCGAGCTTCAGCTCCGAGACCAGCGCCGGCACCTGCAGCACATCGTCCTTCCCGGTGAGGCCCAGCACCTTCAGCTTCGGCAGCGCCTTGAGCACGTCTGGCAGCACCGTGCCGGGAGGCACGTTTCGAAGCTGCAGCTCTTCGAGGTCGGTGCGCTCGGCGAGCGACGCGTCGACCGTCTGGTTCTTCTCGTAGTTGATGCTGAGCGAGACGAGTTCTGGTTCTGACATCGGAGCGCGATGATGCGCCCTCGCTCCACGCCGTGCACTCGCGAAATCGGCGCGTGGGGCTTCACAGCTGCGCCAGCTCGGGTGTCGACCCTCACGCGATGTCGAGCCGAGACGTCACCTCCAACGCAGGGCAGGATGCCGCCCGATGACTCAGGGGCGCGCGTCGTGGATGTACGTGATGGTGCCGGTGCGAGCCGCGATGGCGAAGGGCCTCGACGTGGCGCCGCACCTGAAGGCCTGCGGCATCGACCTCGAGGTGCCAGACCCGAAGTCAGCCTGGTACCCGTACGAAGCCGCGCAGGCCTTGTGGGAGCGCCTCGCCCAGGCCGCCAACGACCCCACCTTCGGCCTCACCGCCACCGCACTGCAGAACGACGACGCCACCTCGTGGGGCGTCATCGAGTACGTCGCGCGCAACAGCACGAGCTTCGGTGACGCGCTCGGCCGCATCGCCCGCTACGGGCAGCTGATGCACGACCACGCGACGGTCGAGCTGCGCACCGACCCGGCCGGCGGCTTCTTCACGTACCGAATTCCCGAGGGGCCGCAGGGGCCGAACCGGTTCGGCTCCGAGTGGGCGGCGGCGTCGTGGGTGCTGCGCGGGCGCAAGTTCGTCGAGGGCGCGTTCGACCCGCTCGAGGTGACCTTTCGCCACACGGCGCCGGCTGACACCACGAAGTACGCCGAGCTGTTCCGCTGCCCCGTGCGCTTCGGCTGCCCCGAGACGGGCGTGCTCGTCTCGCACACGGATCTCGCGCGCAAGATGGTGGGCGCCGACGTCGCGCTGCTGGCCGTCGTCGATGGACACGCCCGCGAGCTGGTCGCCAGGCTGCCGCCGAAGACGCTCGACAGTCAGGTGCGCACGTACCTCGCGCGCGCGCTCACCACTGGCGGAGACTCGAGCCTGCAGGCCATCGCCTCGGCCCTCGCGCTGTCGACGCGCACGCTGCAACGCCGCCTGCAGGACGACGGGCTGAGCCTGCGCGACATGGTCGACGAGCTTCGCAAAGAGCTCGCGCATCGCATGGTCACGCACACGCAGCTCACCAACAACGAGATGACGTTCCTCCTCGGGTTCGCCGAGGCGCCTGCGTTCCTGCGCGCGTTCAAGCGGTGGACGGGGCAGACGCCGGGTGAGCTGCGCGGCCGAAGTGGAGACTCCAGACCATGAGCCGGCCCATTCCCCAGTACCTGCCCGGCAAGCCGCTGCGCTTCATCGACGAGCTGCAGGGCGACCCCATCGGCATGTTCATGAACATGCTCGAGGCGCACGGCGACATTTGCGAGGTGAAGGTGGGCCACCTGCAGGGCCTCTTCGTCTTCGAGGCGTCGGCGGTCGAGCGCGTGCTCGTCGGCAACTACAAGAACTACAAGACGAAGGAGAGCCGCAGCTATGGGCCGCTCCAGAAGTTCCTCGGAGAAGGCCTCGTCACCTCGGAAGGCGAGCTGCACCTGTCGCAGCGGCGCATGCTGCAGCCGGCGTTTCACAAAGACCGCATCGCCGGCTTCTTCGACGCGATGCTGCGGCACGCGAACCAGCTCGTCGAGCAGTGGCGGCCGGCGTCGGTGTCGGGTGACTTCGTCGACGTCTCGGAGCGCCTCTGCGAGATGACGCTCGCCATCATCGGCGAGACGATGTTCGACGCCGACCTGCGCCCCGAAGCCGCGCGCATCGCCTCGGCCGTGCGCGCCGTCGCCAGCCGCTTTCACTGGACGAGCACCACGCTGCTGCCGCTCGCCGAGCTGTGGCCCACTGAGAAGAACCTCGAGGCCCGCCGCGCCAAGGCCTTCCTCGATGAACAGGTCGACGCCCTCGTGCACGCGCGCGCCCAACGCCCGCCCGGAGACGACCTGCTCGGCCTGTTGCTCGACGCGAACCTGGCGCAGCAGACGAGCGCGTCGGTGATGCGTGACGAGGTGCTCAGCATGGTGGTGGCCGGGCACGAGACGACGGCCGTCGAGCTGAGCTGGGTGCTGTGGTTGTTGTCGACACACCCCGAGGTGCTCGAGCAGGTGGAAGCCGAGCTCGACGCAGTCCTGGGTGACGCGCCCATCACGCTCGAGAAGACGCGGCAGCTGCCGGTGCTGCAGCGCACGCTGAGCGAGGTGCTGCGGCTGTACCCGGCCGTCTGGGCGCTTGGGCGTGAGGCCGAAGCCGCCGACGAGCTGTGTGGCTTTCCCATCGCTGCCGGCAGCCGCGTCTTCTTCAGCCCCTACGCCGTGCACCGAAACCCGAAGTACTGGGACAACCCCGAGGGCTTCGACCCCGACCGGTTCCTGCCGGAGCGCTCCGTGGGTCGGCCAAAGTTTGCGTACTTTCCGTTCTCGGGCGGCCAGCGAAAGTGCATCGGAGACCAGTTCACCTGGCTCGAGCTCACCACCGTGCTCGCGACCGTGTTGCGCGCGTACCGCTTCGAGCTGCGGGAAGGTCACGAGGTGGTGCCGTCGCCGAACGTGACGCTGCCGATGCGAGATCCACTGCCGATGCGGCTGATTCCGCGCTGATTTCCGGGGTCCAAATCGACGGAATTGCTCGTGTTTCTGGCGTGGCGCCGCTGGTCACTGCTTTGGCGGGCCGGGTCAACATCGTGGGCCGACCCGCTGCGGATAAGCCCGCATGCACGTCGCCAACGCGTTTGGAATCACTGCTCCCCACGTCGCCGTCGAGCCCACGGTGCGTCGCGGCCGCTCGGCCTGGTGGCTGGGCGCGAGCTGGTCGTCGTTCGCGCTCTCAGCGCTGGCCGCGGGTTTCGGTGTGCTGCCGCTTTCGCTGCATGTGCTCGTCGCGACGGCCGCGCTGGTGGTGTTGATGGTGGTCGCGCACGACGCGATTCACTTCGCGGCGCATGCTGACGTGAAGACGAACACCCGCGTCGGCTGGCTCGCCTCGCTCGCGTGTGGCGTTCCGTTTCCCATGCTGGCGAACAACCACCTGCGTCACCACCGCCTCGTCGACACCGCGCAGGACCCCGAGCGCTTCTGTCTCGGGCCCGCGTGGCAGTTGCTCGTGCGCTGGCCGGCGATGCTGGGCTTCTACTACCTCGACACGTGGCCCCGGCTGCAGGTGCGCGCGCGTGTGCAGGCCGTCGTCTACCTGGTGTCGGTGGTGCTGCTGGTGACGGTGGCGCCCGTGCTGCTGACGCTGTGGGTGCTGCCGCTGCTGCTCGCCGCGACGCTGTTCGCCTGTTTCACGGTGTGGCTGCCGCACGGCCCGCTCGGAGCGTTCGTGATGAAGGTGGCTCCCGCGCTGACTGGCTTTCACGACGACCACCACGCGCGCCCCGCGTTCCCCGCGCACCAGTACGGAGCGCTCCACCGCTGGCACCAGTCGCGTGGCGTCGTCACGCGCCAGCAGCCGGTCGTCTCCGATTCCCTCGAACTCGCCACCGAAGCCGGCCACGCGCTCGCGGTTCGCGTGCTCGAGGCGGCCACGCAGACGACGCACGCCATCGACGTCGCGCCCATGGTCGAGCGCTCGGTCGCCACGCTGACGGCCCCTCGCCTCGGCGTCGCGCTGAGCGAGGTTCGTCGCGGCGCCCTCTTCTCGTCACTCAGGCTCGAGCTCGAGGCGGCGCGGGTCGCGATGGTGACGGGCCAGACGCCGTCGGCGGTGAAGGAGCGGCTCACCGATGGCCGCGACGTGGTGGTGTTGAAGGCGCTCGAGCGGCTCAGCCGTCACCCGGTGATTCGCGCGAAGGTCGAGCGCGAGCTCGAGGCCGGCTGCTCCGAGCTGCTCGGCGCGGTGGTGAAAGAGACCGCGCGGCTGCATCGCGTGCCGGGCTTGCCGATGGCGTCGCACGCGTTTCGTCACCCGCAGGCGTTCGACCCGTCGCGCTTTCGGGGAGACCTGCGCCGCAGTGCCTTCGAGCTCGAGGTGATGGCGCTCCTCGCTCCGGTGCTGCGCGCCTCGCGCGTGAACGTTCGTTCGGGCTTCGTGGCGGGGCCCGGGAAGGGGCTCGAGGTTCGGGTGCAGGCGCGCACGTGAGCGCAGGTCGGCTCAGCGCATGAGCGGCTGCCAGTCGAAGCCGGGCTCGAGCAGCGCGTCGATGACGGTGCGGCGGGGCTCGAAGGGCGTCGATGGCAGCCGGCGCAGCTTCGAGAGCCGGTCGATGCGGAACATGCGTGGCGCTCGAGCGTCGAGGTCGAACGCGAGCACGTACCAGAGCGGGCTCTGCACGAGCAGGCCGTGCGGCTCCACCCGCCGCGCCGAGGAGCGGCCTTCTCGTCCGCGGTAGTCGAAGGCCATCGCGGTGCGCGAGGTGAAGCACGTCTCGAAGACCGCGAGCGCTTCACGCGGCACCTCGCCGAGTGAGTCGAGCATGCGGGCGGTCGGCGCGGGCCCGATGATGACGCGTCGACACAGCGAGGCGAGCGCGCGACTGCGGCTTCTGGGAAGGCTCGTGAGCAGCTTCGTGAGCGCGGTGGAGGCCGATGAACTCCACGGCAGGGTGCTGGTTCGTTGACTGAGCCTCGCGGCGAGCCACAACGAGACGACCTCTTCGAGCGTGAGGTGCACCGAGGTGACGCCGCGGTCGCCTTCGAGGCGCAGCCCTCCGCCGCGGCCCGACTCTCCCGTGACGGCGAGGCCCTGGTCGCGCAGCGTGGCGAGGTCGCGGCGAACCGTGCGGCCGCTGACCTTCAGCGTCTCGGCGAGCAGGTCGACCGTCGTCGTTTCACTCGCCCGGAGGACCTCGGACAGGCGCATCAGGCGCAGCGCGCGGCTCATGACGGCAGGCTCCCATCAATGCGGACAGAAAGTGTCAGGGTTTGTCGATTCTCGAGACCACGTTGCTGAAGAGACCTGCCGGCTCGAGGCCGTCGCGCGTCGCGGCCAGCCACACGACGTCAGGGTCGGCGTCGAGCCCGTCGGCCGTAGCCCAGCCCTCTGCTTCCCGCGCCGTCATCCACGCTTCACGCACTGCCACGCCACCGGGCACACGAACGCGAAGGGTTGGCCTTCGTGGGCCGCCCAGCACTCGCAAGACGCGACACGGCGCGCCTTCCCTGAACTCCACTTCGAGTTCATCTCCCAGACAGCTCTGTGGGCCGGGCGGAACGAGGTCGACCAGCAGCGTGCCACCGGGAAAGCCGATGCTCCAGGCGCGCTCGCCGTTCGGGTACTCGACCT
>JBEOKA010000168.1:0-4766 GCA_040275325.1 Myxococcaceae bacterium | reverse complement strand
GGTGACTCCGGGAATGGAGCTGGTGACTCCGGGAATGGAGCTGGTGACTCCGGGATCGAGACTCGTGAAGGCGGGATGGCTCCCGGGCAGCGTCACTGTGGTCGAGCCGAGTTGTATGTAGGTGCGCTGGCAGTCCCGAGGTAGGAGCGCGGTCCATGAATCGCCTCCTCCTCCTCGCGGCAGCGGTCTCGGTTGGCTCCTCGTGCGCAGTGACGTCGAGTGCGCGCAATCACCTCGACTCGGCCGCTTCGATGCGTCCCGAGTCGCACTCGATGTGGGCGCGCCCGCAAGAGGTCACGTACCAGATCGGCGACAAGCTCGAGGGTGAGGCCTCGCGGCAGTGCGTGCTCTTCATCTTCTGCTGGGGCGACGAAGGCGGAGCGGGCGGACTGTCGAGCTTCATCGGCAGCATCAACGGCGACCTCTTCGGTCTGCGCCTCGACCAGGTCATCGCCGGCCTCGGTGCGGCGTACGCCGACCCGCTCGTTCGCGCGGCTTCGGCCCACGCCGTCGCGGGCTCGCAGTCAGACGGCCTGTATCTGCTCTCGCAGGAAGCGACCGAGCTGAACTTCGTCATCTTCTCCCGCCGTGCGGTGCGCGTGACCGGCCGCGCCGTCACCTTCCGCGTCATCGGCGAGGTCTCGGCCGAGCGCGCCGACAAAGAGCGCTTCCCCCAGCAGTGGATTCTGCCGACCGGCAACGTGCACGTGGCTCCCGGCGACGTGCGCCTGCCGATGCCCTGATCAGGGATACGCTTCGCCGCTGATCAGGAACGCGAGCATTCGCACCATCCCGAAGCCGAAGAACGCGACGAGCAGCACGCGCACGACTCGTGACGGCCACGGCTCCCACCGCGCGATGAGCGCGTCGAAGCGATTCATCGCGGGAGCAGGCACCACGACGCTCAGCGCGAGCAGCACCAGCGCGGGCCACAGCACCACGACCCACGGGTTCGCTCCGAGCGCTTCGGCGAGCTGACCGTGTGACACGTACATCAACCCGCGCGTGACGCCGCAGCCGGGGCAGGGCAGGCCCGTCGCCCGATGCACCGGGCACAGGTCGGGCCCGAGCGGTCCGGCCGGCAACGCGATGGAGCCGATCAAGACGACGAGGGCGATGATTCGCATCGCCGGCTGCAGCAGCGGCTGCACGACGATGCGCCACGTGATCGTGCGATCGAGAACGTCACTCATTTTGAACGCGTGCCTCGCCTCGCTTCGGCTACCGTCCCGCCGCCGCAAATCAACGCAGACCAATCGGGAGGGAAAACCATGGAAGACAGTGGTGGAGGAAATGCCGCCGGCGCGATCGTCGGGTTGCTGATTCTGGTGATCGAGCTGGGCATTCTCGCAGTGATGATTGCCGGCATGTGGAAGCTGTTCGTGAAGGCCGGCCAGCCGGGTTGGGCCGCCATCGTTCCCATCTACAACACCTACGTGATGACCCAGATCGTCGGCCGCCCGATTCTCTGGTTCATTCTCACGTTCGTTCCGTGCGTGAACTTCGTCGCGATGGTCCTGATCATGATCGATCTCGCGAAGTCGTTCGGGAAGAGCACTGGCTACGCCATCGGCATGATCCTCCTGCCGTTCGTCTTCATCCCCATGCTCGGCTTCGGCGACGCGCAGTACTCGGGCCCGTCGTTCAAGGGCTGATCGCTCCAACCGTCGCAAAGAGAAAGGCCCCGGCACTGAAGAGAGTGTCGGGGCCTTCGTTCTTCACCAGCCGTGAGGCTGAATTACATGCGGGCCATCGCCTGGCCGGCGATGTTCAGCACGATGTTGCCGAGGATCGCGCCGGTCCACAGCATGATCCACTGCTTGTACTTGAGCACCATCGGCGGGTTCGCCGCGTCGAGGGCGTCGGCGTTCTGCCAGCCCCAGATGAGGGTGTAGAGACCGCAGCAGAACCCTGCGACCGCGTGGCCGGCTCCCTTGGCCTTGTAGAGCTGAATCAGGAAGACGATCAGCGACGCCAGGTTGACGAGGCTGAGCAGGCCCGAGAGAGCCAGGAGAATCATTGCCATGTGTAGTACCCCTCCGACGACTGGTTGAGATTGCTGCAGAAGCAAGGCTAGTGCTGCCCGGGTGAATCCCGGAAGCGCAAACTGGGTGAATGAACCCGCTGGCAGAGGTCAGGTGCAAGAAACCACTGCCGCCCCTGAAAATCGGCCTCGCGCGTGGCTCAAAGGGCTGATCAGCCCATGGTCGCGACGCGTGGTGCTCGCCGCCTTCGTCGCCAGCTTCTTCATGCCGATGCTGGGGCTGGGGCCTGACTTGTGCCCGCTCCACGCAACGACAGGGCTGCCGTGCCCGGGCTGCGGCGTCACCCGCGGCCTCTCGATGCTCTCGCAGGGAGAGTTTCAGCTCGCCCTCGGCGCCAACCCCTTCGTCGTCTTCCTCTGGCCGTTCTTCCTCGTGCTGGGCGTCACCGCGTTTTTGCCGCAACGTCGCGTCGACGAAATGGAGCGCGGCCTCGACCGTCTCGAGCCGTGGTTCTCACGCGTGTTCCGCGTGCTCTTCGTCGCGTTCTTCGGCTTCGGCTTTTTGCGGCTGGGGTACTTCGCCATCTCTCGCGACTGGTTCCCCTGACGAAGGCCAGTTGCAACCGACGTGCGTTTTCGTTGACTTTGCGCACCCTGCCAACGATTGATCCCCCCGCCCTTCAAGCCGGGGGCGGAAACCTGACAAATCCATGACTTCGCTGCTGATCGCTGGAGAGATGATGGCCCCCGAAAAGGGCGGCTGGCTGACCCGCAAGTTGCTCGCCACCTTCACCGGCGACGCCGAGTGGGTGCTGTGGTTGCTCGCGTTCCTCTCGGTGCTCTCGGTGGCGGTGATGCTCGAGCGCACGCTCTATTTCCTCACCCACCGGCTCTCGAACACCGACCTCGTGATGCAGAAGCTCGCGAAGGGTGACCTCGACGGCGTGAAGGCGGCCGTCGGCACGCAGAAGGGCATGGAGGCCGCGGTGCTGCTCGAGGGCATCGAGTGGTCGCCCAAGGGCCCTGACTCGGTCGAAGAGCTCATCAACTCGACGCTGGCCCGCGAGCGCCCCCGCTACGAGCGCTTCCTCTCGTTCCTCGGCACGCTCGGCTCGAACACGCCCTTCATCGGCCTGTTCGGAACGGTGCTCGGCATCATCAAGGCCTTCAACGATCTCGGCTCGACCGGAGCCAAGGGCGCCGAGGTGCAGTCGACGGTCATGAGCGGCATCTCTGAGGCGCTCGTCGCCACCGCCGTCGGTCTGTTCGTCGCGATCCCCGCGGTCGTTGGGTACAACGTGCTGCAGCGCACGCTGAAGACGACCGTGTCGCGCTCCACCGCGCTGGGTCACGCGCTCGTCGGTCACCTGCGCTCGACGCCGGCGGGGAAGTAACCGATGGCTGGCGGCGCTCAACAGGACGACGACGGCGAGATCACCGGCATCAACGTCACGCCGCTCGTCGACATCGTGCTCGTGCTGCTCATCATCTTCATGGTGACGGCCAACTTCATCGTGCGCGAGACCGTCGAGGTCGACCTGCCGCGGGCCGCCAACACCAACGACAAGACGTTGCAGGGCCCGGTGATGATCACCCTCGACAAAGACGCCAACCTCTTCCTCGACGGAAAGCCCAGCGACACGGCGAACCTGCTCGTGCAGATGAAGGAGGCCGTCGCGAAGGACAAAGACGTGCGCGCCATCATCAGCGCCGACCAGTCGCTCAACTACGGCAAGGTGATGAACATCATCGACCTCGTCAAAGAGGCCGGCATCGCCAAGTTCGCGCTCAACATCGTCAAGGACGGAAAGGCTCCGGCGCCGTAACGCGCCAGAGACCTGGGTGGGCTTGTGACCGCGCCGGAACCCGTGCGAGACGGAACCAGGAAGGCCGGGCCAGACGTCGCAGCCGCGAGCACCATGAGCACCGCCGTGATGACTCAGCCTTCAGCGTCATCCTCCAGCGACGACCTGGTGAGCTGGGTCATTCTCGCGGTGATGGTGACGCTCTCGGTCGGCACGCACGCGGTGACGGTCGTGTTCCTGCCCGACAAGGTCGACCACGCGAGCCGCAACAAGTACGTCGAGATGGAGTTCTACGAGCCGCCGCCTCCGCCTCCGAAGGTGGAAGAGCCCAAGCCCGAGCCGCCCAAGCCTCCTGACCCGCCGAAGGTGAAGCTGCCGCCGCCGCCCGTGAAGGTGGCCGTGGTGAAGCCTCCACCCGACGCGCCGCCGCCGCCCAACGAAGAGCCGCCTCCCGAAGCGTCGACCAAGCCCGTGCCGCTCGTGGTGGGCATCTCGATGTCGTCGACCACGGCGGGTGGAACGTTCGCGGTCGGAGTCGGCAACACGACGTACGGAAAGGCCGACAAGCCGGTCGATCCGTCGACGGTGCAGGCGTATCGCGCGCCGAAGTACGTGCCACCCGGCGGCGCTGACACGCAGCCCGAGGTCGCCTCGGACTTCAAGCCGCCCTATCCAGAAGAGGCGAAGAAGAACGAGATCGAAGGCACCGTCGTGCTCAAGGTGACCATCGATGAGAACGGAGTCGTCACCGACGTGAAGGTCATCAAGGGCCTCGGCTTCGGTCTCGACGAGGCGGCGCTGGCTGCGATGCGACGTTTCAAGTTCAAGCCCGCGACGAAGGGCGGCGAGTCGGTCGGAACCACCATCACGTACAACTACAGCTTCTATCTGGAGTGAAGGCGTGGAGCGTTCCCTCCTCATCGCGCTCCTCAGCTCCATCGCAGTGCACGTGCTCATCGGAGCGCGCCTGCCGACGT
>JBEOKA010000167.1:0-5331 GCA_040275325.1 Myxococcaceae bacterium | reverse complement strand
CAACCAGGAGCGCACCGACGATGAAGATGGTCGATGTTGGCGAGAAGTCGAAGACCGAGCGGGTGGCGGTGGCGAAGGGGCGGGTGCGCATGTCGAACGCGGCGCTCACGGCCATTCGAGATCGCACGGTCGAGAAGGGTGACGTGCTGGCCGCTGCGCGGGTCGCCGCCATCATGGGCGCCAAGCGCACGCCTGAGTTGGTGCCGCTGTGCCACCCGATCGGGCTGTCGGGCGTCGAGGTCGATCTCTCGGCTGGCTCGGTCGGCGTCGACATCAAAGTCACCGTGAAGACAGTCGACCGCACCGGCGTCGAGATGGAGGCGCTCACCGCCGTCTCGGCCGCGGCGCTCACGGTGTACGACATGCTCAAATCGATCGACCGCGGCATGGTCATCGAGTCCGTGCAGCTCGAGCACAAGAGTGGCGGCCGCTCGGGCGTGTGGACCCGCAAGGACGTTGGTGAGGCGAAGCTCAAGTCGAGGAGGAAGTGATGACGTCGTTGGTGTTCGCGCTGCTCGCTGCCATTCCCGTCGACCCACTGCTGCCGGGCGCTCCCGCGCTCTTGCGTGGCCACACCGACGCTGTCGTCTCGGTCGCCTTCAGCCCTGACGGCAAGACGCTCGCCTCGGGCAGCCGCGACAAGACTGTGCGCCTGTGGGATCTCGACAGCGGCGCCGTCACCCTCACCGTGCCCGACGCGAAACAGCAGCCGGTCGCGCTGGCCTTCTCGGCTGATGGAAAGCGGCTGGCCATCGGAGACTCCTCGCTCGAGGTGCGTGTCATCGAGCTGCCGGGCGGCAAGGTGGTGCAGACCTGGCTGCACCCCGACTCGATCTCGCAGGTGGCGTTCGACTCGACGGGTGAGCGCGTCGCCGTCACTGGCTTCAACGGCAACGGCGCCGTGCACTCGGTGAAAGACGGCAAGCGCCTCTTCGATCTGCGCGCCAACTCGCTGGTGATGATGCCCGATGGCAAAGAGGCGCTCGTCTCGTCGGCCGATCACCACCTCAAGTCGATCGACTTGAAGACCGGCAAGCAGAAGAAGGACCTCGCGACCGACAACCAGCTCGGCGCGCTGCTGCTCTCGAAAGACGCCACGGTGCTGCTGAGCTGGAGCCAGAAGAGCCCCGACGTGCTCGGCTTCGACGCGAAGACGGGCAAGCGCACCATCACGCTGACCGGCCCGAAGGCGGACAACACCATGCCCGAGAAGCGCGTCTCGGCCGAGGTGATGTCGGCGGCGCTGACCCCCGATGGCGCGTTCCTCGTGACGTCGGGCGCCGACAAGGTGGTTCGGCTGTGGGACGTGGCGAAGGCGACGGTCGTGAAGACGTTCCCCACACAGCAGCAGGCGGTGGTGGCGGTCTCGGCCGACGGCGCGTGGGTCGCGGCCACCGATCTCGGCATGGTGAAGCTGTTCAAGAAGTGAGCGCGCGGGGCCCGAGGCTGTCGAACAGAAACGCCGCCAGCACCAGGGCGTGCGAGATCTCTCCGCGCTTCACCAGGTCGGCGATCTGCCGGCGGTGCACCAGCACCAGCTCGATGTCTTCGCTGCCGTCCTGCTTGCCGTCGTGCCCCTTGCGGCAGTCGCGCGCGAGGTAGCTGTGCAGCCGGTTCGTCTGAATCGCGGGGTTGGGCAGCGAGACGCCCAGCAGTTCCACTGAGCCTGGAACGTAGCCGGTCTCCTCCTCGAGCTCGCGCAAGGCGGCGCCCTGAATGTCGGTCTCATGGGGGTCGACCATGCCGCCGGGGAGCTCCAGGGTGTTCGACCAGGTGCCGAAGCGGAACTGGCGGACCAGGATCACCGATTCATCGGGAGTGAGGGCAACCACATTGACCCAGTCTGGGCACTCGAGAACGGTACGGACGTACTCCGTACCCGTTCGGGGGTCGGTGACGTCGAGCGTCCTGGCTGTGAAAATGCGAAAGTCCCGTTCGGCTCTGGTTCGCAGCAGGTTCCACGGGCGCGGTTCGGGCATAGCGCAGGTATCGCATGGGGCCGGCCCAGGCGTGGAGTGTCGGATGGTTCAGTCAGCAGGGAGCCGCAGCAGATGACTCCGTTGGACGCGGCCACGGCGATCGTCGTCCTCGAGCTGGAGCGCGCCTATGGGCTGGGCTTCGTCGCGCCCAACGGCCGCATCGTGACCAACTTCCACGTGGTGGCGAACGAGAAGACGATCGTCGCGCACCTCGCTGATGGGCGGCGGCTGCCGGTGCAGGCCGTGTGTGCCGTCGACGTGAAGCGCGACCTCGCGATCCTCGATGTCGGGTTGCTCGACGCGTCTCCCGTGAAGCCCGCGGGCGCGAAGCTCGCCGAAGAGGGCCAGAAGGTCTTCGTCTTCGGCCTCGTGCCCAGTGAAGATCGCGTGCGCTGGATCGAAGGCGTGCTGGGCAACCCGCAGGTGATCGGCCCCGGCCTCACCGTGTACACGATGCAGGGGCCGGTGCCCTCAGACGCCTCGGGTGGTCCGTTGGTCGGCTCCGATGGCTCGGTGCTGGGCATCGTGACGATGGCCGAGAGCGATGACGGCGTGGTGGCGCTCGGCGTTCCCTGGAAGCACATCGAGCCGCTGATGCCGATGAATCAGCAGCTGCCGCTGTCGGTGCTCAACAGGCCCAGGCGCGGCCCGACGCGCCAGATTCCGCAGCACCCGTTGTCGCTGCTCGAGGGCTCGAACCTGGCGGGCCTCGAGGCCACCACGAAGGCGATCGCCGGCGTGATCTCTCAGGGCGCGCCCGCCTACAACGAGGGCGACATCGAGAAGTGCTACCGGCTCTACCAGCAGGTCGCCAAGCAGCTCATCGACGCGCGCCCCGATTGCCCCGGAGTGCAGACCGCGCTGCGTGACGGGCTCAAGAAGGCCGGTGGGCTGTCTGACGTCGATCACCAGGCCTGGGCGATGCGAGACGCCTTCGACGGGCTGCTCAGCGTGATCGAGAAGTACATGCGCACGCGCATGGGCATGACGTCGGGGCCGCCGTCGGGCAAGCCCACGTTGCTGAACTGATCACGGCCAGACGAGCGGCTCGACGGCTCCCGAGGCGCGCTTCACCTCGAGCTCGGCAGGCGCCTGCTTGAACCGAATGCGCGCCAGCACGTTGGGCAGCGCGGGCACCTGATCGACCTTCAGCACGACGTCTCCGGGCTGCAGCTTGCCGTCACCCGAGAGCACGGCCGTGCCCGCGATCGCCTTCGCGAGCGTGGTGGCCTGCGCCTCCGTGACCCCCGGAGCCAGCAGGCGCGCCTTGTTCTGCAGCTGAATCTCCCGCTGGAGCGCGTCGGCCTCGGCGTCGCTCGCGCCTTCGGGAAACCACTGCGCGGTCGCTGGCGTGACGGCGAAGGTGGCGGCGCCGAGGGGCAGGGTGGAGCGGCTCGCCGCGTGATCGAGCGCGTGCTTCACGGCCGCAGTGACGATCGAATCGACCAGCGTGCTCAGCTGCGGAGCGGGATCCCACTCGGCCTCGGGTGGCGGCGTCGCGAAGGGATCGAAGAGCACCTGACCCGAGAGCTCGATGAGCGTGGTGTTCGACGATGGGTGGAGCAGCTCTGCGTGAACCAGCCAGGTCGTCTCTTCGTTCGAGGTGGCCTTCGCGCCCTTCTTCGTCTCGGTCAGCGTGCTCGAGCTGGCGACGCGCCGCTCGACGGTGACTCGCAGCGCCGCGCCCTGATCAGGCCTCGAGCCCGAGCGCACCAGCACGGGGATTGCGTCGGTCGCCACCCACGCGTTGTCGACCTCGGGCTTCATCACCTTGAACTCGAGCGGGCCATAGAACGCGAGCTGCTCGCCGCCTTCCTTCACCGCCCGATCGAGCGCGCGCTGTGACAGCTCGAAGACGCGAGGGGCGCTGCGCTCCATGCCGTTCAAGGTGACGGGGTAGACGAACACCGTCGTGAGCTCGAGCGGCTGGGGAGGCGGTTTGACGACGCGGTTGAGGCCCGAACAGCCCAACGCTCCCAGCGCCAGCGACAGCAGCAACGCCCGCATGCAGTCCTCTCCGCGGCACCACACAAAACGAGTGCCGGCCTGTTCTGCTTTCCTCACTCGAGCACGCCCTCGGGGCCTTTGGGGCACCACGAATCTTGTGTCGGGAGGACGGCGAACGGGCCGGCACTCACCACCTGAGTAACATGGATGATCGGTGGGTCCACAAGTCGACTTGTGTGACATCTATGAGGCGCGAAAAAGCCTGTGAACTCAGGCAGATAGAGACCTCCAGGCGGCCGGTGTGGCCGTGTGGGCAGGCTCCGTTCACCCGTTCAGCAGGGGCATCAGCTCGCCCTTCTGATGCAGGGCCATCATGTCGGAGTAGCCGCCAATCGCAGCCCCGCCGATGAAGATCTGCGGCACCGTCTTCCGGCCACCGCTCATGTCGACCAGCTTGAGGCGCATCTCGTCATCGCCGGTCACGTCGACGCTCTTGAAGGGCACCTGCTGCTCGGTGAGGAAGCGCTCGGCCTGGCGGCAGTAGGGGCAGTAGTCGGTGGTGTAGATGGTGACGTCTTTCATGGCCCTCGGGTCTAACGCGGCCCGCTCGGGTTCGCACCGGTCGGCCGGAAGCGCTTGCCCCGACTCCGGTTTTCGGTGACGAGCCTGCTGGTGGAACGGTGGCTGTCTCCCTCCAGGCTGGCGCTGGTCGCGGCGGTGGCGATGCTGGTCGCTGCGGCGCTGGGCTCGTTCGTCGGAGACGCCGTCTCGTTTCACTACCCGCAGCTGGTGATCTCGGTGTTGCTGCTGGTGGCGTGGTGGAAGCGGCCGGCTGACTTCGCGCTCGGCCTCGACCCCCGCGCGTGGAAGGCGCTGCTCTTCGCGAGCTTCGTCTGGCTGCAGGTGATCGGCCTGACGTGGTTCTTCGGGTTCCGCGTCAACGGCGTCGACTTCAGCATCTTCGACTGGATGCTCGAGAGCACCCATCACGGCCGGCTCGGCTACTCGCCGATCTACGACGTGAACCACTTCGGGGTGCACTCGAGCTTCATCCTGTTGCTGTGGGTGCCGTTGCACGAGGTGTTCGCGTCGCCGCTGTGGCTGGTGGTGAGCGCGCCGTTGATCGTGTGGATGGGCATCTTCCCCGCGCGGCGGCTCGTTCGCCTGGCGTGTGGCGGCCCGCATGGTGCGCTCGAGCTGCTGGTCACGCTCCTGTGGGTCAGCAACGCGTGGATGGGCCGCTCGCTGCACGGAGGGTTCCGGCCCGAGGTGTTGCTGCCGCTGCTGACGCTCTGGTTCCTCGTGGGGTGGATCGAACGCAACGACGAGATCGTCGGGCTGTCGTTGGTGTCGCTGCTGTGCACGAAGGAAGACTCGGTGCTGTTCGTGCTGGGCTTCGTGCTGG
>JBEOKA010000166.1:0-20194 GCA_040275325.1 Myxococcaceae bacterium | reverse complement strand
TGCACCGTGGCGCGAATGGCGCTGTCGGCCGAGGCCTGTGCCGGCGCCTCGATGGACTGCTCCTCGAGCTCCTTCATCGCGTCGAGCTCGGCGTCGGCATCGTCTTCGCCCCTCGGCGCGGCTGGTGGAGTGGGCGGCGCGTCGGCCACGCCTGCGTCGCCCTCGACGTTCACCTGCGCGACGACCCGCATCCCCGGGGGAGGGGGTGGCATCGGCACGTCGGGCACGGCCAGGACGATGAGGACGACGGTCGCGAGCATCGGAGGGCGGAAAAGCAGCTTATGGAAGCGCTGTCACACCGCAAACGCACGACCGGGCCAATTCACTCCGCGGCGCATCACGCGACGACCACCCGGTTTCGCCCCTCGTGTTTGGCCCGATAGAGCGCGGCGTCGGCGCGGCGGAGCAGATCGTCGAAGCTCCGGTCTTCACGGGTGAGCGTGGCCACGCCGAAGGAAGCCGTGAGCAGGAGCTTCAGCTCGCCTCGCACCAGCGGCTCGCTCGCCAGCGCTCCCCTCAGGCGCTCGGCTGCGTCTGCGGCGCCGGTGGTGTCGAGGTCTTTGAAGAGCACGACGAACTCCTCACCACCGTGACGGGCAGCGAGATCGACGGTGCGGCAGTGCGAGCGCAGCGCCCTCGCGACGTGCTGAAGGGCGAGGTCTCCGACCTCATGCCCGAACCGATCGTTCACCGACTTGAAGTGATCGACATCGATGACCGTGACGGCGACGGCCCGGCCGTGCTCCCTGGCCTCTGCGACCGCGACCGCGCCACGGACGATCAAGGTGCGGCGGTTCCACAACCCGGTGAGCGCGTCGGTGGAGGCGGCGTTCTCCCAGTCGCGGCGAAGGCGCTCCGAGCACATCAGCAGAAAGGCCGTCGTGCCGATAATGGGGAGCGTCGAGGCGAGCATCGGGGTGAGCACGTTCACCCAGCTGCCCGGGTCGACGACGCTCGTCTCAGCGCCCGCGTGAAGCCCGAACCACGCCGCGCGAAGCAGCATGATGATCGCCAGCCCGACGAAGATGACCACGAGCACGAGCCGGCTCGAGGCTCCGTCGGTCTGATGCCCACGCCAGAGGGCTCTGGCGGAGCCGGTCGGCGATGTCACCCAGGCGATCGAAGCGAGCACGACGCGAATCGAGAGGTCGTCGTGCACGACGGTGAACCAGCCGATTCCTCCCGCGAGCGCGATCGGCCCGAGCCACCGCAGCCGTGACGCCTCACGGCCATCGAACAGATCAGTCCCGCCAGCAAGAGCCCGTTGCCGATGGTGAGGGCCAGCCACGGTGGCAACCACTTCTGGAGCGCGAGCACCAGGCACCCGATCGCGAGCGTGCCGACTCGCCAGCGAAAGGCCGGCTCCCGCAACGCAGGGGCCAGATCGCGGTGCATCACGCCCAGCACCGCGCCGTTGAGCATCATCAAGACGGTCGCGAAGAGGAACGCGGTGACCGGATCCATCGGCGCTGTTTTTCAGGGAGTTTCAACGGGTTCTGGCACGCGCTTGCGTCCTGAAGGCAAATGTAGGCAAACGCCCACCAGCTCCCTCCCGGTTGGCGTGCCCATGAAATTCTCCGTTCGAATCGAAGTGCTGGTCCTCGCGACGTTCCTCTCTGCCTGCGACTGTGGAACGGCGGGTACGCGCTGTCAGTCGGCCACCGATTGCACGAGCGATCGCCCGTTCTGTGCGCCGGCGCTGCAGAGCTGCGTCGAGTGCGTCTCAGACGAGCAGTGTGGCGCGGGCTTCGTGTGCGACCCGTCGGGAGCGTGCGCTCCCGGCTGCCGTGACGAGCGCGGCCGGTGCGAGCTCGGACAGTTCTGCAAAGAGGGTACGGCCTGCGTCGAGTGCGCCAATGACAGCCATTGCGGGCCTGGTCAGCTTTGTCAAAACAACGCCTGCGTTCCCGGCTGTTCTGCACAACACCCGGTCTGCCCCTCGGGCCTCATGTGTGACGCGACGGCGGGCCGGTGCGTGACGTGCACCACCAACGCGCAGTGCACGCTGCCGGGACTTCCGACCTGCAACCCGGCGACGAACACCTGCGTCGGCTGCGTGATGGACGGAGACTGCACCACGCCGGGCAAGCCGTTCTGCAACCCGTCGACGAAGACGTGCGTCGCGTGTGTGAATGACCCGCAGTGCCCGCGCGGTCAGGTCTGTCAGTCGAACGTGTGTGTGAATGGCTGCAACGCGAGCCAGCCGTGTCCGATGGGGCAGGTCTGCACGGCGGGTGGCCAGTGCGTGCAGTGCACCACCGACGCGCAGTGCGGCGGCGCGACGCCGAAGTGCGACACCTCGAGCAACCGCTGTGTCGCCTGCCTGCCCGGGCCAGCCGACGCGTGCCCGATGGGCCAGTACTGCCGCGCCGACTTCACCTGTGAGCGTGGCTGCAAGACGGGCACGGACTGTCCCTCGGGCGTCTGTCTGCCGAACCACTCCTGTCAGAGCTGTACCGCCGACACCCAGTGCGCGGCCGGCAACGTGTGCATCAATGGCACCTGCACCGCGGCCTGCAGCGCGACGAACGCGTGTGGCTCGGGGCGCGACTGCTGCAACGGCCGCTGCGTCGACACCCGCAACGACGGCGCGAACTGTGGCGCGTGCGGGACGACGTGCGGCGCCTCGGGAGCCTGCTGCCAGGGCCAGTGCAAGTCGCTCACGACGCCGACCGACTGCGGCGCCTGTGGCGTGGCCTGCGGTGCGAATTCCACCTGCTGCAACAACGCCTGCACGCCGACGAACTCGCTCAGCAACTGCGGTGGCTGCGGCATTCGCTGCGGCGCCGATCAGTTCTGCGACGGCACGGTCTGTCGCAACCAGACGTTCCCCGAGTTCTGCGCGAACCGAAACGTCTACGCCATCGCCGATGGCCGCCCGCTCGACGACGCGGCCACCAACGTGCTCGCGAGCACCATTCGCGCGAACTGCTCGAGCCAGACGACGATTCAATACGGCCCGCAGACGAACGCCACGTGGGTCGATCAGACGAACGGCGCGCTGCTGCTGGGCGGAGGCTCGACCGTCGTCACCGCCGGTGGCCCCTTCCCCAACAAGCCGGTGCAGTGGCTCGAGCGGACGCGGCAGGTGACGAAGGTGTTCTTCGCGACCAACAACCTCGACACGTTCTACTTCCGCAAGCGCAGCGACAGCACGAACGTCGTCACCTTCGCGCAGGCCAGCTGCAGCCCGAACCGTGACGTCTTCCTCGTCGAGCTCGCCACCGACCCGACGAGCGGCACGCTGGCGCTCATCAGCTACGGGCTCTGCTCGGGCGGCTACGGCACGCAGACCGGCGCCTGGTACTGGGCCAACGTCATGCTGCCCAACCGCACGAATTACCCAGACAGTTGGTACATCTACGAGTGGGTCGACACGAACATGAACACCCAGCCCGACATGACCGACTCGTTCACTCTGCGCGGCAGCGGGCGCTGACCACTTCTGTTTGCACCCGTGGGCGGGGGTGTGGGTTCACCAGACGTCATGTGGACCGCCCTCGTCGTCATCGCTGTCGGACTCGCCCTGGTGCTGTGGCTTCGCCGTGGCCGGCGGGCGTTCGTGGTGCGCGTGGTGAATGGTGAGCTTCGCGTGGTGCGCGGGTGGCTGCCGGGGCCGATGCTGGCCGACTACCGCAGCGCGCTGCGTGGGCTGAGCGGCTCGGTCGAGGGGCATTTCGAGGAGGGTGGGCTACGTGTCACGGTCTCTGGCGGCATCGACGAGTTCGTCGAGCAGCGGCTGCGGAACATCGCGCGGCTGTACCCGCTGGCGTCGTTCCGCGCATCACGGAGCGCCGAGCGACAGGTGCTTCGCGGCACCGCGGCTGTGGCGTTGATGACCGCCGTCGCGCGTCGCGACGAGTGAGCTTCAGCGGCCGAGCTGCCGGAAGAGCTCCGTCGCCGAGATCTGCAGATCGGGGAGCGCGCTGGCGTCGAGCAACGTCGCTCCGCGGCAACGCTTCGTTCGTCGAGCCGTGACGACGACGACCTCACGCGCTTCGGGAAACGCGAGCCAGACCGTCTTCACGCCGTGGTCGATACCAGGCGGCCTTCTCGAGCAGTGCGCGCTCACCTTCGTCTTCGCCTGCAAGCTCGACTGCGAGGAGCGGTGGAACGCGGCGGAACTGGCCTCGGTGTGGCCCAACGTCAGCCCGTCGCCACACTGCGATGTCGGCCGCGCGGACTTCACCATCGAGCAGCATGCCAGCTTCGTTTCCCGCGACGATGAACTCGGGGTGCTCGACCGACCAGTTGCCGAGCAGCCGTGCGATCTCGGCAGAGACGTCCTGTTGAGAGTCGGTGGTCGGAGGCAGGGAGAGCAGCTCTCCTTCGACGAACTCGAGGCGACCCTCGACCTCGGGCCACGTGGAGGGCGCTGTGGCCGAAAGCCCACGGGAATCGTCATTCTGAGAGGGAACCGAACTGACGCTCGCGGGAGCGTCAGGCTCTGCAAGTCTCTGCTCGCGCTCGTCGTCACGCCTGCGCGGTGGCGAAGGTCGGCTCGATGCCCGACTTGTCAGCCTTCACGTCGAAGTGCGCGGTGCCGCCGTTCTTGAGGGCTCCGAACAACAGCGCTTCGGCCAGCTGCTTCTTGATCGCCTGATCGACGAGGCGACCCATCGGGCGCGCGCCGAACTCGGGCTCGTAGCCGTGCTCTGCCATCCACTCCCGCGCGGCCTCCGACAGCGCCACCTTCACGTTCTTCTCGGCGAGCAGCAGGTCGAGCGCCTTCACTTCCTTGTCGACGACCTTGAGGATGATCTCTCGCGACAGCCCACCGAACGGCACCACCGCATCGAGGCGGTTGCGGAACTCGGGTGAGAACGCGCGCTCGAGGGCGTCTTTCGCGCGAGCCGGGTCGACCGTGGGCCGGTCTCCGAAGCCGACCGACTTCGTCTTCATCTCTCGTGCACCCGCGTTCGTCGTCATGATCACGATGACGTTGCGGAAGTCGGCCTTGCGCCCGTTGTTGTCGGTGAGCGTGGCGTGGTCCATCACCTGGAGCAGGATGTTGAAGAGCTCGGGGTGCGCCTTCTCGATCTCGTCGAGCAGCACGAGCGAGTGCGGGTGCTTTCGCACGGCGTCGGTGAGCAGGCCGCCCTGGTCGAACCCGACGTAGCCGGGAGGCGCGCCGATGAGCCGCGAGACCGTGTGGCGCTCGCCGTACTCCGACATGTCGAAGCGAAGGAACTCGATGCCCAGCACCTTCGCGAGCTGCTTGGCGAGCTCGGTCTTGCCGACGCCGGTGGGGCCCGCGAAGAGGAACGAGCCGATGGGCTTCTCGGGAGAACGCAGGCCCGAGCGCGACAGCTTGATGGCCGCCGAGATCTCCTGAATCGCGCGGTCCTGGCCGAAGATGACGCCCTTCAAGTCGGTCTCGATGCTGGCCAGCGCCTGCCGCTCGTCGACGGCCACCGTCTTGGGCGGAATGCGCGCCATCTTCGCGATGACGGCTTCGACGTCGGCCAGCGTCACCTTGCCGGTGCGCGGCTTGCGCAGCTTGTCGATGGCCCCCGACTCGTCGATCACGTCGATGGCCTTGTCGGGCAGGAACTTCTCGTTGATGTACTTGGCCGACAGCTCGGCGGCGGCCTTCAGCGCCTCGGCGTCGTACTTCACGCCGTGGTGCTCCTCGTACCGGCTCTTGAGCCCCTCGAGGATCTTCACCGTGTCTTCGACCGAGGGCTCGCCGATGTCGATCTTCTGGAACCGGCGTGACAGGGCGCGGTCGCGTTCGAACGAGGCTTTGTACTCCTGGTACGTCGTCGAGCCGATGCAGCGCAGGCGGCCCGAGGCGAGCGCCGGCTTGAGCAGGTTCGACGCATCCATCGAGCCGCCGCTGGTCGCACCCGCACCGACGATGGTGTGAATCTCGTCGATGAAGAGCACGGCGTCGTCCTGCTGCGAGAGGGCCTTCAGCACGGCCTTCAGGCGCTCCTCGAATTGGCCGCGAAACTTGGTGCCGGCGAGCAGCGCGCCCATGTCGAGCGAGAACACCTTGGCGTGCGCGAGCGCCTCGGGCACCTTCTGCTCGAAGATGGCGAGCGCGAGGCCCTCGGCGATGGCCGTCTTCCCGACGCCGGCGTCACCGACGTACAGCGGGTTGTTCTTGCGGCGGCGGCACAGCACCTGAATCGTGCGCTCCAGCTCGGGCTCGCGGCCGATGAGCGGGTCGATGCGGCCGGCCTTCGCTTCGCTGTTCAGATCGGTGCAGTAGGCCTCGAGCGGGTTCTTCGCAGGGCCGGGAGCGTCGTCATCGTCTCCCGCGCCGGTGCCCGCCGACTCGCGCTCTTCACCCGAGCCCGCGCTGGCGCCTTCGCCGTCTTTCTTGATGCCGTGCGAGATGTAGTTGAGCAGGTCGTACCGGGTGATGCCCTCTTCCTTGATGAAGAAGAGCGCCTGGCTGTCGACCTCGCGGAACAGCGCGACGAGCACGTCGGCCGAGTCCATCACCTTCTGCTCGGCAGACAGCGCGTGGTACGCGGCGCGTTGGAGCACGCGCTCGACCGACATCGTCTGCTGCGGCTCGGCGTCGACGCCTTCGGGCAGCTGCTCGACGGTCTCGGTGACGAACTTGTCGAGGCGCTCCTTCACGCGCTCGGGCCGGGCGCCGCACGCCTTGAGCACCTCGACGGTGCGCGGGTCACGCAGCAGGCCCAGCAGCAGGTGCTCGAGCGTCAGGTACTCGTGGCGCAGGCGCTTGGCCTCGGCGAGGGCGAAGCGAATGGAGGCCTGCAGTTCCTTGGCGATGATCGGGGAAGCCATCAGGGATCCTCTGGTTCGATGCTGAGCTTGAGGGGGTACTCGTGCTCTTTGGCGAGCGCGTGCGTCTTCTGAACCTTCGTCTCGGCGACCTCGCGCGTGTACACGCCAGCCACACCCATGCCGTTCTTGTGGATGTTGAGCATGATCGTGACCGCGTCCGACTCCGACTTGTGGAACACGGTGCGCAGCACGAAGATCACGAACTCCATCGTCGTGTAGTTGTCGTTGTGGAAGACGACCGCGTAGCGCGGAGGCTTCTTCAGCGACTCCTTCTTCCTCGTCTCTGTCGCGACGCCCGTGTCGCCATCGTCGGCTCCGGGCCGTTGCTTCGTCGCCATGGTCGAAGAAGAAGGTAACAGACCTCGGCGGGCCGCCCCGAAGTCAAAAGGTCAGGTGCCTGACCAATCGACCGAAGGCCCAGCTCGCTACAGCCCGCGACACGCCCGCCTGGTGGGGCCCTGTCGAGGGGTTCAACCCACGGCCGCGCGTTTCAATCCCACCCGCCGCGGCGGTTCTGCTTCTTCTCGGAGGTGTGGCGTTTGCCCTCGAGGCGGCGGCGCTTGGCGCCCTTGCCCGGCTTCGTCGCGATGCGTTTGGGCTCGACGTACGACTTCTTCACCAGCACGGCGCGCAGGCGCTCGAGGGCCTCGCCGCGGTTCTGCAGCTGGCTGCGGCGCTCGGTGGCGGTGACGGTGATGCCGGTGGGCCGGTGGGCGAGGCGCACGCCCGTCTCGGTCTTGTTGCGGTGCTGGCCGCCGGGGCCCGAGGCGATGAAGAAGGCCTCGTCGCACTCCAGCAGAAGCGCTTCATCGGTGAGCGCGGCGGCGCGGGCGTAGTCGTGGGGCGTCGGCATGGCGGTGGGTCGGTTGGAGGTCGTGGAAGCTGACGAAGCAGACTCTACTTCTCCTGCTTCTCGGCGTCGGCGGCCACCATGCGGTCGATCTGCGCGGGCAGGGCGCGCTCCGAGAAGCCCGCGATGAAGACGAGTGCGGTCAACAGTTCGCTCGTCGGGTGGGTGGTGTTGACGAGCAGCGCCATGCCGAGGCCTGACGTCGCGCCCAGCGCGATGCGCCCGAGAATGAGCGTGGAGTCGACGATGACCTGCGGCCGCTTCGAGGCGTTCGAGGTGATCGACGAGAGCAGGGCCGAGCAGATCGCGCCCAGCACGCCGATGAGCGGTGCCAGCCTGGCGAGCCCCGACGGCAGCCCAGCCCAGCCGGTGACCTCGACGGCGACCTCGAAGAGCGTCAGCACCGCGAGCCCGAGCGCCGTGAGCAGCACCACCCGGCGTTGCACCAGCCGCGCGCGATCGAAGAATGCGTCGTGGTGTTCATCGAGCAGCTGGGAGACGCCGGCGATGGCGTGGGGACCGGGCAGCTGCCCCTTCTCGCCCATCAGGTCCTTCGCGGCCTTCAGGCGCCAGCCACGCAGCTTCTCGGCGGCCTCTTCGCGAACCTGCTCCCAGCGCGCGCGCAGCGCCCCGCCCCACATCGCCTCGAGCTGTGTGCGCCGTGCCTTCTTCAGCATCGCCCAGCCCAGCTCGGGGTCTTCGAAGACGCTGCGCTGTGCTTCGGCGAGTTGACGCTGCGCCTCGATGGAGGCGTCACTGGGAGCGAGCGTGCGCTGGTCGGCGAGGGCCTGGGCGAGGTGTCGGGTGAGCTGTCGCGAGGACACGTGCTGGCCCGAGAGCACGAGCTTGACGTACTGCCAGGGCGTCGGGCTCAGGGGCTGAGGCACGCTCGGCGCGAGGTGGCCCGCGAGGAGGCGACGATCGGCCTCATCGGCCAGCAGCGTCAGCGCGTCACGCGGCGAGACGAAGGCGACGTGGCCCCACGCGGTCTCCCACGAGTCTGGCGCGCGCTTCGTGAGCTCGGCGTCGAAATAGAGCCGGCCAGTCGGGGGCAGCGCGCTGGCCTCGACGAAGCCCACGACCTCGACGCTCTGGCCGAGCGCTTCCTCGGCGAGCCTTCGGGCTGCGTCACGAACGGGCTCATCGGGCCGCACGTCTCCGCCCGGCAGCACCCAGCGATCGGGCGCGCCGCTCGGCTGCAGCAGCGCGACGCGGGCCTCTCCCGACCCCGTCTTCCACACGAACGTCGCGATCGATCGCCGCATGCGCTGCCCCCCAGAAAAGGAGCGCGCAGCATAGCCATCAGCGCTTCAGCCGCGGCGCCACGTCTCGATGGCACGCGACAGCCGCTCGGGATCGAGCGGCTTCGACACGTAGTCCTGCATGCCCGCCTCGAGGCAGCGCCGGCGATCGTCGGCGAAGGCGTGCGCGGTGAGCGCGATGATGGGCAGTGTGTCGAAGCGACGATCGGCGCGCAGGCGCCTCGTGGCCGAGAGCCCATCGAGCACGGGCATCTGCAGATCCATCAGCACGAGATCGAAGCCGGTCGGCGACTGCTCCAGCACCTCGAGGCACTCGGCGCCGTCCTTCGCGAGGGTGGCGAGCACACCGCTCTTCTCGAGCAGGCGCATGCCGAGCAGCTGATTGACGGCGTTGTCTTCGACGAGCAGCACGCGCAGGCCCTGCAGCGCGGCCGAGACCGGAGCCGTCGCGCGGTGTGGTGGCTCGCAGCGCTCGAGCCTGGCTTCGAATGAGAAACGGCTGCCCGCTCCGGGCGTGCTCTCGACCTTCAAGGTGCCTCCCATCAGGGCCACGAGCTCCCGGCTGATCGAGAGCCCCAGCCCCGTACCACCATGACGGCGCGACAAGCTGCCGTCGGCCTGGGTGAACGGCTGAAAGATGGCGGCGAGCTGCTTGGGGTTGACGCCCTCACCCTCGTCGCTCACCTCGAAGCGCACGAGGGCGTCGTTCACCCTCGCCACCGTCAGCCTCACGGTGCCGCGGAGCGAGAACTTGATGGCGTTGCCGATGAGGTTCATCAACACCTGCGCGAGGCGGCTCGGGTCGCCGCGAAGTCCGCTGGCGACGTCGCTCCCCACCACCTCGAACGAGAGGCCGCGCTGCTGGGCCTGCGACTCCCCGACGTTCTTCACGCGCTCGAGCACGTGGCTGAGCAGAAACGGCGTCGCCTCGAGCTCGAGCGTGTGGGCCTCGAGCTTCGAGAAGTCGAGCACGTCGTTGAGAATGCCCAGCAGCGAGACGGCGGCGCCGTGGGCCTGCTCGACGTATTCGCGCTGCTCGGGGCTGACGGGCGAGTCGAGCGCGAGCTGGGTGAGGCCGATGATGGCGTTCATCGGCGTGCGCACCTCGTGGCTCATGTTCGCGAGGAACTCGCTCTTGGCGGCGCTCAGCGCGTCGGCATCATGGCGGGCCTTCACGAGGGCGGCCTCGGCCTGCTGCTGCTGGGTGACGTCGCGGCTGATGCCGATGATGGCGGGCTTCCCGTTCCACTCTCCCAGCACGGCGCTCGTCTCGACGGGGAAGATGATGCCGTTGCTCTTGCGGAAGGGCACGGTGCACGTCGCGCGACGACCTTGCACCACGTCAGCCAGCACCTGCTGCACCTCGGCGAGCGCCTCGGGCGGGTGCACGTCTGAGACGGGGCGGCCGACGAAGCTGGCCTCGAGCGCGTGGGTCACGGCGCGGTTGTGGTGAACGATGAGGCCCGAGTGATCGATGACGAAGACGAGGTCTTTGATGGCGTCGAAGGCGTTGACGAAGTTGGTCCGCTCGAGCGCAGCGCGCCGCTCCGCGTCGAGGCGCTTGAGCGCGTGCCCGAAGTGCATCTGCTGGGTCTCGAGCGCCGCAAGGATGAGGGGCGACAGCCGATCGACGTGACGGCCTGCGAGGTTGAGGCAGGCCTGGGTGACGCCGTCGACCTGCACGGGCACGACGACCGCGCAGCGCAGGCCCTCTGCGGCGCCATGGGACGTGGCGACGATGCGGGGCTCGACGAGGAAGCGCTCCGGCGCGTCGAACGAGACCACGACCTTGCCCCGCCCGATGATGGCTGCCTGCGCGCTCTGGGCAGGCACCGACTTGACGGTCTCGATGAACGCCCGCGAGAGCTCCCGGTGGTGAACGAGCTCGAAGCCGCCATCGGGCTGCCGCGCGTAGACACCTCCCGCCTCGAGCCCGGGAAGCTGCACCGCCAGGTCGAGGATCGCCTCGAGCAGCTCGTGCATGGAGGACTTCGAGGCCAGGGTGAGGGCCAGCTCGCGCTCGGTGCGGCTGACGAGGCGGGCCGTTCGTTCAGCGGTGACGTCGCGAAGCACCGACAGAATGCCGACCGCTGAACCATCACTGCGGCGCACGAGCGACTTGGTCGAGTGCACGAGCACGGGCTCGCGCCGCAGCATGGTCGACGCCCACACCTCGAGCTCGGTGGTGCGGCCGGTCTCGAGCACCACGTCATCGGCCGCGCGAAAGGCGTCGGCGACCTCGGCAGAGACGAAGTCGCGCACCGAGCGGCCGAGCACCTGAGCTCTCGGCAGCCCGAGCGCCTTGCAGTAGGCCTCATTCACCTCGAGGTAGTGGCCGTCAGGCGCGATGACGGTGACGGGCTCGGTGAGGTGCTCGACGAGCGCGCGAAGGAGTGCGTCCCTGTCTTCGCCCGAGTCCCCGCTCATCGCCTTTTTCCAATGCTGGGCTCACCGCGCCGCCCATGCTCTTCGTCAGCCCGTGCGCTGATTCGCCTTGATGAACCGCAAACGAGTTCAGTGCGGCTGAACGACGATGAGCTCGGTGTCATCGGGCTTCGTCTCGGAGCGCCCTCGACCAAACGGAAAGTTGTTGTCGTTGACGATGACGACGCGGCCGTCGGGCAGGGTGGCGGCGCCCTCGATGGTCCAGAAGGGGAACGAGAAGGTGCCGCCGTCGGGCAGGGCGAGGTCGAGCAGATCGGCCGCGGTCGTCTTCCCCACCCGGGCTCCGACGACGTCAGGGAGGGTGAAGCGCACGAGGCGCTTGAACCCATCGGCGCGTCGCTCGGTGTCATCGCGCTCGAGGGCGTAGCCGAACCGCTCGTTCACCAGCGTGAGATCGCCGACGGCCTTCGCGCGCGCATCGAGTGGAAACCGAAACGCGAGGCCGGCCCAGCGCTTCGTGCGCAGGTCGAAGCGAAAGGCGAGGCAGTCTGTTTCGCCGGGCAGCGGCTTCTCGAGCATGGCGATGAGGAAGGTGCCGTCGGCGGTGACGCTCAGGTTCTCGAAGCCCGAGCTACGCCGCACGTTGATGGTGGCGGAGCGCTCGGGCCAGGCCAGCCCCAGGCGCGTCTCGGCAGGAGCGCGCGTCGTTCGATCGCCGAACAACGCGATGGTCTCGAGCCACGGCGCCTCGGCGTGCGCGATCGCGAGCGCTCTCCAGTCGAACGACTGCAGCGTGACGCGGGCGCCGGCGTCGGCTTGTTGAACGCGCTTGATGAGCAGCCGCGTGAGCCACGCCGCGTCGTCGTGCGGCAGGCCGGTGCCGTGAACCTTGGTCTCGATGTTGAGCCGTCCGGGAAGCCTGAGTGCCTCGGTCAAGGTCATGAGGCGGGTCGAGCCGCCGTCGCGCTGTTGGAGCGGGAACTCGGCGAGCAGGCCGTTGCAGTCGATTCGCCTCAGCACCTCGAGCTTCGTCGCAGGAATCAGCACGCCAGCGTCGGGCGCGCGTGGGCACTTGGGCGGTGACAGTGTCGGGTCGTGCCAGACGAGCGCTTCGTCATCGGCCGTCGCGGTCAGATCGAACTCCAGCACCGTCGCGCCTGCGTCGAGCCCCAGCGCGAAGGCGAGCGGCGTCTCTTCAGGAGCGAGGCCTCGTGCGCCGCGATGCCCGTGCAGTTCCTTTCCTCCGTCGCGAGCGGCCAGGTCGGGGCGATCGGTGATGAGCCCGTCGACGTTCCACCGCAGCAGCTCCTCCATGCGCGCGGGGTCGTTCACCGTCCACGGCACGACGCGAAAGCCGGCGGTGTGGAGCGCGTTGACCTGCTCGGCCGAGCTCAGCCAGCGATGGTCGGGAGACAGGGTGCGCGTGCCCGTCGCCACTTTCAGCGCCTCGGCGCTTCGCAGCATGAGGTTTGCGCGCAGGAACGGGGAGTCGGCGCCGAGCAGCGCGCCACCATCGATGGGGAGCTCGAAGGGCGGCTCAAGCACGCGGCCCCGCTCGTCGACGTGCACGAGGAACGGGCCGTGTTCATCACCGAGCCAGTACGTCCCATCGGCGACGTGGACGAACGACTCGGGGTCGAGATCGGCTCCGGTCAGCATGCGCTCGGGCGTGTTCTCGTTGACGATGGGCCACGGAAGATGGCGCGAGGGATCGGACAAGACGAAGAGCGTCGACGCCTTCAAGACGCCTGTCGTCAGGTCGGGCTCGAGCCTCCACGCGCGCAGCAGAAAATCGGCCGAGTTCTCGGGCACGCCGTAGCCGTTGTCACTGATGCTGATGAAGCCGCTGGGCGTGAGCTGCAGCGACGAGAAGCCCTGCACGGGTTGGGAGGGGAACGGCCCACCTTCGACACGTGAGCCGCTCGGCGGGCCCTCGATGAACGTGCTCGCTGGCAGCACGGCGCGTCCCACGAGCAGCGCACGCTGAGGCTGGGTCACCTCGGGCCGCACCGGCTTCGAGGAGCAGCTCGCGAGGAGAATGATCAGCAGCCAGCGCATGGCGCGCACCGTAGCCGGGAACCCGCTCCTCCTCGCGGTGTCACAGAGCGCCATGACGAACCGGAAGCTGCGCGCCGAGGTCGAGGCCGAGACGGGAGAGCTCACGCTCGTGCCGTACCTCGACATCTTGATGAACCTCATCCTCTTCATGATCCTCTCGATGTCGGGGCTGGGCGCGATGAAGGTGATCAACGCGACGCGCGCTTCAGGGCAGGGGAGTGGTGAGGGCGCTCCCGTCTCGGTGGTGATCGACGAGGCTGGCTACGTGATTCGGCAGGGCGAGCGCGTGGTGATCGTTCCGCGCCGTGAGGGCCAGTGGGACGAGCCCGCGCTCAAGGCGGCGCTCGAGGCGCTGCAGGGCGGCTCGCGGTTGCTGGTGAGCGCGGCGGCTGGAGTCCGCTTCGAGGTGCTGGTGGCGACGATGGATGCCGCGCGCACCACTGCCGACGGAAAGCCGCTCTTCCCCGACGTCACGTTGGAGTGATCAGAACGCCACGCCCCACGCGAGCCGCAGCTCGGGAAAGAACGCTGGCCACCTGCGCACCGTGCCGCCACCCGTGAGCTGAAGGGTGAGGCCCGCGTGGGCAGCGACCCAGTACGTGAGCTCGACCGCGCCCACGAAGTGAAAGCCGAGGAACCGCTCGGTCGGCAGCGCGACCGACTTCACGCCCGCCAGCGCCGAGAGTCGCAGCGTCAGCCCGCGGTTCGCCTCGTCGCGCCAGTCTTCGAAGAGCCACCGTGGCCCGCCGCGGGCGTACCAGCTCTGCGCGAAGACGAAGGCCGAGGCGCCACCTTCGAGGTCGACGTATGGAATGAGATGAAACGTGCCCGACACGCCGAGCACGTCGGGCAGGCCGGTGAACGTCGACACCCGCACGCTGCCGATGAGCGCTGGTTGTGGAGTGGCGGCCAGAAGTCCGGCGAGCAGCCAGCTCACCGGGACCCCAACAACCGCCGACCCAGGAGCACTCCGAGCTCACGGCGACCATCAACGACCAGGTAGATGGCCACTCGCCTGGCCTCATCGAAGACTCGAAACATCACTCGATAGGGCTTGAAATGAAGCTGTCGGTATTCGGTCACTCCGAGCGCGTTCAGCTCGCGAGGAATGGTGCCGCCCGAGGGAAATCGCCCGAGCTGCTCGATGGTCGACTCGAACTTCGCCAGCACGCCTTCGGCCCGGATGTCACCGTCGCGCTCGCGAATGAAGGTGATGATCTCGCGCAGGTCGTTCCGGGCGTCGTCAGTCAGTACGACTTCGTACTTCATCGCTGCTTGTCGCCTTCCTTCTTGAGCGAGGCGCGAAGCTCGGCGATCGCCTTCTTCGCGCTCCGTACCTTGCCTTCTTCGATCTGCTTGTTTCCGAGCGCGATGATCTTGAGAAGGGCCAGCGTCTCCTGGCTCTCTTCGTAGCTCGCGATGTCGATGAGGACTGCCTTCGCGTCACCGTTCTGGGTGATGACCCAGGGCTCGCGGTCCTCCGCGAGTTCGTCGACGATCTGGGCTGCGTTGGCTTTGAGATACGAGATGGATCGAACGCGGCTCGCGAGCTTCATGAGACCGAATTCAGTCCGTAATCGGTTCGACGGTCAACTACTTGATGAGACCGATCTCGCGCAGGCGCTGGCGAAGGAAGTCGTCGGCCGTGATGTCGGGGTACTTGCGCGGGTTCTCGGGCGAGACGCACGCGTCGAGAATGCGCAGCGAACACTCGGGGAACGGGTGCACGAAGAACGGCATCGAGTAGCGCACCACGTCTTCGGCCGCGCTCTTCGGGTTCACCACGCGGTGGGTCGTCGACGGAATCACCTCGTTCGTCACGCGCGAGAGCATGTCGCCCGAGTCGACGACGATCTGGCCCTTCACGGAGTCGACCGCGAGCCACTCCTTCTGGCGCGTGAAGAGCTCGAGCCCCGACGAGGTCGACTCGCAGAGGAGCGTGATGAGGTTGATGTCTTCGTGCTCGGCCGCGCGCACGCCGCCGGGAATGAACATGTCCTTCAGCGGCGGGTAGTGAATGATGCGGAGCACCGAGTTGCCGTCGGTCGCCATGTCCGAGAACGTGGTGCGCGGCAGCTTGAAGAACTCGGCCAGCGCCTGGAGCATCACCGCCGCCGCGGCGTCGAGCGCCCCGAACAACTGCAGCGTGTTCTGCTTGAACGTCGCGAGCTCGCCCGGCCACACGTTCTCGCCGTAGATCGACTTCTTCGCGTTGTCGGGCGGCAGGTCGCGGCCCACGTGCCAGAACTCCTTGAGGTCGCCGACCTTGCGGTTCTTCGCGTGCTCCTGACCGAAGGGCGTGTAGCCGCGCTGCCCGCCGCCGTTGGGAACGACGTACTTCTGCTTCACGTCCTTCGGCAGGGCGAACAGGCGCTCGGCGTCGGCGTAGGTGCGGCGAATCAGCTCGTCGTCGACGCCGTGATTGACGATCGACACGAAGCCGAACTCCGTCAGCCCCTCGCCCCAGGCCTGAATGAAGCGTTCGCGCTCGGCGGGGGTGCCTCGCGTGTAGTGCGACAGATCGAGAACCGAGATTCGTTTGGTCACGGGCTGGTTCTACCGCGGCCCGGACGACGCACCAGAGAACGGCGCGCTAGAGTGCTCCACCCGTGAACCCCATCTCCCTGGAGTCGGTCGCGACGCTCGAGGTGTCTGCCGCCAGCGGCTGTGTCGTGAAGGACGGCCGCGTGTACGTCGTCGCCGACGATGACCCGCACCTGTGGGGCTTCTCGATCGAAGGCGCGCGGGTCGAACGGTTGCGGTTGCTCCATGGAGCGCTGCCCACTGACGCGAAGGCCCGCAAGGCCGTGAAGCCAGACTTCGAGGCGCTCGCCGCGTTGCCCGATGGTTCGTTGTTCGCGCTCGGCTCCGGCTCGACCGCTCGACGTCGCAAGGCCGCGCTCGTGAAGAATGGCCACGCGACCGTCATCGACTGCACGCCGCTCTTCGTGGTGCTCGAGCAGCAGTTCGATGCGCTCAACCTCGAGGCGGCGGTGGTCGTGGGCGATCAGCTCGTGCTCGGTCAACGCGGCAATGGGCCAGGCTCGCAGAACGCGCTCATTCGGCTCGGGCTGCAGGAGGTGCTGATGGGCTTCACCGCGGGCGAGCTGCCGTCGGTCGCCATCGAGGGCATCGACCCGCTCGAGCTGGGCAAGCTCGAGGGGGTTCCCCTGTCGTTGACCGATCTCACGCTCTCGCTCGACGGGCGGGTGTGCTTCTCGGCGGCGGCCGAAGACACCGACGACCCGTACGAAGACGGTGAGTGCACCGGCTCGGTCGTCGGGGAGCTGTCGGGGAACCGGGTGCTCTGGCAGACGGCGATCGATCAGGTGGTGAAGATCGAAGGGCTCGCGCAATACGACGCCAACCGCTGGGTGATGGTGGCCGACGCCGATGATCCCTCGGTGCCCGCGAAGCTGCTGGTAGCTCCGGCGAAGGCCATGGTGCGTCGATGACGGCCCGGCACGTCTGGGGTTGGGGCCTCGCCGACCAGGCGCTGGCGCTCGACGCCGTTCGACCCCGCGTCGAGCCGTTCTTCGGTGGAGCGGCCGAGCTCACGGGCGCTCCACCTGTTCTGCCGGCGCCACGAGTGCCTGTCCCCGAGGCGTTGAAGGCGTTCTCGTCGGCGTCCGATGCAGCGCGCGCGAGCCACGCGATGGGCAAGGCGTACCCTGATCGGGTTCGCGGCTTCCGCGGAGACTTCTCGAGCGCGCCCGATCTCGTCGTCACACCCGCGAACGAGACCGAGCTGCTCGCCACCTTCGAGAGCGCCGCGACGCTGAAGCTCGCGGTGACGCCGTTCGGTGGAGGCTCGAGCGTCGTCGGCGGGGTCGAGCCGAAGCTCAGGCCCGGCAGCAACGGGACGGTGAGTCTCGATCTCTCGAAGTTCGGTCGCGTGCTCGAGATCGATCCCGTCTCGCGGCTCGCGCGCGTGCAGGCCGGCGCGTTCGGCCCGTCACTCGAGCGGCAGCTGTCGGAGCACGGGCTCACGCTGCGCCACTTCCCCCAGTCGTTCGAGTTCTCGACGCTGGGCGGGTGGATCGCCACGCGCGCAGGCGGGCACTTCGCGACGGGCCCGACGCACATCGACGATCTCGTGCACTCGGTGCGAATGGTGGCTCCGCGCGGCGTCATCTCGACGAAGTCGTTCCCCGCGTCGGGCGCCGCCGTCGATCCCAACCGGCTCGTCATCGGCAGCGAAGGCGTGCTCGGCGTCATCACCGAAGCGTGGATGCGCGTTCGCCCACGCCCGACCTTCCGAGCCTCGGCGAGCGTGCAGTTCCAGGAGTACGCCGCCGCCGGCGCGTGCGTGCGCGAGCTCAGCCAGTCGGGTCTCGCTCCTTCGAACTGCCGCCTGCTCGACCCGATGGAGGCGATGGTGAACGGCGTCGTCTTCGATGGCTCCTCGGTGCTGGTGCTCGGCTTCGAGTCGGCGTCACACTCGATGAAGTCGGCCATCGACGAGGCGCTGCGAATCTGCGCGCGGCATCTGGGCCGGTGCGAGCAGGGCGCGCAGCTGCGGGAAGGCGCGTCAGAGCGCGCGAACGATGCGGGTGAAGCGTGGCGGCGCTCGTTCCTGCAAGGCCCGTATCTGCAAGATGCGCTCATTCGGCTCGGGCTCATCGCCGACACCTTCGAGACCGCATGCACGTGGCGCAACTTCGACGCGCTCTACGCAGGCGTGACGGGCGCGATGAACGAAGCGCTCCAGAAGGAATGCGGAGGCGGCGTCGTCTCGTGCCGCTTCACGCACGTGTACCCCGATGGGCCTGCGCCGTACTTCACCTTCATCGGCCGTGGTCGTGAGGGCGCCGAGCTCGAGCAGTGGCAATCGCTGAAGCGGGCAGCGAGCGACGCCGTGACGGCTCATGGAGGCACGATCACCCATCACCACGCGGTCGGTCGCACGCACCGGCCCTGGTACGAGCGTGAGGTTCCCGCGCCGTTCCTCGACGTGTTGCGCGCCGCGAAGAAGACCCTCGACCCTGATGGGCTGCTCAACCCGGGCGTGCTCTTCGACTGATCAGGGGCAGTTGTCGGCGAGCTGCAGGTTGCAGCAGGTGATGACGTTCGACGTGCCGCAGCCCGTACCGTCGCGCAGCCCGACCTGCACCTTGCCTGCCGAGCACGTCGACGTGCCGCCGCAGAGGAACGCTGGCTCTTCGGCGCAGTTCACGGTGGTGAAGCACAGCCGGCCCGAGCCCGACACGCCGCCCACGGTGCGCAGCTTGCCTCCTGTCGAGAGCGAGGCGATCTGCACGGCGTTGCCCACGGTGGTGCCCGCGAAGAACATGAACCCGCCGATGCCGCTGCCGCGCAGGTTCACGAAGTCGGTCTCGCCCTGGTTCGTCGAGCGGTTCCACGTCACCTGCGTGCCCGAGCCGGGGTCGGTCGCGTTGAGGCGGAGCGCTCCCGTGGCGTTGATGTTCGCGGCGTTGATGTTGCCCGTCGTCGTGAGATCGGCCGTGCCCACGGTGCCCACCTTCTGCTGCACCCAGGTCACGAGCTGCTGGAAGTTGCCGTTCACCTCTGAGGCGAGCGCGGGCTCGTCGGCGCACAGGGTGACGAGCGGCGCTGGCAGCGTCTGCGCGCAGGTGCCCGCGGCCATCACGCGCGGCGTGAGCAGCACGAGGGCGATGCCGACGATCGCGCCGAGCCAGCGCTGCTTCGACGAGCGCGACACGTCACGCCGGGCGGCCTCGTAGACCGAACGCCAGGCGATGAGCTCGTCCACCGACAGCCCCAGCTCGGTCGAGAGCTCGTCCAACGGACGGCCAGAGGCGATGGCGCGGTTGACGGCCTGAAGACGCTCGAGCGGGGAGTTTGGGGACATGGGCATGGGCGTGTACCAGCGGTGGCGGCGCCGTGCAGGTCGTTACGAGCACGCGCCCATCGCGCGCAGACCGCCCCCGGTTGACGCCGACGCCTCGGGTGCCGTAGGCGGCCCGTGCTTTTCGGGGAGGCCCGGTTCTGTCGAACAACTGCCGCATCACCTGTGTCGTGCTCTGCGTGCTCTGCCGTCTGGCGGCCGCTCAAGGCCAGCCCGCCGCTCCCTCCGACGACCCCGTTCCCGCCGAGGCCACCACCGCCACCAGGGCGCTGACGCCCGCGCCCGTCTTCACGCCAGATGCTGGAGCGCCCGCGGAAGAGAAGGACAGGCCGCGCGGCTCCCAGGGCTTCGTCGAGGCGCGCGGTGGAACGGGCGAGCTGCGCTTCGGCGGCTTCGACTTCGGCTTCACGACGTTCTTCTCGTCGGGGCTCTTCTTTGCGCCCGAGTCGTACACCGCCTCGCTCACCTTCTGGCTCGAGCCCTCGTGGCGCTTCGGCGCGAAGTTCTTCAAGGGCACCTGGTTCGAGTCGATGTCGGTGGCCGCGCGCCTGCCCGTCGAGATCGAGTTCGCCGGCAGTGACCCGCGCTTTCGTGGCGCCGCGTACTCGAACGCCTCGTTCTTCAGCGTGCCTGAAGGGCTCGCTGGTCTCGCACCGCAGGTCGGCGTCGTCGACGGCCCGGCCCGCACGCCCGTCATCCTCGGAGACACCTGGCTGAGCCTCATTCAAGGCAAGACGCTCACCATTCCCGGCGTCGGCATCACGCTCGCCAACAGCCTGCGCCTCGCGCTGCCCACCTCGATCGGCAGCCGCAACACCGGCTTCATCAGCTCGCTCTCGCTCGGCTTCATCTTCGACAAGACGCTCGGGCCGGTGCACCTCACCTACGTGTTCCGCCCGTCGAAGTACTTCTACTCATCGTCGGCGCCGCCCCGCAGCCAGGGCCCCGCGAGCTTCACGCTCAACGGCAAGACCGAAGAGACGTGGGCGCCGCAGAGCACCGGCGTCTCGAACCCCAACTACGGCTTCATCAACGGCCTGTCGG
>JBEOKA010000165.1:0-21803 GCA_040275325.1 Myxococcaceae bacterium | reverse complement strand
GCAGCAGGTTCCTTCGAGGCGAAGCGCGAGCGATTACGGGGACTTGGGCTCTTTCACCCGATAGGCGCCCTGAGGGCCGACCGTGAACGCTGCCGGGCGCTTCGTGGCCTCGAAGACCCGAAAGCCGGGCTCGAGCTCTTTCCAGAAGCTCGCGTGGGGAGCATCGGCGTGCGCCTTCATCCACTCCGACGTGAGGCGCGCGGGGAAGACGTCGATGCGAATCGGGCGGGTCTTCGAGTCCTGGGTGATCAGGTACACCTCTTCGATCGGCGCGTCTTCGATCGCGATGCAGCCGATGCTGGCGCAGTTGCCGTGCATGTAGATGAGGCCGCCGGGTCGCTTCGCGTCGCTGCGAACGCGATCGGAGGCGTTCGGGTACGAGACCTTCATCGAGAGGTGGAAGTTCGAGCCCGGGTTGAACTCGGAGATCTCGTAGAGCCCTTCCGGCACCTGCAGGTCGCCCTCCATGCGCTTGGGGCCCAGCTCGCCCGACGCCGCGCACACCGGGTACGACTTCACGAGCACCAGCGCAGCGCCCTTCTTCCCCGCCCACAGCTCGACCACCTTCTCTTCTTTGAAGGCGCGCAGGTACACCGTGTCGACCGGAGCCGGCAGGCCCGCCGCAGCGAGCAGCTTCTTCACGTCTTCAGCGCGCGCCTTGCGAATGCCGTCGATGCGCGGGTTCGCAGCAGCGTGTGGAAGGAAGACGACCGTCACCAGCAGAAAGAGCGCTCGCATCAAGCCAGGTCGGACACGGCGCATCGTGGATTGGTTCCTCAGAAGTTCTGGTCGTACCACTCGATGCCGAGCAGGCCCTTGCGAATGATTCGGGTGAGTCGATCTCCACGACGGATCCTCCGGTCGGCGCGCTCCGTCGTCTCCGAGCCGTCGCTCCAGCGAACGTCGATGGGGACAACTCGATCCTTGCTGGTGCGTTGCGTCGCGTCGTCGAGGGCCACGCCGTGCACTTCGCCGACCTGTTGCGTGCCCTGCCCGTTGATCGTCTGCAGCGTCGCGACTCCTGAAAAGGCTCCCGCCAGCACGAAGCCCATCAGCACGACCGGGCCAGCCGTGCTCGACGCATCGAGGCGACCTTCGAGCATTCTGCCGATGAGGTAGCCAAGGCCGAGACCGATGACGGCGCCAACCAGTGGAAGCACAGGCCCCGAGGGAAAACTGCTCATCGCGACCCAGGCGGCCGCTCCGGCGGCGACGACGAGGCTCAATGCCAGCCCTTTCAGCTCGGTGCCTTCCCACCCTTTGCTGCTGCTGCGCGCGGAACCACTCCCGGCCGGTCGACTCAACGTCAGCGCGCCGTCGATCACGTCGACGACCGTGTCGAGGTTCAGTCGATCGCGCACGGCCAGCTTCACGTCGACCCGCGCGCCCTCGAGCACGATGCTGACAGCTCCCGCCTGGATGATTCGTCGTGCCGCCAGCCTCGCCTCGTCGAGAGAGAGCGCCTGCGCCACCTCAGCGTCATCGGCTGCCGACTCGACGAAGACGAGTGCATCGAACTTCGCATCGCCGAGCTGCAGCTCTCGCAGCAGGCCCTGCGCCTTCTCGTCACGATCGAGCTTCGTCTCGCGCGTCAGCGTGATGCGTGGCCGACGCGAAGGTGCCGACCGCTTCACCGACACCTTCACGAAGCGCTCATCGGAGCCATCGAGCTCGACCTCGACCCCGTTGACGGTCACCTGCACCGGCGCGGACGACTCACCGAACGCATCGAGCACGCTCGCGTCGGCCTCCGAGATGCGCCAGTGGTTCGGAAGCGCGATCACCCGAGCGGGTCTCCCATCACTCGGGAATGGCCTTGGCCGGGTTCTTCACGCCCATCAACTGCGCCACGATGAACTCGTCGAGATCGCCGTCGAGCACCTTGTCGGGCTGGCCCGACTCCACGCCGGTGCGCAGGTCCTTCACCATGCGGTACGGCTGCATGACGTAGCTGCGAATCTGCGAGCCGAAGGCGATGTCCATCTTCTGTGACTCGCGCGCCTGCGTCTCGGCTTCACGCTTCTTGAGCTCGAGGTCGAAGAGCCGGGCCCGGAGAATCTTGAACGCCATGTCCTTGTTGGCGCTCTGCGATCGTTCGGTCTGGCAGGTGATGATGATGCCCGTCGGCAGGTGACGCAGTTGCGCGGTCGACGAGGTCTTGTTGACCTTCTGACCACCGGCGCCGCCACCACGAATGAACTTCAGCTCGTACTCGGTCTCGGGGATCTCGATTTTGATGTCGTCTTCGATCTCCGGGTACACGTCGACCGACGCGAACGAGGTGTGACGGCGGGCGTTCGAGTCGTACGGGCTGATGCGCACGAGGCGGTGCACGCCCATCTCGGCCTTCAGGTACCCGAACGCGTTCTCGCCCTCGATGCGCAGCGAGGCGTTCTTGATGCCCGCTTCTTCGCCCGCGTTGTAGTCGTTGATCTCGACCTTCCAGCCGCGGCGCTCGCAGTAGCGCGTGTACATGCGGAGAAGGATCGACGCCCAGTCCATCGACTCGGTGCCACCGGCGCCGGCGTTGATGTCCATGAAGCAGCTGAGGCGATCGTTCGGGCCCGAGAGCATCTTCTCGAGCTCGAGCGCGTTCACCAGCTCTTCGGCCTGTGGAATGAGCGCGATGCCTTCCTGGCGGCTTGCGTCGTCGCCCATCTCGGCGGCGAGGTCGAGCAGCGTCTTCGCGTCATCGACGGCCCGCTGCGCGCGCTCGAACTTCGCGACGTTCTTCTCGAGCGCCGTCTTCTCCTTCAGCATGCCCTGGGCTTTGACATTGTCGTCCCAGAAGTTCGGCTGGCCGGAGTCTCGTTCGATCAGCGCGATGCGGCTCTTCTTGCGATCAACGTCAAAGCGACCCCCGGAGGCTGGTGAGCCTCGTCTGGATCGCGGCGATCTGTTCCTGCACGACGTCAGTTGCCATGGCCACACCGATAGAACGAGTGGGCGGCTGCGACAAGAGCGAGCGACGGGCCGTGAGACGAAGGCGAAGGGGCGCCTGATGAGCGGCGGCTCCGGAACCACTTGCAGTTCTGCTGCCGACGCGAATGTGGCGCGCCGAAGCCGAAGTCGAACTGGGAAAGCCGTGAAACCGTGGCTGACAAGCGCGCCCATGGTGATTAGGTCTCGCGCACCAACCCCCGAAGTTCCAAACCAAGGAGAGTCCTCATGAAGTTCGAGCTCGACCCGCTCCCGTACGCGAAGTCTGCGCTGGCGCCGCACCTCACGGAAGAGACGCTCTCGTTCCACTACGAGAAGCACCACCAGACGTACATGACGAACCTGAAGAACGCGCTCGCGGGCAAGCCCGAGGCCGACAAGAGCCTCGAGGAGATCATCAAGACCGCCACCGGCCCGCTCTTCAACAACGCCGCTCAGGTGTGGAACCACGACTTCTACTGGAAGTCGATGAAGCCGAACGGCGGCGGCGAGCCCACGGGCGCGCTGGCTGATGCGATCAAGCGCGACTTCGGCAGCTACGCCGAGTTCCGCACCAAGTTCGAAGAGGCCGCGGTGAAGCAGTTCGCCTCGGGCTGGGCGTGGCTGATCGTCGATGGCGGCAAGCTCGCGATCACGACGACGGGCAACGCCGAGACGCCGCTGACGAAGGGCCAGACCGCCCTGCTCACCTGCGACGTGTGGGAGCACGCGTACTACATCGACTTCCGCAACCTGCGCGCGAAGTACGTGAGCACGTTCATGGAGAAGCTCGTGAACTGGGACTTCGCCGCCGCGAACTTCAAGTAAGCGATTTGCTGCTTCAGCACCGACGCCTCGCCAAAGGTTCGCTCTGGCGGGGCGTTCGTGTGTTCAGGACTTCTTGCCGAAGACGGAGTCTTCGAGACGCTTCACGCGACGCTCGAGCGACTTCGAGACGCCGTATTCTCGCATCGCCTGGACGAACGCAGTGGTGAGCGCATTCTGGCTTCGCTGAATGGCCTGAATCGCAACCGTGATTTCGTCGAAGCGCTCTTCCACTTCAGCTCTGAATTCGCCGAGGTCATCGGCAACCGCGTCGATGCGACGCGAATTCTGATCGAGCTTCCGCTCGATGACGTCGAAGCGCTTGTCGTGTTCATCGAAGCGTTTGTCATGCGCATCGAAGCGCTTGTCGTGCGCGTCGAACCGCCTGTCGTGCTCCTCGGCCTTCTTCTCGAGGAACGCGAGCCGTTCAGAATCCGTCTTGTCCATCTTCCTGGACCTCATCAAGAGTGAGCCTAGCGGTTGTGCAACCACCAGACCATCAAGCCCCTGACGGATTGCTCGCGAGCTGCTTCTGGCGGCGCTCGTCGAGCCAGAACACCGCGGCGAAGGCGACGTTCACCGGCAGCGTGAGCGCGATGATGTTCCAGTTGTCCTGATTGAACGGCGGCAGCACTTTCACGAGCACGCCGAGCACGCTGGTCGCGACGAGGATCGTCCACGTCCACTTGAGCAGCGGCTTCGCCCGCTTCGCGCCCCACGCCAGCATCACGCCGAACGGCAGCGCCGCGAACGTGATGGGGCTCACGAAGAACAGGTTCTCGTTGCGGTGCGTGACGGTGTGGTTGGTGAAGAGCCCCATGAGGAAGAGGAACAACCCGAGGCTTCCCCAGCCAAGACCGAGCACCACGTGCAGCAGGCCGAACACGACGCGCGGCAGCTTCTGGCCGTCACGACCGAAGTGACCGAGCGCGAGCGCGAGCCCACCGATGAGGGCTCCGACCGCGAAGATCATCGGAATGAAGTTCGGCGGCACCTCGGGCGGGCGGGCGCGATCGGAGGTGTAGAAGTTCCACTGCGTCTTCACGAGGGGAGCGACCGTTCCATCGGGCCGTTTCACCTGCAGCGCCTGCACGTGTCGCTCGAGCTCATCGGGCAGAAACGCCGCCTGCCGGAACGTCGCCTTGCCGTCGTCGAGCTCGTCGTTCTGCAGGTAGTCGAGCACGAGGCTCATCGGCACGTTCACCATCGAATAGCGAAACGTGTGCTGACGCAGCGTGAGGTTCGTCACCTGCTTCTCGTACTCGTGGAGCTGCCCACCGATGGCCGCGTCGATGATGTCTCCGGGCCGCGTGGAGCAGTTGTCCTTGTAGTGGTGGTACAGGTACATCCGATTCTCGGGCAGCACGTTGGTGCCAAGCGCTTTGGCGACCTGCCGCGCTTGCTCGGGCAACAGGTTCAGCTCCTGAATGCGAACGTCGCGCTTCAAGTACTGGTACAGCCGGTACGTGCCGTTGATCGAATCGTCTGAGACCCAGAACTCGAGCCGGCCCTGGATGAAGCGGTGCACGAAGCCGCCATCGAACCCGAACATGCCGTAGTTGTAGAGGCGCCCGTGGTTGAGCCGCGTGTCTTCGACGACCAGCGACGTGTGGCCCCACCACTCGGTGAGCGTGTCGCCGGGGCTGAACGTCACCAGCGAGATGCGCAGGTCTTCAGGCTTGCTCTCGCCCGTCATCCACGGCGGGAGCGATTGGCCCAACAAGAGCTGCGCGACGAGAACGGGGGCGAGCATCGGGGCGGCCATAGCGCGCCCTCCCAACACCAGCCAGCCTCACCACATTTCTCTACTGCTTGAACCAGCGGTTCTCGGAAGCGTCTGCCTGGGCCTGCGGTTCGGCGCGGCGGGTGAGCTCGATCGGCTGCACGGCGTTCGGATCGATTCCGGCGGCGCGAAGCGCTCCGGGGCCGGGCATCAACACGGGCTCGGGAGCGGCGAGCTGCGCCTGCAGTGGCTGCGCTTCGGGCGGCGTCGGAGCGGCTGACTTCACCGAGTCCTCTCGTCGAAGCGCCTCCTGGGGCGCGGCGCCCTGAGTGAGGAGCTGCATGACCGCCTCGCGAACGAGCTGGCCCACCGAGTTTCCCGTGCGCGTCGCGAGCTGGTTGAGCGCATCGGCCAGATCGGGCGTGACCCGGAACGAGAGCGTTCGAACCTGCTGCAGCGTCGACGACAGCGCCTCGAGCGCTGCGCTGGGCCGCGCGACGTTGAAGTCTCCCGCGTCGATCATCGACTTGATCTTCCGGGCGAGGTCTTCGCGCGTGTACCAGGTGCCGTCGAGAAAGATGGCCTCGGCGTCGACGTCGATGGGCAGTTGGTTCATGAGGCGAAGAGGATGTGATCAGTCCGTGCCACACCGTCAAGCAACACCGCGGGAATGATGCCACTGCCCATCTTGTTCAGTGGGGTCGCAACTTCGCTTGATTCCATGCGTTTTCTCGACGAATGGTGCGCATCGTGACGCAGGTCGCACTGCTCCTCGCTCTCGCTGCCAGTGCTGCGGACGCCACCGATGGTGGGGTGCTGCCGCCTTTGCGCGTGCAGTCGCACGTCACGCCGACGCAGGCGAAGCTCGGAGAGCCGTTCGTCGTCGAGATCGTCATCACGCACGACAAGGCCCAGCGCTACGAGCTGGCCATTCCCGGCGACCTGGGCGCCTTCGACTACGTCTCGCAAGATCGTCAGCGCGTCGATGGCGCCGACTCGTCGACCACCACGTTCAAGGTCGCGCTGCAGGGCTTCGAGCTGGGCAAGCAACGAACCCCGACGCTCGAGTTCGAGCTGACCGACCCAGCGGGCACGGTGAAGATGCCGGTGAGCGGCACCGACGTGGAGATCGTTTCGAGCCTGCCTGCCGACTCGAAAGACACGGGCGCCGACTTCTACGACGTGCGCAAACCCGAGGAGCTGCCCGTGCGCACCTGGCGGCTCGTCTGGGCACTGATCATCGGCCTCGCGGTCGCGCTGCTCGCGTATGGGTTGTTCAAGTGGCTCAACCGGCCAAAGCCCGTCGTGACGGCGCCAGCGAAACCGGCCGAGCCCGCCCACGTTCGCGCCCGCAACGCGCTCGACGCCCTCGCCGCCCAGAACCTGCCCGGACAGGGCCGCGTGAAGGAGTACTACTTTCGTCTCTCGGAGATCATTCGCGGCTACCTCGGCGAGCTCTACGCGTTCGACGCGCTCGAGTGCACGACGCCTGAGCTGCTCCACGCGCTGCGCACGCGCTCGACACCTGGCCTGCCGATGGAGGCGCTGCGCGACTTCGCGAACGAGTCAGACTTCGTGCGCTACGCGAAGCAGGAGCCCGGCCCCGACGAGTGCAAGAAGGCCCTCGAGCTCGCCTACCGAATCGTGCACGCCACGCACGCGGCGGTGAGCGCTCCGAAGCCTGGTGGAGGCCCCGATGCCTCCGCTTGAACCGGTGACGTTCCTCGACGAGCTCAAGGCGATGTTCAGCGGCTACCAGCAGCCGCTGGTGTTCCTGCTGCTCGGTCTGATTCCCATCGCGCTCGGGTTCGTGTGGCTCGAGAAACGAACGCGCGCGGTGCTGCGCTTCTCGGCCACCTCGCTGCTCGCGAAGCAGGGGCGCGGCGTGCGCTCGTACCTCACGTGGCTGCTGCCGGTGATGCGGCTCACCGCGTTCGTGATGGCGATCATCGCACTCGCGCGGCCGCAGGAGTCTGACTCCAAGGTGCGTGACGCGTCGGTCGAGGGCATCGACATCATGATCGCGCTCGACCTCTCGACCTCGATGGAGGCCGCCGACTTCCGCCCGAACAACCGCCTGCACGTCGCCAAAGAGGTGCTCGCCGAGTTCATCTCGAGCCGCGCCAACGATCGCATGGGCCTCGTCGTCTTCTCGGGTGCGGCGTACACGCAGTCACCGCTCACGCTCGACTACGGCGTGTTGAAAGAGGTGCTGCGCCAGCTGCGCACGCGCGTGCTCGAAGACGGAACGGCGATTGGAGACGCGGTCGCCACGGCGGTGAATCGCCTTCGGGACTCAGACGCCAAGAGCCGCGTGATCGTGCTCATCACCGACGGCGACAACAACGCAGGTACGGTGTCTCCCGTTGACGCTGCGAAGGCCGCGAAGGCGCTCGGCGTTCCGGTCTACACGATCCTCGTCGGCAAGGGCGGCAAGGTGCCCTTCCCCGCCGGCCAGGACATCTTCGGCAACACCGCCTGGCGCGACGTCGAGATTCCCATCAACCCGAAGCTGCTCGAAGACATGGCCACGCTCACGGGCGGTGAGTACTACCGCGCGACCGATCGCGAAGAGCTCAAGGCGAACCTGCAGAAGGTGCTCGACTCGTTGGAGCGCTCCAAGATCATCGAGGGTGGCGTCGTCACCAACTACAAAGAGCTCTTCCACCCGTACCTGCTCTGGGCGTTCACGCTGCTGCTGCTCGAGCTGCTGCTCAAGTCGACCGTGCTGAGGGTGTTCCCGTGACGCCGTGGCGCTTCACCTTCCTCGGGTACAAGCTCGGCCTCGCGCAGCCGATCTTCCTGGCGCTCGTGCCGCTGGCGATCATCACAGGGATCATCGTGATCATCCTCGCGGTGCGGCGCACGCACGCGTTGGGCAAGGTCGTGCCTTCGCGGCTCGCCGAGGTGCTCGCTCCCGGAGTCTCGACCGCCCTGCCCGTGCTGCAGCGCCTCTCGCAGTCGGTGGCGCTCATCTGCTTCGCCCTCGCGCTCGCGCAGCCGCAGTGCGGTGAGAAGGCCGAGGTCGTCAAACGGCGCGGCATCGATGTGGTGGTGGCGCTCGATGCGTCGAAGTCGATGTTGGCGCGTGACGTGGCTCCGTCGCGGCTCGAGCGCGCACGGCTGGAGCTCACGACGCTGCTCGACGAGTTGAAAGGCGATCGGGTCGCGGTGATCGCCTTCGCCGGTGACGCCTTCATTCAGTGCCCGCTCACCAGCGACTACGGCGCGGCCCGCATCTTCCTGCGCGCCATCGACCCCAACCAGATGCCCCAGGGCGGCACCAACATCGGCTCGGCGCTGCTGCTCGCGCGGCAGGTGTTCGACAACGCCGACCGTGGCTCGAAGGACAAGGTCATCGTCCTCTTGAGTGACGGAGAAGATCTCACCGGGGCGATCGACGAGGGCATCGAGTCGCTGAAGGAGATCAACGCGAAGGTGCTCGCCGTCGGCATCGGCAGCGATCAGGGCGAGCCCATTCCCGTGCTCTCGGAGCGAGGCGAGGTCGTCGGCTACAAGAAGGACGAGAACGGCACGACCGTCATCACCCGCCTCGATCGCGCCGGCCTCATGCGCGTCGCGAAGGACACGGGCGGCGAGTTCTTCTACCAGGCGCGCGGCGTCGCGATTCCCGACGTGGTGAAGGTCATCGACACGCTCCAGAAGGCCGAGCTCGAGAGCAAGCTGACCATGAAGTACGGCGAGGTCTTCCAGCCGTTCGTGGCACTGGGGCTGCTGTTCCTCGTGCTCTCGATGCTCATCGTCCCCTCGTGGAGGTGGGCGAAGTCATGAAGCGCCTGCTGCTCTTCACCCTCGTCTTCACGTTCGGCTCGGCCATGGGCCCGCTCGAGAAGAACCAGGACGACGTCGACGAGGGCATGACCGCATACGAGCAGGGTGACTACGAGCGCGCGCTGCAGGCGTTCGATCGCGCCGAGAAGGCCAAAGGCTCGGACCCGCGGGTGCACTACAATCGCGGGCTCGCGCTGCACAAACTCAACCGCACCGACGACGCGAAGGCCGCCTTCAACCGCGCGCTCGAGCTCGACCGCGGCGGCGAGTACGCCTCGAAGATTCACTACAACCTCGGCACCATGGCCGCGGTGAATGGCCAGAAGGACGAGGCCATTCGTGAGCTGCGCCGCGCGCTCAAGAAGGACCCGAACGACGCGCTCGCTCGTCACAACCTCGAGGTGATCCTCCGCGACCTGCCGCCCAAGAGTCAGAACGGAAACGACGGCGGCACGCCCGATGGCGGCAAGGCCGACGGTGGAAAACCCGACGCTGGCTTCGACGGTGGAATCTCTGACGGAGGCAGTGACGCAGGCGCGCCCGATGGTGGCGGCCGTGACGGAGGCGAGGGTGACGGCGGCTCGTCATCCGATGGCGGCGCTGATGGTGGCACCCCGAAAGACGGCGGTGCAGGCGACGGCGGCTCGGGCGATGGCGGCCAGGGAGACAAGGACAAGAAGGGCGACGCTGGCTCCGACGGCGGCCAGGGTGACGCGGGCGATCAAGGTGAGCCGAACCAGAAGTCAGACGGTGGCAGCGATGGTGGCCAGGAGCTGCCCTCCGATGCCGGCGCTGCGCTCGAGCCGATGGGCCTCGCCGATGGCGGCATGACGCCTGCCGAGGCCGAGAAACTGTTGGAACCCCTCAAGCGCAACGAGAAGAATCTCCAGCTCTGGCGCTTCCGCCAGAAGACGCAGAAGAACGACCCCAATGGCAAGGACTGGTAGCGCGCTCGCCCTCACCGTGTTGCTGCTCGCGGCAGGCCCCGTGCTGGGCGCCGAGCTCGAGTTCTACATGACGGTCGATCGCGACAAGGTCGGCACCGAGGACACGTTCCGGTGCGAGATCGTCGTGAGCAACGCTCCGGAAGGCGCGGTGGTGCAGTTCCCGACGCCGCAGGACTTCGAGGTGCTCTCGCGCAGCGAGTCGACGCAGATGAGCTACTCGATGGGCTCGGGCGGCATGGCGCAGATTCGCCAGATTCGAAAGTTCACGCTCGTGATGCGCGCCAACCGCGCCGGGCACCTGACGATTCCAGCCGCCGGGCTGCAGACCGCCTCGCGAACGTACAAGTCGGAGCCCATCAAGCTCGAGGTCGTTCCCGGCCGGCTCGCGCCCGACCCGCGCACGCAGCCACGACCGCCGCCGAACCCGTTCGGTCTTCCGCCGGGTTTTCCGTTCGCCGATGACGACGACTTTCCAGGAGCCCAGCCGGGCGCGAACCCGTTCGACGACGAGCCCGGCATTCCGAAGAGCGACTCCGATCTCTTCCTGCGCGCGTCCCTCGATCGCCCCGAGGTGTTCGTCGGCGAGCAGGTGACGCTCTCGGTGATCATCTACGCCCGCATGGACTTGATGGGCGTCGACTCGGTCACGATGCCGAAGCTCGAGGGCTTTCTCGCGCAGGACATCGCCTCGCCCACCAACCTGCAGCCTGAAGAGCGCAGCGTCGGCGGCATTCGGTATCGCGCGTATCTGCTTCGCTCGAAGGCGCTCTTCCCCCTCAAGCCCGGAGACATCGACATCGAGGCCGCCGAGGCCGACATCGCGTCGGGCGTGTACCCGTTCAGCCAGCGCAAGATGCACCGCAAGAGCAACGCGCTGAGCCTCAAGGTGAAGCCGCTGCCCGCAGGCGCGACCAACGTCGGCAAGTGGCGGCTGTCGTCGACCACCAACAGCACCGACATCGCGCTCGGCGAACCCGTGCAGCTGAAGGTGATTCTCGAGGGCCGCGGCAACCTGAAGGCCGTCACGCTGCCGAAGCTCGAGGCGCCCGCGTCGTTCCGCGTCTTCGACCCGCAGCAAACCGAGAAGAGCCAGATCACCAAGAGCCAGGTCGGTGGTCAGCGCACGACCGAGTACGTGCTGGTGCCGCAACAGACCGGCCGCTTCGAGGTGCCCGGCCTCACGCTCGAGTACTTCGACCCCGAGACCCAGCAGCTCGAGCGCACCGCGACCGATCCCATCGTCGTGACGGTGCGGCCCTCGAACACCGGCGCCAACGCCCTCGCCGTTCCAGCCAACAACGGCACCGAGCCCGAGCCCGCCGCACGGAATCAGCTCGTCGGTGGCGGCCTCAAGTCGCTGCGCCACTCCGCCACGTTCTCGGAGCCGAGGAAGCCAGCGTGGAATCGCCCTGCGTTCCTGCCGCTCGCCATCGCGCCGGTCGCGCTGAGCCTCGCCCTCGGGCTCTTCTCGTTCGTTCGCGCGCGCGCAGGCCAGGAGGACGAGCAGTCGAAGAAGAACAAGCAGGCGAAGGCGGCGCGCAAACGGCTCGCGCAGGCCGAGAAGCTCGCCGGCGCGGGAAGCACGGTGGAGTTCTACGCCGAGGTCGACAAGGCCCTGCGCAGCTTCCTCGAAGCGCGCCTGTCTCAGAACGTGACGGGGCTCACCCGACCGCAGCTCGATGACGCCATGAAGAGCGCCAACGTGTCCGAGGCCGTGCGTGGCCGCGTGCTGGCGGTGTTCGAGACGTGCGATCTCGGCCGCTACGCGCCAGGCATGGGTGACGCGTCGGCACGCCAGCGCGCCCTCGAAGACGCCGTGCACGCGATGGAGGTGTGGCCGTGATCGCCCTCACCCTCTCGCTCGTGCTCGCCTACACCGATCAGGAAGCGCGCTCGCTCTTCACCGAAGCGAACGACGCCTACTACCGGCAGGAGTACCCGGCCGCGATCGAGAAGTACCAGCGCCTCATCGCGGCAGGTCAGAGCGGGCCCGACGTGCTCTTCAACCTCGGCTCGGCGCACCTCGCTGCGAACGAGCTCGGCCCCGCGGTGCTCTACCTGACGCGCGCGTCACGCCTCTCGCACGATGACGACATCGCGGCGCAGCTCGCCGTGGCCCAACAACGCCAGCTCGATCAGGTGATCGGCGCCCAGGAGGCTGAGCCGTTTCTTCAGCGCCTCGCGCGCGCCGTCGATGACCGCGTCGTCACCGTCGCCTTCCTCGTGTCGTGGTGGCTGGCGTTCGTGTTGCTCTTCGTGTTCGTGCGAGCGCCTTCGGGCCGACGCACCGTGCTGGGGTTGGTGACGGCGATCGTCTTCCTCAGCGCCAGCGCGCTCGGTGGCGTCGTCGGCGTTCACGCGTGGGTGACGACCTCGGTGCAGGAGGCCGTCGTGATGGTGCCCACCGCTCCTGCCCGCCAGTTCCCCGGAGAGAACGCGAAGATCGCCTTCGAGGTGCACGCGGGCCTGCTCGTGCGCGTGATGGAAGACACTGGCCGCTACCTTCGCATCCGGTTACCGAACGCCCTCGAGGGGTGGGTCGAGAAGACGAACGTGACACCTCTGTGAGGCGCCAGTGATCGAAGTCGTCGACGCAGTGAAGGTGTACCGCCGCGGCCAGAGCGAGGTGCGCGCGCTCAACGGCGTGTCGCTGTCGGTGCCCAAAGGCCAGTTCCTCTCGGTGATGGGCAGCTCGGGCTCGGGCAAGTCGACGATGCTGAACCTGCTCGGCGCGCTCGACGTGCCTTCGAGCGGGCTCATTCGCATCGATGGCAAGGAGATCAGCAAGCTGCCCGATGACGACCTGAGCCGGTTCCGCCGCGATCACCTCGGGTTCATCTTTCAGTTCTTCAACCTGCTGCCGACGCTGACCGCCATCGAGAACGTGCTGTTGCCGTCGCTGCTCTCGGGCAAGGTGCGAGAGGTCGAAGAGCCGAAAGCCAAAGCGCTGCTGGAGCAGGTCGGCCTCAAGGGTCGCTGGCACCACCGGCCTGATGAGCTCTCGGGCGGAGAGATGCAGCGCGTCGCCATCGCACGCGCGCTCCTCGGCGAACCGTCGGTGCTGCTGGCCGACGAGCCGACGGGAAACCTCGACTCGAAGACCGGCGCCGAGGTGCTGCGGTTGATTCGTGACGCCACCCGCGAGCGTCATTTGACGGTGGTCATGGTGACTCACGACTCCAAGGCGGCCGAGGTCGGTGACCGCCTGGTTCGGCTGGCAGACGGCAACATCGTCGGCGACGAACTCATGCGGAGTGCGGCCTGACCTGTCGGAAACGGTGGGTTTCCGGCCAGTTGCTTGGCAGATCGAGATCGACTCGGTATACCTGTCGTCAGTGGGGGGGTTCTCCGGAAGCAAGGGAACCCGCACGTGGTCCGCATCACTCCAGACGTTGGTCGCAACTTCCTCCTGTTGGAGATCTCCGGTCGCCCGGTCTCGGCTGACTTGGCTCCAGCAGAGGCGCAGGTCAGGGAGGCCATCAAGCGACTGCGCGCGCCGTTCGATGTGTTGTCCGACGTGCGCGGGCTCGAGTCACTCGATGATCTGCCGCCAGCCGACGCGAAGCGCCTCGGTGAGCTGCTCGCGCAGGCGAAGGTTCGACGGGTGGTGAGAGTCGTCGGCAAGTCGAGCACTGCAGCGATTCAGATGGAGCGTGTGGCCCGCTCCCTTGGTCACTCGGCACACCTCGCGTTCTCGCGCGAAGAAGCCGAAGCCCTGCTCGCCCAGCGGTGAGCTCACCGCGCCAGCCGAGTGAAGGTCCGTTGCCAGAGCTCGGCTGAGCCCATTTTCGCCCAGTTCGTCTGATCGGTCTCCCCTCCAACGGAACGGACGATCACGACCAACTTGCAGTCGAAGCACATGAAAAGAGCCAGCGACCGGCCGCCTCGGGTGAACGAGACGCTGAGCGTCGGGCGAAAGTCGCAGAGCGGCTCGATTCCCCACATCACGTTCGGAGGACACACCAGCGGCGCGGGAACGATGAACGACGAGGGCGAGGTCACCACGGCCTTCACCCGCTCGCGCTGGTTCACGCGGAGCAGCAGCTTCGACCACGTGGCGCTCATCGACTCGCCCGCCCGCTCGGGGAATGGCGGCGCGTGCCCGCGCAAGACGACCGTCTCCGGCTCCGCGAGCACTCGAGCCCAGGCCGAGTCGAACAGCGTCGGGCGTGATGCAGCCGTGGGCCTCCAGCTGTGAAAGGACGACGAGGACCGTGAGCGTCACTCCAACTCCCACTCGTAGAGCAGGAACGGCTGCGGCGCCGAGACATCCTTCACAGACCCAAAGCACGCCTGGCCTGAGACGTTGTCGTGCGCGGTGCCGAGCCACGCGAACACACAGCCGCGCGCCTTCGCCTCGGTCACCAGCGCCTCGACGATCGCCCGGCCGATGCCGCGTCGCTGGAACGCGGGAGCCACGCCCACCTCGTTGATCCACAGCTGCGGCGGCTTGTCTGGGTGGAAGTACTCGACGGCCGAGCCCATGCCGACCACCTGGCCTGATTCCACTGCCACGAACATCACGTGCCGCGCGTCGTTCAGGAACGCCTCGAGGAAGCGCTGCTGCACGGGCTCGTCGAACACGTCAGCCGCGACGTTCGCGAGCAGCGACGAGTTCTCTTTGCTCAACCGAACGATCTCCATCTGTGAACCATGCCCTTCTTCCTGCGCAATCGGGAGGGCGGGCGTTAGGGTGCACGCGCTCCGATGCTCGCCCTGCTGCGGTTCGTCTCGCTTCGTCACCTGTTCGACAGCCCGCTGCGTACGGCGCTCACCGTCATGGGCGTCGCCGTCGGAGTCGCCACCCTCGTCGGCATCTCCTCCATCAACCGCTCGGTCACCAACGCGTTCCGCTCGACCATCGACACCGTCGCTGGAAAAGCCGACGTCTCGATCGCGGGCACGACGGCCGGCTTCCCCGAAGAGCTGCTGGAAAAGGCACGCGCGGTGAAGGGTGTGCTGCACGCGGCGGGAACGCTGACCGTCGTCGCGCCCGTGAAGGACAGCCCGGGCGAGTCGCTCTACGTGATGGGCATCGACCTGCTCGATGACGGGTTCTTCCGCTCGTATGAAGGCGTCGATCGCGATGTCGGAAAGCTCAATGACGATCTCGAGTTCCTGAACTCCACCGACCGCATCCTCGTGGGCGAGCGCTTCGCGAAGTCGAAGGGGCTGAAGGCGGGCTCGTCGTTTCAGCTGATCACGAAAGACGGCGTGAAGGACTTCGTGGTGCATGGGCTGCTGAAGGAGACGGGCCCGGTCACGGCGTTCGGCGGCTCCGTCGGTGTGATGTTCTTCGCGTCAGCACAGGAGGCGTTCGGTCGGGGCCGCGTCTTCGATCGCATCGACGTGAAGGTCGACCCCACCGTCGGCTGGGAGCCCGTGGTGAACGAGCTGCGCGCGGGCTTCGGCCCTGCGTACGAGATCGATCGACCCGACAGCCGAGGCGCGAGCGTCGAGACGATGGTGCGCAGCTTTCAGCTCGGCCTGAATCTCGGCAGCGCGGTCGCTCTGCTGGTCGGCGTCTTCCTCGTCTACAACACGGTGTCGATCAGCGTGCTCCAGCGGCGGCGCGAGATCGGCACGCTGCGGGCGTTGGGCACGACGAAGCGCGACATTCGGGCGCTCTTCGCCATCGAGGCGATGGTGCTCGGCCTCATCGGCAGTGCGCTCGGCATTCCCTTCGGGCTCGTCGTCGGGCGCGGCGCCATCTCGTGGGTGAGCGACACCGTCTCGCAGCTCTACGTGCAGGTGAACGCGCAAGACGTTCAGCTCGGCACCTCCGAGATGGCCCTCGGCGCTGCGCTCGGAATTCTCGGGAGCGTCTTCGCCGCCCTTCGGCCAGCCGTCATCGCGTCAGGTGTGCAGCCAGTCGAGGCGTTGCGGCGTGACGTCGCGGTCGGCGCTGGCGCGGTGAACGTTCGTTCGTGGCCCACGTACCTCGGAGTGGCCCTCTTCGTGCTCGCGGGTCCTGCGACCCTCATTCCGCCTCCGGTCGAGAACCTGCCGGTCGGGGGCTACATCTCGATCTTCTTCATCCTGATGGGAGCGACGCTGCTCTCTCCGTTGCTGCTGCGCCGGCTCAACACGCCGCTCGCGGCTCCGGGCCAGGCCATCTGGGGGTTCTCGGGGCGGCTGGCGGCCGACAACTTCGCGCGCGCGCCGGTGCGAACGGCCGTGCCGGTCTCTGCGCTCTCGGTCGGCGTCGCCATGAGCATCACCGTCGCCTCGTTCATCGGCAGCTTTCAGACCAGCGCCGAGACGTGGATTCGTCAGGCCATCCCGGCCGATCTCTTCGTCACCTCTTCAGCCAAAGTGGCCGGCGTGCAGAACCAGCCCATGGCCGCCTCGGTTGGTGACGAGCTGGCCAAGTTCGAGTTCGTCGACGCGCTCGATCGGGTGCGCGTCTACCCGGCCGATGTGCTCGGGCTTCGCGTCTTCATCATCTCGCTCATCCCCGAGATCTACGAACGCCGCGGCAAGCCGACGGTGCTCTCAGGCTCGCTCCCAACGCCCGAGGAGCGCGCGAAAGACATCGTCACCATCAGCGAGAACTTCGCGCGCCGCCGTAGCCTGAAGGTCGGAGACGGCTTCGAGGTGAAGACGCCCACCGGCGTGCACCGGTGGACCGTCGGCGCGGTGATCATCGACTACACGTCGGACCAGGGGTCGATCATCATCGAGCGCAGCCACTTCATTCGGCAGTTCAACGATGATCAGGTCGATAGCTACCACCTGTACGTCGATGACCCGTCGAAGATCGAGACCGTGCGCCAACGCGTCACCGAGCGCTTCGGAAAGGCTTTCGACCTGTACGTGCTCTCGAACGTCGAGCTGCGAGACGAAGCGATGAACCTGGTCGGCAGCGCGTTCAAGGTGACCTGGGCGATGGAGGTCGTCTCGGTGCTGCTCGCGCTGCTCGGCATCATCAACACGCTGCTCGCGGCGGTGCTCGATCGCACGCGAGAGATCGGCCTGCTGCGGGCGATCGGGGCCGATCGCCACCACGTGCTCAAACTCTTCGCCGCCGAGGCGAGCTTCATCGGCCTTACAGGTGGGTTGATGGGCGTCGGTGTCGGAGCAGTCGTCGGGTACGTGCTCACGAAGGTGGTCGGCGTGCAGGCGACTGGCTGGAGCTTTCCCTTCCAGTTCCCGTGGGTCACCGCAGCGCAGATGCTCTTCATCGCCATCGTCGCGTCGACCCTCGCCGGCCTCTACCCCGCCCGAAGGGCCTCTCGGCTCGATGTGGTCGAAGCGCTCGCCTACGAGTGAAGAAGCGCGCGGCTGGTTCGCTGCGAATCAGAAACGGGTAAGCTGCGCCGCGTCATGGGCACGCCGTTCCGCATCCTGGTCGTGGAGGACGAGCCCGTCATTCGCGAGCTGGTGCGCAGCATGCTCAGCGAGAACGAGGTCGAGGTGGAGTGTGCTGCGACGGGCACCGAGGGCCTCAAGCTCGCTCGCACCCAGTCGTTCGATCTGATCCTGCTCGACGTGGTGCTGCCACAGCTCGATGGCATCACCGTGTGCAGAATGCTCAAGGCCGACGCGACCACCGCGAAGGTGCCGCTCCACATGCTCACCGCGAAAGCGAAGAAGAGCGATGTCGAGGTGGCGATGAAGGCCGGGGCCGACGGCTACATTCACAAGCCCTTCCGCGGCGCCGAGTTGATGGATCTCGTCTCGACCCTGCGCGCGAAGAAGGGCTGAACGACTTCACGGCAGGCGCGGGTGCAGAAACCGCGCGAGCGCGAACATGTCGTCCCAGTCGAGCTGATCGAACTCGACCGAGATCGACTCCTCGTCACGACGACGCACCGTCGCCTTCGTCACCACCTCGCGATCATCGGGCAGCGGGATCGCGAGCGTCAGACGCTCCTCTGCAGTGAAGAAGTCACCGAGCACGTGCAGCCCCTGCATCGACAGATTGTCGGCCTTCGCCAACACGGCCTTGCCCTGCGTGAAGAGCTTGACCATGAAGCCCGCATCGACGCGGGGGTGACTGCGCGTGGGAGAGGGCGGCTGGGCGGTGATGCTGATCATGGTTTTCCTCGCGGCGTGGGGTGCAACAGCGATGACGAAGGATGGATCGCCCTGTGGCTCACGCAATTTTTCGGCTGATCATCGATTCGCGGCTGATCACCTCGTGGAGCGCGCGTGACCGCCCATCGCCCGAAGATCGGCCTCGTGTGCAGCGGCGGCGGGGCCCGTGGCGCGTGGGAAGCCGGCATCGTTCGCTACGTTCGCGAAGAGCTGCCGCCTGACGTTCGCCGCCACGTGCGGTTCGACATTCTGGCGGGCACCTCGGTCGGCGCGATGACGTGCTGCTACCTCGCCGCGACGATGGACAACCCCGACGAGCAGGGCCGCGGCCTCGCCTCGCTGTGGACGAGCCTGTCGCTCGAGCAGGTCTTCAAGGTCGCGGGCGAGTCGGCCTGGAGCGTCGGCCGCAAGATGTGGAAGGCCACGCGCAACAACGAGCACCCCGATGGGTGGCGGCTCTACGATCTGCTCCACCCCGAGCCGCTCGAGAACATGGTGAACCAGCGCATCGCCTGGCCGCGCATCGCCGCCAACCTCGCGAAGGGCACCTTCGACGCGATCTCGGTCAGCACCACCCGCATTCGTGACGGGCGCACCCAGGTCTTCGTGCAGCGCCGCGAGCCGGGTCTTCCCGAATGGAGCCGCGACCCGTGGACGGTGGCCACCGAGGTCGTGCTCAGCCCCGAACACGCGCTCGCGTCGGCCGCGATTCCCCTGCTCTTCCGCTCGGTGAAGATCGGCGACGAGTACTACTGCGACGGCTTCGTGCGACAGAACACGCCTGTCGCTCCCGCGCTGCGGCTGGGCGCTGATCGGCTGCTCATTCTCTCGCTCGGCCACAAGCCGAAGGCCTCGATGGAGCCGCCGAAGCTCGCCAACCTGCCAACGACGCCACAGGTCATCGGCAAGGTGCTCAACGCGCTGATGCTCGATCGCCTCGATCACGATCTCGCGCGGCTGAGGCGGGTGAACGCCCTCGTGGAGCGAGGTCGCCAGCTCGGTGGTGACGCCTTCGTCGAACAGCTCAACGCCACGCTCTCAGACACGCGCGGCCAGCCGTACCGCTTCGTGCGTGAGCTCGTCGTTCGGCCCTCACGCGATCTCGCCGAGCTCGCCCGCCCCCACCTCGAAGCGCGCGCGAAGAAAGAGACTGACGACGCGCTCCCGACGCGGCTGCTCCATCGCCTCGCAGGCAGTCAGCTGCTCAGCCAGGCCGAGCTCGGCAGCTACCTGCTGTTCGACGCTCCGTACGCGAGAGATCTGATCCAGCTCGGCATGGACGACGCCCACGCACGCCGGGAACAGCTGCTCGAGTTCTTCGCTCCGGACTGAGCGTCTTCCCCGTCGGATTCGAGATTCACGGGTCATTTCGACGAGTTGGAGCGGGCACGGTTGCTGCTCAACGCCCTCCACACACTCGCTGGAGGACCTCCATGAACCGCATCGAACAGCTGTCCATCACCGCCACGACCGGCCGCCAGAGCCAGAAGCAGGAGTTTGGCGAGGTGCTCAAGAACTCGCTGCAGCAGGGCGCGCAGGCGCTGGGCGTGGTGAGCGGCGCGGTGCTCGGCAGCGTTCCCGGTGCGGGCGTGGTGAGCGCGGCCGTCTCGGCGGTCACCAACTTCGCGAACCAGGGACCCCGCACGGCGTCGGCGGCCGCGACTGGCGTCATCAACGTGAACGGCGGCGTGACGGGCGGCGCGGGCTCGGTCGGTGGCGCGGTGAACTCGGCCGTCTCGGGCGACATGGCAGGAATGATGAGCGAGATGCGCGCCGAGGCGAACCGCTCGATGGCCATGCAGATGGCGATGCAGCAGGAGAGCCGCGAGTACAACACCATCTCGAACGTGCTGAAGGTTCGGCACGACTCGGCCAAAGCCGCCATCAACAACATTCGCTGAGGCACGCCATGGCCATCAACCCACTTGGCGGCGTCGGCCCCTCAGGCATCTCTGGTGCCGGGAGCGTCAACAAGCCCGCCGATCAGTTCTCGAAGGTGATGAAGGGCCAGTCGCAGGGCCCGCAACCGCAACGCGTCGAGACGGCGCCCATTCAGGCCCAGCAACAGACGCACGCCCACGCCGTCGAGAAGTCGGCGCCGTGCAAGGCCGAGGCGGTCTCGAAGGCGAAGGTCGGCGCGGCGGCCGAGACGAAGCAGGTCGCCGGGCAGATGATCGATCAGGTGCAGCAGGCGCAGTCGCGCATGGATCAGATCCTTCAGCTCGCCGAGTCCGGGAAGTCGTTCAGCCCGGCCGAGCTGTTGTCGCTTCAGGCGCACGTCTACCGAGCCAGTCAGGAGCTCGATCTCGCCGGCAAGGTCGTGGAGAAGGCGACCAACGGCGTGAAGCAGGTCCTCCAAACGCAGGTCTAGAGGCACGCCCATGTTCCCCCGAACCCTCCTCGTCTCGCTCGCGCTCTTCTTCGCGGGTTGCCGCAGTCAGATTCAGCACGGGCTCGACGAGCGCGATGCCAATGAGATCGTCACCGAGCTCACGACGCGTGGCTTCGACGTGAAGAAGGTGCCCGAGAAGGGCAAGAAGCCGACCTGGGCCATCGAGCTCGACGACGACAAGTCGACAGACGCGCTTCGGGTGCTCACCGAGCTGAAGCTGCCGCGCAAGGCACGCAAGACGACGCAGTCGCTCGTCGAGACCGCGAGCCTCATCGAGACGCCGCAAGCCGAGAAGCTGCGAGCGCTCGAGGCCCAGGAGGGCGACATCGAAGAAGCGCTCGAGACGATGGACGGCGTGAAGTCAGCCTCGGTCGAGCTCGTCGTTCCGCCCGCACCCCGCCCTGGCACTCAGCCGACGCCCTCGAAGGCCTCGGTGCTGCTGCGCGTGCAGCCAGAAGCGCAGGAGCGTCTTCAGCAGCAGCGCGCCGAGCTTCGTGCCCTCGTCGCCGCGTCGGTCGACGGCCTGCACTCGGACGATGTCGTGCTCGTCCTCGACCCGGTCACGGTGCAGACGCCCATCGTTCCCATCGCCATCGACGCGCCCGCCCCCTCGGAGAACGGCATGCGCGCGATGGTCGTGGTCCTCGGCCTGGTGCTCGCGGTGTTGGCGTCGGCGCTGATCATCATCTTCTTCCGCCTGCGCAAGAAGGAGACCGCCGTTCAGACCGCGCATGTGCCCGCCGCCGCGCCGAAGCCCGTCATCTCGGCCAACGTGCAGCGAAAGGTGGCGTGAGTCATGGAGGGCACGCGACTGGGCCGCGCGTCTCCCCTCATCAAGGGACGCGTGTCGAAGCAGGACCCGGCTCGTGAAGGCGGGTTCGTCGAGCAGACCACCCTGTTCCTCGTGGCGACGAAGAAGGAGCAGGCGCTCGAGCTGCTCGACGGCTTCGCGAAACAACCTCGCCAACGCGCGCGTGTCTTTGCGCAGCAACTGGCCGACCTCGACTCTCCAACCCGACAGGCCCGCCTTGCGCTCGAGTTCGGAGTTCGTGAAGGCGGCCGGGAGCGTGTGACGAAGCTGCTCAACGAGGTCACGCCTGGAATGCGTGCCGCCATCGTGAGCCTGCTGCCACAGTCATGGAGACCCGCGAGCGCGCCTGCACTC
>JBEOKA010000164.1:0-7883 GCA_040275325.1 Myxococcaceae bacterium | reverse complement strand
CCATGAAGCGCTTCGACGACGTGGTGATTCCGGTGGCGTTCGCGAGCTTCTCGAATCCCGCATCACTCGAGAGCAAGCCGCTGTGGCGAAAAGAGGTCGAGTTTCTCTCGCGCACGGTGAAGCAGAGCCGCGTCGAGAGCCTGCTCGGCCTGCACGTCGCGACACACTGGCTGCGAGTGAAGCTCGCCTTCCCCGACAACGCGGTGGTGCAGGCGCTGGGCGAGCACGTGGGCGAGTTCTTGAACGCGGCCGCGGCGCTGCCGTGCGTGGCGGCGACGAGCCCTGACCTCGATGCGACGGTGACGTTCCTGCGCGCGCGGTTCGGCCCGAAGCCCTGACGCTTCGTCACATCGAATACGGCAACTTCGCGAGCGCGCGGCACGAGACCGACTGGTTGGCGACGCTGAACGACTTCGACTTCCCGGAAGAGCACGTCCTCGCGCTGGGCGCTCACGCTCCTCCGGACCTGACCACTCACCATCACCAGCACGGACTCTCCGACCTGCGGCTTCGACGTGGGCTCGAAGAGGTACTGCATTCGCATCGGCTTCACCTTCTTCTGCTGCAGCTCACGGCACCAGGTGGTGCGCTCGACGACGATCATGGAGTCGGTCACCTCCTTCACCTTGTCGGTCTCACTGGACGATGGTCTTCGCGCCCATGCCGACGATGAGGACTCCGACGAGCAGGAAGACGACGACCGCAGCGAGGCCAGCGAACATGGCTGGCCTGAATACCCTGCTACAACCCGCACATGCGAGCGCTCGCTCTCATGGTGCTGGCCTCGTGCGCGAAGCCCACTCCCGTCGAGTGCCCTGCCGCGGCCGCGAGCGAATTCACCGCCACGTTCGATGAGGGCACGCTCGAGGCAAGCTGGCCCGGCACCATCGAGGCGTCGAGTGAAGCGCTGCGCCTCGTCACCACCACGCCACGCCGCGGCGCCCGCGCGCTCGAGTTTCGGGTGACCGCGCAGGCCACCGTCAACTCGGGCACCCGCGCCGAGCTGGCCTGGGACTCGCGAGACCTCGAAGGCAGTCGCGCGCAGTACTTCTTCAGCGAGCGCCTCGACGCGACATGGCCCGACTTCGACCGCGTGAAGGACGCGAAGGGCCGGCCCACCTGGCAGATTCTCGCCCAGTTTCACGACCAGCCCGACTGCACGCTGGGCGAGACGTGGGACTCGTACGCGGGCAGCGGCAACAGCCCTCCAATCGTCGTTCAGTCCTTCTGGCTCACGAAGCAGGACCCCGACGTGCGCACGGTGTTCGACTCGGGGAAGGCGGCCGGCGTGGTAGGGCTCAGTGACGCCACGCTCGAGCGGCCGTTGCTGGGGCTGTTGGTCGGCGTTCCTGCAGAGCTGCGCGCGGTCGTGCCCATCGAGAAGGCGAAGTGGGTCGACCAGCGCCTCGACATCTCCTGGAGCCGTGGCTCGACTGGGCAAGTCCGTTGGAGCGTCAACGGCACCCTCATCACCACCGTCGAGGGGCGAAACATGCTCAATGCGGCGCCGCACTATTTCAAGGCCGGGCTCTACCGGAACCCGGACTTGATGGGCGACCAGGTGGGGCAGCTCGACGAGGTCTTCGTCACCCACGACGCGACGCGCGCCGACGCGTTCGAGCGCGAGCTGGCGAAGACCCGATAGCCTCAGGGGCTCAAGGCGGCACGCGCTGACACGGCGTCTTGCTCGCTCGGGTAGAGCGCCCACGCCAGCACCTTCACGTTCGTGGTGACGGGCAGAATGCACCAGCCCGTCTGCGTCATGAGCAGCGGCCCGTTCGGGTCGATGCGGGCGAGGGCGAACCACGCGGTGTTGTGGAGTTGGTTGGGTACGAAGAAGCAGGCATGCGCACCAAAGGCGATGCCACTGCCGTCGAGCTGGGTGCCGATGAGCCAGTCTCCACCTGCGCCACTGCACTCGGTCTGCACCGTCGTCTTCACGAGCACGAGCCGCTCACCAATGCCCGGCACGAGGTCGCGCTCGGTTCCGGTCGCGGGGCACTGATTCTGGCTCTTGAAGACGAAGCCGGGAGCGGCGCGGACGCCAGCATCGACCGGGCGGCCCGCGTCGACCCCCGCACCTGCATCGACTCCCGCGTCACGGCTCGTGGGCGCCAGCGGCAATTCGTCGAGCAGCCCCGAACGCCCACAACCACACAGCACCAGCAACACCAGCAACCGCATCGTCGACTCGTTCACCATCGGCCCTGCCGCACCTGACCCCAGCGGCGGCACGACGTCCACTGGGAGGTGTTGATCAGGCGCACGACACACCCGAGTGAGAAGGCCACAGGGAGAACTCGCGTTCTCTTCCGTTTCAAGGCGGTGCTCTACCGTCTGAGCTACGACCCGATGAGTCGGGTCGGCAGGAGTCGAACCTGCGGCATCCGAAGTGCCCCTCGAAGACGCGGCGGCACTTCTGCGCTGACCTGACCTTCGTCTGCCGTTTCCTCCATTCGGGTGAGCACGGCGCGCGGTACGGTTCGCGCCTCTTCACGCGGGGGAAACCACACATGCCCATCTCGAACGCCGTCGGAGTTCGTGTTCTCGAAGCGATGCGCGGCCAGGTGACCCGCCGCTCCAATGGCTCGGTCGAGTCGCTGGCCTTCTCGACGACGCAGGTCATCGGCTCGCTCAACGCCTTCATCGCGGGGCCCGCGCACGTCTGTCAGGTCTCGGACGGCACCGTGCAGTGGAAAGATGGGCTCTTCCCGCGGCGCTTCAGCATCACCGGCGGCACCATCGAGATGTTCCGCGCCACCACGCCCAGCCGGCGCGAGCAGGAGTTCGAGTTCAACATCGAGTTCACCGGCCCCGGTGGAGCGCCGTACCTGCTCAAGGGCTTCAAGCAGCTGCGCGCCGACGGAGCCGTGCAGGCGCTCGACGCGCTGGGTGACTTGTCGACGCTGGTGAGCGTGACGGTGAGCGACCTCTCGCGCGGTGAAGTCATCGCCGACGGTGAGCTGCACGTCGCGCTGCCCGACTTGATGGACCAGCTCGGCTCGCTCGAGTTCCCCGGCTCTGCCTCGCCGTTCGAGACCCGCCTCGCGCAGCAGGACTTCCTCGGCTTCATGAACGCGCGCCTCTCAGAGGTGTACTCGGTGGTGCCGCTGTTCTTCTCGGGCAGCCGCTCGATTCTCTGGCACCAGCAGCTGCTCGTGAGCCTGCTGCTCGACGTGTACATCCCTGGCCAGAAGGTGGCGACGCCGGCCGAGGTCATCGAGCAGCTCGAGAAGTACCTCGCGAACTCGTCCATCGACCTCGGCGCGCTCTTGCAGAACGTCGTCGGCGCGGCGGTCGACACGCTCGTCGGTCAGGCGCTCGGGCAGCTCGACGCGACGAAGCTGCGGCAGCTGGTTCGCGACGTACTCGACAACCCGGTGAACACCGTGCTCGAGCGCGACCTGCGCGCGGCGGCGCACTCGCTGCACGTCGTGTTGATGGCGACGTATTACTCGTGTCCCAGCGTCGACACCTCCATCGGGTACGTGCGCTCGCCGACGTCGCCCGGCCCCGGTTCGCTGAAGCTCGCCGTCAAGCAGAAGCCGGTCGGTCAGTACGACGTGCTCATCGCGGGCTCGGGCGTCGCGGGCAGCCTGCTCGCCAACCGCCTTGCGAAGGCCGGCAAGAAGGTGTGTCTGCTCGAGGCAGGCCGGTACCACCACGAGCCCTCCTTCTCGAGCGGCGAAATCGACGGCCTCTCACGCACGTACGCGATGGGCGGGCTGCAGACGGCGCTCGACGTGGGCCGCCCGAAGGTCGACCCCTCGAAGTACCGCAACATCACCGTGCTGCAGGCGCGCGCTGTCGGCGGTGGTGGTCTGCACAACAACGCCGTGTGCTTCCGTCTGCCGAAGCCCATCTTCCAGCGCTGGGCGAACGTCGGCTTCCCCGTGAGCGAGAGCGAGCTGAACCGCGCGTACGACGTGGTCGCCGCCGAGCTCGGCATCATTCCCGCGAGTGAAGCGCTCGCGCCCGGAGCCCGTTTGAACCCCGCGCTCTCGTACATCGAGCAGGCGTGGGGCCCGGTGGCGAAGCACCCGACGGCGCTGCCGAACGTGCCCGGCCTGTACGAGTGCAACGTGAACCTCAAGCGCTCGACGTGCCGCGGCTGCGGGTACTGCAACCTCGGCTGCTCGTACGAGGCCAAGCGCAACAGCCTGCAGGTGCACCTCAAAGAAGGGCTCGAGACAGGCAACCTCGACGTCATCGAGCTCGCGCGGCTGCATCGCTTCGAGCTGTCGGGCACGACGGTGACGGGCGCGCAGGTGGTGCTGGGTGACGGCTCGCAGACGCTGACGGTGAAGGCGAAACAGTACGTCGTCTCGTGCGGGCCGATTCAGTCATCCGCGGCGCTGCTGCGCTCGGGGCTGTCGCACCGGCTCATCGGCAAGCGGCTCTCGGCGAACATCGGCGCTCCGGTCTTCGCCTTCCTGCAGGAGCCGATTCAGTCTTACGGCTCGCTGCAGATTTCGCACTTCTTCTGGCCGAACGAGCCGGGCCCGCGCTTCGTCATCGAGTCGTGGTTCAACCCGCCCGCCGCGCACGCGATGGTGCTGCCCGGCTACCTCGAGGTGCATCAGGCGCGCATGCAGAACTACCGAAACTTCGCGGTGGTCGCGCCGCTGGTGGCGACGCTCGCCTCGGGCACCGTCGACGCCGACGGCAAGGTGCAGCTGCCCATCGGGCTCGACGACCTCTCGCGCCTGCACCAGGGCCACGGCGTCATCGCCCGCGCGCTGATGGATGCGCGCAACCCCGAGCCCATCAACGAGCTCATCATGCCGACGTCGCACGGCTTCGTGGTGTCAGACGCGAACGAGCTGAGGGCGTACGAGCAGCTCGCTGACCTGCGCTCCCTCGTCGTGGGCACGGGCCACCCGCAGGGCGGCAACGGCATGAGCGACGACGACGCGATTGGGCCCGTCGGTGCCGACTTCCGCGTGCGCGGTATGGACAACCTGCGCGTGTGTGACGGCTCGCTGTTCCCCGACTGCGCCGGCATCAACCCGCAGTGGACCATCATGGCGCTGGCGCAGCTGTGCAGTGAGCAGCTGGCCGCGCTCTGACCGGGCGAAAGACGCTGACGCGAGCCATCAAAGAACCGAGCAAAAACACCTCGAGCGTGTGAAACCACGCCGCCCGCCACCTCATGTGCGGCGGGCCACATTTCTCCATCGAGGGGTCACATGTCTTTTCGTCTCGTCGTCGTCGTCGCGTGTCTCTCTGCCGTCTCTGCCTTCGCCCAGCTGAAGCTGCCGGCGCTCAGCCCTGAGGCGAAGGTCGTGCAGACCGCGGGCCTCACCACCATCACGGTCGACTACAGCAGCCCCGCGGTGAAGGGCCGCAAGATCTGGGGCGCGCTGGTGCCGCTCGACAAGGTCTGGCGCGCGGGCGCGAACAAGAACACTACCGTCACCTTCAGCATGCCGGTCGTCATCGGTGAGACGCAGGTGCCGGCGGGCTCGTACGGCTTCTTCGCGATCCCCGGCGCCGCCTCGTGGACGCTGATTCTCAGCAAGGTGAACGACCTCTGGGGCAGCGATGAGTACAAAGAGGGCAACGACCTGGTGCGCGTCACCGTGAAGCCGCAGGCGATCGCCGCCCGTGAGCGCCTCGCGTACCTCGTGTCGAACTTCACCAACGAGAGCGCCAGCATCGACCTCGAGTGGGAGAAGGTTCGCGTCTCGTTGCCGGTGAAGCTGAAGACCGCCGAGCAGGCCGCCGCCAACATCAAGGCGATGGCCGAGAACCCGTCGGCGCAGATGACGCAGGCCGCGCGCTACTACCTCGAGGAGAAGGACTTCGCGAACGCGCTCGCCTTCGCCGACAAGTCCATCGCCATCAGCGAGACGTGGCTCAACACGTGGGTGAAGGCGCAGGCGCTCGCGGGTCAGGGCAAGTTCAAGGAGGCGCTGCCGCTCGCCGAGAAGGCGAACACGCTCGGCCAGGTGAAGCCCGAGGGCTTCTTCTACGCAGCCGACGTGAAGAAGGCGCTGACGGACTGGAAGGGCAAGTAAGTCGTCGATGTCGGCGTTCTCCCCCGCGTTCCTCAAAGCCGAGCCGGCCGCACTTCGCTTTCTCGATGACGGGTTTCGACACCCATCGAGACGGGTGGAGTTCGTTCGGCAGGCCCGCGCGCGAGGGGTGAAGGCCGAGGTCGTCGCGGCGCTCCGGGCCCAGGCGGCGCGGCGGCCGATGACGTCAGCGCGAGCGCAGTCGCTCGATTCGCTCGCGAGCGGAGCGCCCGTCGCCGTCACCGGCCAGCAGGTCGGGTTGTTCCTCGGGCCGCTGTATTCCCTCTACAAAGCAGCCACTGCGGTGGTGACGGCGCGCGCGCTCGAGGGCGTGCCCGTCTTCTGGCTGCAGAGCGAAGACCACGACTTCGACGAGGTCGCTCACACCGTCGTGCACGGGAAAGAGGGAGCGCTGACGACCATCTCGCTCGCCTCACCGCACGTCGAGCGCGCGTCGATGTCGTCGGTGCGGCTGGGCACTGGTGTCGATGAGGCGCTCGCGACGCTGCGTGGCGCCCTCGACGGCTGGCCGCAGGCCGACGAGGTGTCGGCGCTGTTCAGTCGACACTACCGGCCCGAGGCGACGTGGGTGAACGCGTTCGCGGGCGTCATGTCGGAGCTGTTTCCCTCGCTCATCATCCTCGACCCGCGTGACGAGGCGCTGGCGAAGGTCGCGCGGCCCGTGCACGAACGCGCGCTGGCGGAGTGCGACGTCATCACGCGTGTGCTGCAGCAACGCAGTGACGAGCTCGAGGCCGCGGGGTTCGACGTTCAGGTGCGCGTTCGTGATGCGGCGCTCACGTTCGTTCATCCCGATGGGCGAGATGGCCCGCGGTTTCGCGTGGAGGCGAAGGCGCGGCTGCCGGAGGATCCACTCTGTGTCAGCAGCTCGGCCCTGCTTCGCCCCATCATTCAGGACACGCTGTTGCCCACCGCAGCCATCGTCGGAGGCCCGGGCGAGCTGAACTACTTCGCGCAGCTGGCTCCGCTGTATTCGCACTTCGGGCTGCCGATGCCGATGGTGATGCCGCGTGCGCGGTTTCGCGTGGTCGAGGCGCGGCCGAAGGCGTTGCTCGAGAAGCTGGGGCTCGCGCCTGAGGCCGTCGAGGTGTCGCGCGAGGCGCTGCTGGGCAGGCTGTCTCAGGGCGGCGCTGCCGAAGACGTGGAAAAGGAATTGCTCGCGGCCATCGAGCCCGTGCTGTCACGCGTTCGAGGTGTCGACGACGCGGTGGAGCGAACGCGCAAGACCATCGCTCGCGCTGCGAATCGGCTGGGTGCACGGCTTCAGCGCGAGCGCCTCACCCGAGACGACGTGCTGGCGAGCCGGGTCGACCGTCTCCAGCGCGCGCTCTTTCCGAACGGACAACCACAGGAGCGGGTGCTCGGTGCAGCGGGGTTCTTCGCGTCGTTCGGCATCGAGGCGTTCATGAAGCGCATCGAATCGAGCGTCGTTCCGTTCGGCCATGACATCGTCACGCTGACTCCGGAGTTCGCATGAGGCTGCGCGTGAACGAGCTTCGTGTCGGAGAGCGACTGCGTGAACGTTCCGCGTCTCACGCTGAAGTTCACATGAGGCGCGCCCTGAACATGAGCGGGCGGCCGCGCGCGAGTGAGCTGCGCCCGAGTCAAAGGCGAGAACGCGTTCCGCTTCGTCTCACGCTGAACATGAGCGAGCTGCGGCGCGCGAGTGAGCTGAGCCGGAGTCGCCGACGCGAGCGCGTGCACCTTCCGCTGGAGTTCACATGAGCGGGCTGCGCATCGGCATCGTCTGTCACGCCTCGTACGGAGGCAGCGGCGTCATCGCGACCGAGCTCGGGCTCTCGCTCGCCGAGCGGGGCCACGACGTTCACTTCATCGCAGCCGCGC
>JBEOKA010000163.1:0-6444 GCA_040275325.1 Myxococcaceae bacterium | reverse complement strand
TTTTGGGTAGGTCGAAGATGACGATCTTCTTCCCCTTCGAGGCATCGGCGACCGACACCTTCTCGGGCGAGAGGGGGCACGCGTCTCCAAAAGCGGTGGACTCGTAGAGGGTCGCGTCGGGCAGCTTCGTTCCAGGCGTGATGGGCATGGTGCCCCACGTAACACCCACCGCGCGGGGGATCATGGTTTTGGGGCGCCGCCGCGATCGCTGGTGTACAGCACGCGGGTCATGACGGCTCCCGCAGCGACCGAGACGCCTTCGCTGGCGCTGACGAGCCGGCAGTGGGGCATCGTCTTGCTCGTCGCCGCGCTGCAGTTCGTGAACATTCTCGACTTCGTCATCGTGATGCCCATCGGCCCACGGCTGGCGCAGGCGCTCGACTTTCCCTCGTCGCACCTGCCGTGGATGAACGGGAGCTACACCGCCACCGCGTCGTTGATGGGGCTGCTCGGCGCGCTCTTCCTCGACCGCTTCGACCGTCGCAAGGCCGTCGGCGTGGCCGTGCTGGGGCTGGTCATCGGCACCGCGCTGTGTGGCTTCGCGGGCAGCTTCACCACGTTGCTCATCGCGCGCAGCGTGGCGGGAGCGTTCGGTGGGCCGGCGACGTCGCTCTGCTTCGCCATCATCGCCGACACGATTCCATCGCAGGTGCGCGGCAAGGCGATGGGCACGGTGATGGGCGCGTTCTCGGTCGCCTCGGTGTTCGGTGTGCCGTCAGGGTTGTGGATGGCGGAGCACTTCGGGTGGCGCGCGCCGTTCTTCACCGTCGCGGCGCTGGGCGCGGTGGTGCTGGTGGTGTCGGTCTTTCTGTTGCCGCCGCTGCGAGGCCACCTCGGGGCGCCGCGCCGGACGATTCCCGACATCGTCTCGCTCGTGAAGGAGCGCAACGTTCAGCTGTCGTTCCTGATGACGGCCATCGTGATGTCGGCCGGCTTCGTGCTGATTCCGAACATCGCGTCGTACCTGCAGTTCAACCTCGGCGTGCCCGAGGCGCACATCAAGTTCGCGTACCTGTTCGGCGGCATCGCCAGCTTCTTCGCCACGCAGCTCGGAGGCCGGCTGGTCGATCGTTTCGGCTCGTTCCGCGTCGGCACCGGCGGCACGCTGCTCGTCATCTGCGTCATCTTCTTCTTCTTCTATCTGCCGCGGGAGTCGCTCGCGTCGTGGCTCGTCTTCGCCTCGTTCGGCGGCTTCATGCTGGCGCAGGGCTTTCGCAACGTCTCGTACAACACGCTCACGACGAAGGTGCCCGACCCCGCGCGGCGCGCCACCTTTCAGAGCCTGCAGTCGGCGGTGCAGCACGCGGCCACCTCGCTCGCGGCCTTCAGCTCGGGGCTCATGCTCACCGAGATCGCGCGCGCTCCATTGGCGACCGACTTGCCCGGTCGGCCGCCACGTCAGCTGGTCGGCATGGCCACGGTCGCGATGGTGTCGATGACGATGTCGCTCTTGATTCCGCTGCTGCTCTTCATCGTCGAGAAGCGCGTCGTTCCCGCGAAGCGGCCGGGGGCCTGACGTCGCGCGAGCGTCGGGCGTAGGCTCGGGCGACGTGAGCACCCGGCTCCTCACCCCGGCGAAGCAGGTCGAGCTCGACGAGCCAGGCTCCACGAACGCCGAAGCGAAGATCAGGCGCGGCATCTCGCTGCTGGCCGACTTCACGAGAAAGGCGCTGCCCGCCGAAGAACGTTCGACCGCTGCGCTCGCGTTCATCGACGTGCTCGACGACGACGACTGCGCGTCGATGCTGGCGGCAGATCTGCGCGCCGCGTTCGTCAGCGCGGTGCTCGACCTTGGCTACCCGTTCGCGCTGCACCTGAAACCCGAAGACCTCGCTCCGGTGCGCTCCCCGAGGCGTGCGCGCAAGCCGCTGCTCCTCGGCGTTGCCTTGATTGCGCTCGGGGTCGGGCTCTTCGCCACGCGGGCGACTGAGCGACCGGCAGCTGCTGCACCGTCGCTCCCTGTCGCGCCGGTCGTGAGCTGGCCTGCTTCGCAAGCGGTGACCTCGTTGGCTCCCAACGCGAAGCCCGTCAACGTCAACCCCGTGCGAGAAGCGACGTTCGAGCCGATGGTGCTCTCGAGGCCGCAGGTCTTGCGACTGAGTGATGGCATCCCCTGGCCACCGCCCGTGAGGATGAGCAGGCCCACGGTGCGCCAGTCGGTCATCGCCGAGCTCGACAGCCTCGCCACGCGCCGCCTGTGGTTCGACGTCATTCGCGCGGGAGATCAATGCCGGAGCGCTGACCCGCTGCGCCTCGACTGCCTCGCCCATGTCGCGGCCGCGCATGCGCACCTCTCGCAACGGCCCTCGTCTCCGCTGTTCGGCAGCCACTGGAAGCGCCTCGCCGCGCTCGATCGCCTCGAACACGAGCAGGCCGCCCGCGCGCTCTATCGCCGCTACCTGTCCATCGCGCCGCCCGACGACCCGCACGCGGCGAAGATCGTGCGAGCGCTGAGGGCTGACGGTGACTGGGTCGAGCCTGCAGACAAGGCCGCCAGACTCGAGCTTCGGGTGCTCCACCAGACGTGGAACTGCAACGGCGACCTCGAGTGTCTCAACCTCGGCGCTGCGACCTGGGCCCAGCGCGCTGCCAGAACCCACGACCCCGACGACCTCGCGCAGGCGGACCGTTTCAAAGCCGCGGCAGACGAGGCCCGGAGCCGCTTGACCTTCCGCACGGAGCCGCTCTGAGTCTCGATTGATCCGCAGGCGCAACCTCGGCTACACGCGCCGCTCCATGAAATCCTTCTCTCGCTTGTCGTTGCTGTCCCTCTGCCTCGCCGCCGTTCTCGCTACCGCGCAGGACGAGGTCGAGGTCGCCACGCCGAAGTCTGCGGCGACGACCGAGGCTGGCACGGGCGGCCGCAAGCCCATCACCAAGGGCGACCGCGAAGCCGCAATCAAGGCCGAGGCGCAGCGCAAGAAGGACGAAGAAGAGGCTGCCAAGAAGGCTGCGGAAGAGAAGAAGAAGGCTGACGAAGAGGCCGCCCGAAAGCTCGCCGCCGAGAACGACGCTCGCAAGAAGGCCGAAGAAGAGGCCCGCGCGAAGGCCGAGGCCGAGGCGAAGCGCCTCAAGGCCGAGCAGGAGGCCATCGAGGCCAAGAAGAAGGCCGAAGAAGAGAAGAAGGCCAAGGCCGAGGCTGAGAAGCTGCGCCTCGAGGAAGAGAAGAAGAAGCTCGAAGAGGACAAGAAGCGCCTCGCCGAGGAGGAGAAGAAGCGGAAGGAAGACGAGAAGAAGGCGGCTGAAGAGAAGAAGAAGGCCGACGCCGAAGAGAAGAAGCGCCTCGCCGCCGAAGAGAAGGCCAAGAAGGAAGAAGAGAAGAAGCTCGCTGAAGAGAAGAAGCGCGACGAAGAGCTCGAGAAGAAGCGCCAGGAGATCGAGAAGGTTCGCGTCGAGCTCGAGAAGAAGAAGAGCGAGGTCGAAGAGAAGCGCCTGAAGGAAGAGCAGGCCAAGCTCGAGGCCGAAGAGAAGAAGAAGAAGGCCGAAGAAGAGGCCCGCCTCGCCGCCGAAGAGAAGAAGAAGAAGGAAGAAGAGTTCAAGAACTCGGCCGAAGAGAAGAAGCGCATCGCGGCCGAAGAGAAGGCGAAGAAGGAAGAAGAGAAGAAGGCTGCTGCCGAAGAGAAGAAGCGCCTCGCCGCCGAAGAGAAGGCGAAGAAGAAGGCCGAGGCCGACGAGAAGAAGCGCCTCGCCGAGGAAGAGAAGAAGAAGAAGGAAGACGAGAAGAAGTTCGCCGCCGAAGAGAAGAAGCGCCTCGCCGACGAAGAGAAGAAGCGCAAAGAAGACGAGAAGAACGCCGCCATCGAGGCCAAGCGTCTCGAGGCCGAAGGCAAGAAGCTCGAAGAGGAGCAGAAGAAGGAAGCTGCGCGTCTGGCCGCCGAGGCCGCGAAGCAGCCTGCTCCGGCGAACGAGCCTGGTCGCCGCGTGATTCGCCCCGGTGAGACGCCGCCGCCGTCGCAGAACGTCGCCGCGACTACGCCGCCTCCGTCGAACACCAACACCACGCCGCCGCCGTCGTCGAACCCGCAGCCCTACGGCTCGAACACCGCGCCCGCGAACAACACGCCTCCGCCGGCCGGCACCCAGCCGAAGACCCAGGCGCCTGACGCGTACCTCGGTGGCAAGGCGTCGGTCGGGGCGATGATCCCCGCGCGGTCGCTCGACGAAGCGAAGACCGACCCCCGCTTCTCGGCCTCGGGCCTCGTCGAAGACGCGCGGGTGAAGGTCATCTCGGTGACCGACAAGTTCCCGTACTACGGCATCGCCAACAACGGCTGCGGCTCGGGCAAGAGCTTCGTCATGTCTGAGCTCATCTCTCCCTTCGACGGCCTGCCCTCGGGCATTCCCGTCGTGCTGCGCATCGAAGACCCGACGCTGGGCCCTGCGCGCGCTGGCTCGAACCTGGCTTTCTCGGGCCTGCGCCGCGCCGGCAAGGCGCCAGACGGCACGTTCGTCTACTGCGGCAAGGGCACGGCCTTCCCCGTTCGTCGGTAGCCGTCGGTGGCCGACCCGGCTACAACCGGTGCGCGATGCTGAACATCGGCACGGGCGAAATCATCTTCATCGCGATCGCGGCCCTGCTCATTCTGGGGCCGCAGAAGCTGCCTGAGTTCGCCCGCACCATCGGCAAGCTGGTGCGCGACTTTCGTCGGCAGACCGATGACGTGCGCAGCACCGTCGAGCGCGAGTTCTACAAGATGGATCAGGAGCTGACCAAAGAGGTCCCCGCTCCGGTTCCCCAGCCTGCGCAAGACGCCATCGCCCATGGGCACCACGCGGGTGAGCTGCCCGACGCCTTGCCGACGCCCGAGGCCGACCTGTCGCAGGTGATGAAGGGCGCCGCCGCCGCAGAGCCGGTCGCGCTGGCCCAGCCCACGCAGCCCGTTCCGCCGCCTGAGGCGCCTGCTCCCGCGCCCACCGAGCCTTCGCCCGAGAAGCCCTGAGCGCCGACATGCCCGCCGCGGCCGTGACCCCCGACGAATACAAGATGAGCCTGTTCGAGCACCTCGCCGAGCTGCGGACGAGGCTGCTGCGCGTCACCATCGCCGTGCTCGTGCTGGGCGTGCTCTCGCTCACCTTCGCGCGCGAGATCTACGGCTTCTTGATGCGGCCGGTGCTCATGTCGCTGCCGTCGGCGTCGGCCCAGCTCATCTACACGTCCGCCATCGAAGAGCTGAACGTGCTGATGAAGATCGGGCTCTATGCCGGGGTGTTCATGAGCACGCCGGTGCTCCTCTGGCAGATCTGGAGCTTCGTGGCGCCGGGCCTGTACGACAACGAGAAGAAGCTGGCGGCGCCGTTCATCGTCTTCGGCACGCTCGCCTTCGTCGCCGGCGCGGCCTTCTGTTACTTCGTGCTGCTGCCGCAGATGTTCCAGTTCCTGCTGCAGCGTGAAGACGTCGCCGTCATCACGCAGCGCATCGACACCGGCCGGCTGCGGGAGCAGGACGCCCTGCGCTACCTCTCGCTCGGCGATCTCGATCACGCCAGCGCGCTCGCGAGAACGGCAGTCGGCGATCTCGAGGCCGCAGGAGAGGGCAAGACGACCGACCAGGGCATGGGCCTGTCGCTCATCAGCAAGCGCAGCGTCGACGTGCTCGCGCGCCTCGATGGGCTGGGCCGGCTGATCGACGCCACCCGCGCGGGGTACGGAGACGCCGCTCGTCCTGTGCTCGCGCAGGTGATGGGCAAGCGGCTCGAGGCGGTCGCGGCCTTCGGGCTTGGCGAGTACGACAAGGCTCAAACGCTGGCTGACGAGGCCGCGGCGATTCTGGCGGGCGTCGCGAGCGCGCGCACGACCGACTTCGCCGAGCTCTGGAAGCTCGAGCGCACCCTGAGCGTCGGCGTCGCCACCGTCGAGAGCATGAACTGGACGAAGCCGATGCTGTCGATGAGCGAGCAGCTGTCACTGGTGCTCGTGCTCGAGCTCGCCTTCGGCCTCATCTTCGAGCTGCCGCTGGTGATGATGGTGCTCGGCATGGTCGGGCTCGTCTCGTCGGCGTTCCTCTTCAAGTACCAACGGCACGCGCTGGTGCTGTGTCTGGTGGCCGCCGCCATTCTCACGCCCACCGGAGACGCCGTGAACCTGGCGCTGATGGCTGGCCCGATGCTGCTCTGCTACGAGCTGGGCGTGGTGCTGGTGTGGCTCGTCGAGAAGCGCCGCAAGCAGCAGACGCCGCCCGATTCGAACCTGACCACCACCTGAGGAGGCTTCATGGTGTTGCTGACCGTGCTCGCCGCTGCTCCAGCGCCGCTCGAGGTGTCGCGCCTCGTGCAGGCGCCTCCCGCCGAGGTCTTCCGCGCCTTCACCACGAAGGAGGGCCTGGTGCGCTTCCTGGCGCCCGACGTTCGCTTCACGCTCGCGGCGAATGGCCCGTTCGAGGCGCTCTTCGTGCCCGACGCGCCGGCTGGCCAGAAGGGCGGAGAAGGCTGCGTCGTGAAGTCGTG
>JBEOKA010000162.1:0-24657 GCA_040275325.1 Myxococcaceae bacterium | reverse complement strand
TGATCGAGCGGCGCTTCCCTGTCGTACATTCGCGCTGGGTTGTTGTGCAGAACATCGCCCTCTTCCTCGGTTTGTGGGCGCTGGCCGTGGCGCTTTGGTCGCACCAGCCCATGAGCCCCACCCATTTCGCGCCCACGCCCGTCCCGCCCAACGACGAATATTATCCCTCCTCCGACGCGCAGATCTTCGACATGTCTGCGCATCACCTGTTGATCGGCCACGGCTTCGACGACCGCGCGGAGCAGCCCGTTTCGATTGCCGAAGTGGTGGTACAGCGCGCCCGTCGTCAGGCCGGCCGCCTTGCAGATCGGCACCACCTCGACGGCCGCACTCCCACCGCTCGCGAACGCCGCCCGCGCCTGGGCCAGCAACGCCGCGCGCGCGTCTTCAACCTCAGGGATCTTGATCTTCGCTCTCGCCATGTCGTAAATCGATTACGTAACTGATTTACGTAATCCACTTACGGAGACTTACCATGACGAAGGTGAACGGTGGTACCCCCGCGCTTCGCCCCACCACCCCGCAGGCGCCAGCGACAGTCCCCCACCCGGCCAGCACACCCGCGCCTGCAGCGCCGACGGCAGGCTGGGGCACCCAGCGCACGAGCAGCCTCGAAGAGCGCCGCGCGGCCGCCACCAGCGTCACCACCAACGTCGCGAACCTCAGCGACAGCGAGAAGGCCGCGGTCGTCGAGAAGAAGGCGACGTGCCCGTTCATCGGCGCCGCGGTGAAGGGCGGGGACCTGAAGGTGCGCAACGACGCCGACAAGCCGCTCGCCAGCATCGACGACGTGGCGAAGCTGGGGAACACGGGGCCCGGCAGCAACCTGGGTGAGGTGCTCAAGCTCTTCGCGCAGGGCAACCACGCGCACATGGCCGGCAGGAGCGGCAAGCTCGACACGCCGGTTCCGCTCGGCACCTTCAGCCTCGACTTCCCCGGCTCACAGGGTTCGCACGCGGGCCACAGCGGCATTCTTCAGGGAGACCCGACGAAGCTGAACTCGGGCCGCATGAGCGAGAAGGACTTCGAGCGGCTGACGAAGTTCGCGAAGAACGGCGTGGTGACGCGCTCCGACATCGGCCGGTTCATCGCCGAGAACGTGAAGAACGACCCGAACGCGAAGGCGCCGGGGTTTCGCACCGGCGTCGTGCTCGCGAAGGACTTCGCCAAGCTGGTCGGAGAAGTGGGCCAGAGCGTGAGCGATCGCGCGCACGGCCAGGCGAACCCCGCGCAGGACCGGCAGGTGCTCGAGAAGCTCACCAAGGTGCTCGGTGACGACAACCTCATCGGCTCGGCGGGCGAGTTCGGCTTGCTGGCGACGTTTCTCGCGAACAGCCCGAAGACGAAGCAGGTCGGAGGGCAGCCCGCGTACGCGGTGGAGGATCTCAAGGCGATGTTCGTCGAGAAGCGGCTGCCCGACGGCTGGGAGAACTGGACGAAGACGGCCGGCGACTGGGTGGCGAACACCTCGGCCCTCGCGCTGTCGGCCGAGAAGGCCTACCTGACGATGAAGTGAACGTGGCTCCCGCGAGCGGGTACGAGCGCGCGTGAGGTTCGTGCTCGCCCTGCTCTGCGCGTCTGCGTGCGTTCCCACACTTGGACCGTCGACCGGGCCGATCGAGGCGCCAGCCGGCGGGTGGTCGTGGGTCGAGTTCGACGACACACGCTGCGCGAACGGAACGCCGACCGGCCTCGGCATCGACCCGCGGGAAGGCGCCAACGACGTCGTCATCTACCTCATGGGTGGCGGCGCCTGCTGGGACGCGGGCAGCTGCTTCTTCGTGAAGTCGGCGTGGAACATCGACTTCGGCTACGGCAACGCGCAGTTCAGCAGCGAGCGGTTTCGGTCGATTCCCCTCTTCGATCGCGCCGAATCGCCCTTCGCCGACGCGAGCTTCGTGTACTTGCCGTACTGCACCGGCGATCTGCACGTCGGCACCACGACGCAGACGTACGTGCAGGGCCGGCCCACGAGTCACGAAGGCGCGAAGAACCTCGACGCGTTCTTGAAGCGGCTGGCGCCCACGTTCGCCAACGCACGGCGCGTCTTCGTCATCGGCACGAGCGCGGGCGGCTTCGGAGCGCAGATGAACGCCTGGCGGTTCAAGGCCGCGTTCCCGACGGCCGAGGTGCAGGTGCTGGCCGACTCCGCCGCGATGGTGAGGCCGGCCGGTACGCGCTGGAACGAGTGGTTCGCTGCGTGGAAGCCCGAGCTGCCACCGGGCTGCAGCGGCTGCTCCGAGACGACGACGGCGTGGGTCGACACCGCGCGACGCGACCTGAAGGGCGGCCGGCTGGCGTTGGTGACGTCGGCTGAAGACGGGCTGCTGTCGACCTTCACCGGGAAGTCAGGCGCCGAGTTTCACGCGGGCGTCGACGAGCTGGTGGCGAACCACCTGCCCGACACCCTCGTCGTGCCCGGCGCCCGTCACGTCTTCCTCGACGAGTGGACTTCGACGCCCGGCTTCGGCGACTGGCTGAAGCGGTTCCGTGATGGGCCGTGATTTTCAGAGCGCCTGCAGGTCGCCGTCGTGAATGCCGACGACGGGCTTCGAGCTGCCGGTCTTGAAGATGGCGCCGTAGGTGTTGTCGCCCGCGCCGTAGTCGACCGCCGTGTACGTCTCGCCGGTCTTCTTGTCCTTCACCTGGCGCACGACGAACTCGCCCTGATCGACGGCGTCGAAGGCATCGGCGAGCGTCTTCACGTCGGTGTACGACGACTGGTGGCAGGCGGCGATGAGCTGCTTCGAGAGCAGCGCGTCGACTGTGCTCGCGCTGGTGATGTCGGCGCGGCTGGTGGTCGTGACCTGATCGAGGAAGTCGTTGAACGTTCCGGCCTCGAGCGCGGTCGACTTCGCGGCGGCGGCCTTGAGCTCCTTCGCGAGCGTCACCGCGAGCTTGCCGGTGAGGCTCATCTTCTTCACCTCGGTGGCCGAGAGCCCGTTGTTGTCGAGATCGTACTTCGCGATCATCGTCGTCTTCGCGTACTTCACCGCGCGATCGATGTCCTTCGAGGTCACCTGCGCGCCAGTCTTGAAGTCGCGGTGATCGATGAACTTGAAGAAGATGTCGGTGAGCTTCTTCTCGGTGCCGGTGAGCCCTTTGAGCGCCGCCGTCATCTCGGTGCGGCTGACGCGGCCATCGGAGCCACCTGCGTCTTTGATGCGGTTCGCGGCCATCTCGAGGGCGCGGTTCACGTCGGTCTTCGCAATGCGAGGCATGGTGGCTCCTGGGGTGGAAAGAAGGCGCGCAGCTTCTGTGGCCTGCGCGCCCTGATCAAGTCACGACAGCGTCACTTCACGTCGGTCCCGGGCGGCACGTCTCCGGGGTTGATCAGGGACAGGCCCTTGCCGCTGCCCGACGCGAGGATCATGCCTCGCGACTCGATGCCTTTGAGCGCGCGCGGCTTGAGGTTCGTGACGACGACGACGTTGCGGCCGACGAGTGACTCGGGAGCGAACGCCTCGGCGATGCCCGACACGATCGTGCGCGGAGCGCCTTCTCCGAGATCGACCGACAGCTTCAGCAGCTTGTCGGCCTTCTCGACCTTCTCGGCGGCGAGCACCTTGCCGGCCTTGAGCGCAATCTTCGTGAAGTCGCCGAACTCGATCTCCGCCGCCGGGCCCGCAGGCGCCTCCGCCTTCTTCGGAGCAGGCGCAGGAACAGGCGCAGCCGCCTTCGGGGCAGGCGCCTTCTCCTCCGCCGCCTGTTCCTTCGCCCACGCGTCCTTCAGCGCCACCGTGCGGTTGAACACCGGCGCACCGGGCTTCGAGTCCTTGTCGACGCAGAAGTAGCCGAGCCGCTCGAACTGAAACCGCGAGCCCTCTTTCTCGCCAGCGAGCGCGGGCTCGACCTTGCCCTTCATGACCTCGAGCGACTTCGGGTTGAGATCGAGCAGGAACGGACGCTCGACGCCTGGCTTGTCTTCGTGCGCCTTTCCCGGGAACTCGGCCGAGAAGAGCCGATCGAACAGGCGAATCTCGGCATCGACTGCGTGTGCGGCGCTGACCCAGTGGATCGTGCCCTTCACCTTGCGCCCGTCGGCCGCGTTGCCACCCTTCGTCGCGGGATCGTACGTGCAGCGCAGTTCGGTGATGGCCCCGCTCGCGTCCTTCACGACCGACTCACACTTGATGAAGTACGCACCGCGCAAACGCACCTCGCGCCCTGGAGCCAGCCGGAAGAACTTCTTCGGCGGGTCTTCCATGAAGTCGTCGCGCTCGATGAAGAGCTCTCCCGAGAATGGCACCTGGCGAACGCCGGCCTTCTCGTCTTCGGGGTTGTTCTGCACCTCGACGTGCTCGACCTGCCCCGCGGGCCAGTTGGTGACGACGACCTTCAGCGGGCTCACCACCGCCATGCGGCGCGGCGCCGTCGCGTTCAGGTGATCGCGCACCGCGTTCTCGAGCCGCAGAATGTCGATGACGGTGTCGTTCTTGGTGACGCCGATGTCTTCGCAGAACGCGCGCAGCGCTTCGCTCGTGTAGCCGCGGCGCCGCATGCCGCGAATCGTGGGCATGCGCGGGTCGTCCCAGCCGCTGACGTACTTCTCCTTCACGAGGAAGAGCAGGTTGCGCTTGCTGAGCACCGTGTAGTTCAGCTGCAGCTTCGCGAACTCGATCTGCTGCGGGTGGTAGATGCCCAGCTCGTTGAGGAACCAGTCGTACAGCGGCCGGTGGTTCTCGAACTCGAGCGTGCAGATCGAGTGCGTGATCTGCTCCAGCGAGTCTTCGAGGCCGTGCGCCCAGTCGTACGACGGGTAGATGCACCACGCGTCGCCCTGGCGGTGATGGTGCTCTTTCACGATGCGGTACATCACCGGGTCGCGCAGGTTGATGTTGCCCGACGCCATGTCGATCTTCGCGCGCAGCGTCTTCGAGCCGGGCGCGAACTCACCCTGCTTCATGCGACGGAGCAGCTCGAGGTTCTCGGCGGGCGACCGATCGCGAAACGGAGAGTTCTTTCCAGGCTCGGTCAACGTGCCGCGGTACTCACGCATCTGCTCGGCGTTGAGATCGCAGACGTACGCCTTGCCCTTCTGCACGAGCGCCTCGGCCCACTCGTACATGCGGGCGAAGTAGTCAGACGCGTAGAAGAGCCGGTCTTCGAAGTCGCCGCCCAGCCACTTCACGTCGTCGATGATGCTGTCGACGTACTCCTGCTCTTCCTTCGCCGGGTTGGTGTCGTCGAAGCGCAGGTTGAACTTGCCGCCGTACCGCCTCGCGAGCGTCGAGTTCAGCACGATGCTCTTGGCGTGCCCGATGTGCAGGTACCCGTTGGGCTCGGGAGGGAAGCGGGTGTGCACCCGGCCGCCCCACTTGTTGGAGGCCTTGTCGGCCTCGACGATCTCTTCGATGAAATGGAGCGAACGCGGCTCACTCATGGTCCAGCCACCCTACCGGCGGAAAGCGCGCGCACAACGGAATTTCGGGCACCGATCGAAGACGGGGCGCGACGAAACACCCTGACTTCGTCATCGGCCGGTCACGAAGCACGTCGAGAACGGCCCCGTTCGTCATCGTTTCATCAGCGCCGCTGCACAGCGCGTTTCCAAACTCGCGTTGCTCGACGAAGTGCACGGCATGACCTCATACGGAACGGCGGACGAAGCGACGTTGCGAGCGGCCATGCGTGACGCGCTGCCGAAAGACACGTTTCTGCCGATGCCCGCGCGCTACGGCTGGTTCGTCGTGCTGCAAGCGGTGCTCTGGAGCTGCCTCGGCGCGATGTGCTTCGCCGGGCTTCCCTGGTGGGCGAACCTGCTGCTCGCCCTCGTCATGGGCCACACGCTCGGCGTGCAGGGCTTCCTCGCGCATGAGGCGCTGCACGGCGCGCTCGGCGGCCCGAAGTGGGCGCAGCAGCTCGTCGGCTGGCTCGGCTTCGGCCCGTTCCTCGTGCCACCGACGTTCTGGACTCGCTGGCACAACGTCGCGCACCACGCGAACACGAACCACGGAGACCGCGACCCCGACAACTTCGGCACCGTGCGCCGCTACGAGAAGAACCCGAAGGCGCGCCGCTTTCTCAAGCTCGCGCCGGGCTCGGGCACCTGGTACTCGTATCTGTTCCTCGGCTACTCCTTCGTCTTCCACGCGCAGGTGGTGCTCTGGTTCCAGACGCGTCACCGGAAGGACTTCGAGGGCTTCGATCGGCGGCGCGCGATCGTTCAATCACTCACCTGCGTCGCGGTGTGGGTGGCGATCGCGGTGCTCTCGGGTTGGGCGTTCGTCTTCACCGTCATCATTCCCCTCATCGCGGCGAACGTGCTCGTGCAGTCGTACATTCTGACGAACCACTTCCTGCGGCCCATGTCGGTCTCGAACAACCCGGTCGACAACTCGATGAGCCTCGCGAAGCCGGCGTGGCTCGACGCGCTGCAGTTCCGCTTCAGCCACCACGTCGAGCACCACCTGTTCCCCACGATGCCGAGCGCCCGGGCTCCGAGGGTTCGGGCGTGGCTGCAGGCGAACGTGAAGCAGCGCTATGTGTGCCCGCCGCACTGGCTCGCGCTGAAGCTGCTCTATTCGACGCCGCGCGTGTACGCCGACGCCGTCACGCTGACCGACGTCGAGCGGCCCGAGCGTACCGTCGATGTGGTGGCCCTCTGGCACGGCGAGGTTCCCGCTCGCTGAACCTCGTGATGAGGTAGCGGCAATGCTGTCTCTGCTGTTGACGCTCTCCCTCGGCCAGACGTCGATCTGGCCCCCGATCACTTCTCCTCCGTTTCTGTTCGACGCGCCGCTCGAGCCGATTCGCGTCGAAGGGGTGCCAGCCATCGAGGTGACAGGATCCCAGATCATGAGCGTGTGGCTCGACCGGCGTCGTGGGCTCGATCAGCTCGATGCGGGCTTGGACGTCTGGGCGGGAAGTCTGGGATCGGGCGCTGAAGCGTTCTCGGCTGTCTTGCTGACTCCCGTCCCCCGGCCGTGCAGTTCGGTACGCCTGGGCACCGTCTTCAATGGAATGGTCGCGACGTGGGCCTGCTTCGAGCCCGATGCAGGCATCGTCGAGCAGGCGCGGTTGACGACTGGGACAACGCACCTTCCAGCCCTGACTCGAACGATAGAGGCAAACCCCGGCCCGGCGCTCGACCTCAGAATGATCACCGCGCCCAGAGTGATCACGACCACCCGTCGCGCGACGTCGATCACGATTCTGCCGAGCGCGACGCAGGGCGACACCGTGGTGCGCTTTGGCACCTTCATGAGCCAGAGCCTCGTCTTCACCCTCGATGGAGGCGCTGCGCTGCTCACCACCGACAGCATGGGAGCGGTCGGCTCATTCGATCTGCTGCCCGACGGTGGGGCTGTGGGCCCGGCGCCGGTCGGAATGAACGCTCGCCGCGTCATCGGAATCCAGGGGAAGGCAGCCGACACGTTCTTCTACGAGAACGCCACCGGGCAGGTGCTCCGCAAGCTCCCCACGATGGACGTGCTCACAAGCCGCGCCAACTTGTCGAGCGCCGAACCGGTCGTCGCTGCCCTGCCGGACGCCGCAGTGGCGCTCTACGCAACGGACGCAGGCCTGACCGCGAGCGTCGTCACCGATGTGGGCAGTACCTCGGGTTCGAACTTCTCGAGTGGAGGAACGCCGCTCGCCATCGGAGGGTCGTATCCAGACCTGGTCATCGCCGAGAGAACGGGTGGTGAGGTGAAGGTGCGCCCTCTGTCCGTCACGAGTTCGTTGGTGACGAACTTCGGCCTCGATCGCCCTGCCTTTCAGGCCCCCCGGCCGCAGGTCGGGCTCACCGCAGCCTTCTCGGAAAACGACAACGGGTTTCTCGTCATGTGGGATCAGCGTGACGGCGGGGCGTGGCAGACGCGCTCGGGTGTCGTCGACAACGGGGGCGTCACCGACCTCGACGACTTCGTTCAGAGTGCCCAGCCGGGTCGACCGTCACTGACCGCAGCCCCAGACGGTGGTCTCTATGTCGCGCTCACCAAGGACACCGGCCGCGCGCTCTACGAAGTCATCGGAGGCGTCCTCGCCTCACGCGTCGCAACCTCAGTGCTCCCCGAAGTCGTCGTTGGAAACACGAGCCATGTCACGTGGGACCCGACGGGGGGCCTGCTGCTGCACAGCAATGGCATGCCGCTGATGACCGCCCCCATTCCTCCGGGCTGTGTCGCCTGGTGGCAGGGCCTCTTTGCCGTGGCCAAGAATGGCTTCGTCATCGACTTCGATGAATCAGGACTGGTCTTGAATACGAACCAGGCGTTGCCCCCGCTGCCCATGCCGCTCACCCCGGTCACGCGCCAGTGTCTCGTCGTGAACGAGAGCGGCACGCGGTTCGTGACGACGTCGCACGCCGATTCGGTCTCCGTTCACGAGGTCGCGCCACAGCGATCGCTTGGGACCCAGTCCATCCCCCTGGCGGCGCCTCCGGCATCGGTTGCAGTGGGTGACGGCGTGGTCGTCGTCGCTGGCCTCGTCCCCGACGGAGGAACGGCCACCCTCAGGTGGATGCACTTCACTCGATCGTTCATGAGCGGCGGCGATCTCAGCACCGACACACAGCCCGTCCAAAACGTGCGCGCGGCGAAAGCACCCAACGGAGATGTCCTCGCGTCGTGGGAGACCTTTCAATTCGACGCAGGCGCCTGGCAGGTGCAGATGCGGCTGATTCCGGCCGCCTTCCTCGCGACCAAGGCTCCCATGGATGCGGGCGTTCCCGATGCCGGCGCTCCCGATGCTGGTGCTCTCGACGCAGGCGTTTCTGATGCTGGCGTTTCTGACGCAGGCGTTTCTGATGCTGGCGTTCCCGACGGAGGCGTTTCTGATGCTGGCGTTCTGGACGCGAGCGTTCCCGACGCCAGTGTCGCTGACGCCGGCGGCGCTTCTGACTCGGGTGTGTCAGACGCCGGCCCGCCCGATGCGAGCGCGCCCGATGCAGGAGTGGCGATTGTGTTCGTCCCCGTCTGCGGGTGTTCGAGTAGCGACGAACTCCCGTTCGCCCTCATTGCGCTGGTGCTGATGATGCTGCGAGGCCGTCGATGAACGACCCGATCGAGCTCGACTGGCTCTCGCGTTGGGCGACCTACACACCGGAACGAGTCGCGCTCGTCGACGCCGACACGAACCGTGAGTGGACGTGGCGCCAGCTCTTCTCGGGGGCGGTGCGACTGGGCCGGCTGCTCGAGGCCAGCGGCGTGAAGCGAGGCGATCGCGTGGCCGTGCTTGCGGGCAACGAGGTGGGCTTCGTTCCCCTCTTCTTCGCGGTGACTCGGCTCGGGGCGACGCTGGTGCCGATCAACTTCCGGCTCGCCGCGCGCGAGATCGATCACATCCTCTCGGACTCACGGCCGGCGTTGTTCATCCACTCCAGCGCCTATGCAGAGACGGTCTCGAAGCTCGCGCCCATCGCTTCGGCGAAGCGATCCTTCGAAGCGCTGGAGTCAGACGCGTCGACGTTCTCCGACGCACCGACGCCGTTCCTCGCGACCCAGAACGACGCGTGCATGGTGCTCTACACCTCGGGCACGACGGGAGCCCCGAAGGGCGCGCTGATCAGCCACGCGATGGTGTTCTGGAACTCGGTGAGCACCGGGCTGCGCCTCGATCTCACCCAGAAGGACGTGACGGTCAGCTTCCTGCCCTTCTTCCACACGAGCGGCTGGCACGTGCTCAACACGCCGTTCCTGCACCGCGGCGCGCGCATCGTCTTCCTCAAGAAGTTCGACGCCGAACGCATTCTGTCGCTCTGCGACTCGCACGGCGTGACGGTGCTCTTCGGCGTTCCCACCACGATGGACACGATGGCCCGCGCGCCCGCGTTCGCGAAGACGTCACTGAAGACGGTGCGCTTCGCGATCGTCGGCGGAGAGCCGATGCCGCTCGAGCTCATCAAGACCTGGCAGTCACGCGGCGTCGCGATTCGGCAGGGTTTCGGCATGACCGAGTTCGGGCCCAACTGCTTCTCGCTCAACGCCGAAGACTCGGCGCGCAAGATGGGCAGCATCGGTTTCCCCAACTTCTACGTCGACGCGAAGCTCGTTCGTGACGACGGCTCGGAGTGCGGCGTCGACGAGGTGGGAGAGCTGCTGCTGCGCGGCCCGGCCTGCACGAGCGGCTACTGGCAGAACGAGAAAGCGACGCGTGAGGCGTTTCGTGATGGCTGGTTCGTGACAGGCGACCTGCTGCGAAGAGACGCCGAGGGCTTCTTCTTCGTCGCGGGCCGCAAGAAGGAGATGTTCATCAGCGGCGGCGAGAACGTGTACCCGGTGGAGATCGAGCGGGTGCTCTCGACCCACCCGAAGCTGCGCGAGGTCGCCGTCATCGGCGTGAAGGACGCGCAGTGGGGCGAGGTCGGCAAGGCGTTCGTCGCGCCCATCGAAGGTGAGCGCGTCACCTCCGACGAGGTGCTCGCGTTCCTGCAGGGCAAGCTGGCCCGCTACAAGATCCCGAAGCAGGTCGTAGTGCGCGACGCGCTGCCGAAGAGCGACTCGGGCAAGATCCTCAAACGTGCGCTCACGGAGTGACCATGCGACTGCTCGTACTGCTCTTCGCCCTGCCCGCCTTCGCCGAGCCGACCGTCGACGAAGCGACCGCGACACGCTTCGCCAACCTCGCGCTGGCCTGCGTTCACAAGGAGTACCCGAACAAGCTGGCGCACGTGCTCAACGGGCCGGCTGACGCGAAGACGCCCGCGAAGCTCACGCCGGCGTTCTTCGGTTGTTACGACTGGCACTCTGCGGTGCACGGGCACTGGCTGCTCGCCCGGCTCGCGCGCACCTTCCCCAACGCGCCGTTCGCGGCGAACGCGAAGAAGGCCCTCGAGAAGAGCCTGTCGGCGAAGAACGTCGCGGCCGAGGTCGCCTACTTCGGAGCTCCGGGGCGCATCAGCTTCGAGCGGCCGTACGGGCTCGCGTGGCTGCTGCAGCTGGCCGCCGAGCTGCGCGAGTGGAAGTCGCCCGAGGCCGAGCGCTGGTCGAAGAACCTCGAGCCGCTCGAGCGCGCCGCAGCGGAACGGCTGAAGGCGTGGCTGCCGAAGCTGTCGCGACCGATTCGAGTGGGAGAGCACGATCAGACGGCGTTCGCGTTCGGCCTGGTGCTCGACTGGGCCCGCGTGGCGAACGACCCGGCGATGATCGAGCTGCTCACCGGGCGCGTCGAGGCCTTCTACGCCGCCGACAAGGCGTGCCCGCTCTCGTACGAGCCCGGCGGACAGGACTTTCTGTCGCCCTGCCTCGCCGAGGCCGATCTCATGCGGCGCGTTCGCACGAAGGAGCAGTACGCGACGTGGCTGCGCGAGTTCCTGCCTTCGATTCTTGAGAAGGGCGCGTGGCTGTCACCCGAGGTCGTCACCGATCGCAGCGACCCGAAGCTCGCGCACCTCGATGGCCTGAACCTGAGCCGCGCGTGGATGCTCGACGGCATCGTCAGCGGTCTGCCCGAGAAGGACCCACGTCGCGCGACGCTCGAAGCGGCCGCTGCTGCCCACCGCGCCGCTGGGCTCGAGTCAGTCACCGGCGAGCACTACGAGGGCGGCCACTGGCTGGGCAGCTTCGCGACGTACCTCGTCACCAGACGCGGCGTTCCCTGAAGCCTCACGGCCACTCGAGCAGGTACATGCACCGCGCACAGCCGAGCTCGATGCGGTTCAACGCGGTCACCAGCTGCCGCACGCTGCAGGTGACGCCAGGCTCATCGACGACCGTCGCGCTCGAGAGCGGCTCACACGTGCCGTGGAGCCCGCCCCACCGCCCACCATCGGCGAAGAGGTCGAAGTCGCACGTCGCGCCCTGCTGATAGCGCCCGCGCAGCTGGCCCTGCTCGACGAACGCGGCGCCGCAGTTCCGGTAGACGCGCAGGGTGACGCCGTCGAGGTTGTCACAGGTGCGAAGGCACCCCGCGTCTCCGCCACACGAGAGATCGCCAGAGCCCGTTCGCGAGGTGCACGTGCGGCGGCCCTGACAGTCGTACACGCACCGCCCGTCGATGCAGGAGCGCTCGACCGGCTGATTGCCGAAGGGACACGAGAACGCGGCGCCCGTCGTGGCGCAGCTCGCTTCACTGACACACTCGGGGCCAGCGTCGGTGGCCACCACTCCACCGTCGCGCGCGCCAGCGTCGAACTCTTCAGCGACGGGCTCGAAGCACTGACACCCGCTCATGCACGCCATCACCAGGAACACACGTCGCATCATGCCTGTCTGGCCCAATGAGCCGTGCGGCACAACCCGCTCAGGGCGTCAGCGCAGCGTTGCGCGCCGAGATGCGCTCCATCACCTTGTCGCCCAGCTGGTTCGAGTCGAGGACGAGCTGCGTCTTCGAGAGCGCCTTCGAGGCCAGCAGCGCCTCGACGCCCGTCACGCCGATTCGGTTCGAGGTGAGCCACAACGACTCCAGCCTCGCGAGGTGCGGGCTTTGGGCGAGCGCGACGGCGCCTTCGTCACCGAGCCGATTGGAGGACACCACCAGGCTGCGCAGCTTCTTGAAGCGCGTCGCCGACAAGACCTGCCCCGCGTCGGGCCCCAGCTCGTGATGCACGAGCACCAGCTTCTCGAGCCGCGTGAACCACGTCGCCTGCGCGAGAGCTTCGAGCCCAACCGACGAGAGCCGGTCGTTCGAGAACGTGAAGGCCTGGAGCGAGGGGAAGGTGTCGCTCGCCGCCAGCAACTCCGCGCCCTCATCGCCCAGATTCTGCGCGTTGAGCTCGAGCTCGCGCAGGCCTCGCAAGCGTCTGGTGCCGAGCAGCATCGCCAACCGCTCGGGGCGTAGTTGCGAGATCGCGTGGCGAGGCGCTCTGAACGACAGCGCGTGCAGCTCGTTGAGCCACTCCCAGCGCAGCACCGAGACGAGATCGACCGAGCCGGGCGCGATGAAGACGAGCCGCCGCACGAGCTCACGCGCCAGAACGGCCTGCGCTGCGTTCACGGCGGTGACGTCGAACACCGCCACCTCGTCGACGAAGCCTCGACGGACCAAGACGTTCGCCACGTTGGGGGACAGGCCCTCGAGCCAGGCGTCACGGTTCGCGGCGAGCAACGCAGACGACTCGTCGAGCAGCGCGCCGTCATCGGCCTTCGCCAGCGCGCACTGCATGGCGATGAAGGCGCCGCGCGGGTCGCCCTGCTCCATCAGGTGATCGGCGTAGACGAGCCTGGGCCCATCGTCGTCGGGTGAGGCGCGAATGGCGTCGAGCAACGAGGCGCGCGTGGGCTCGAAGGCGATGCAGCGACGATCGGCCGCGCGGCGTTCGGCCCAGCGCACGCAGGCCAGCTCGTTGGCCGACGGCGTCCAGAAGTCCCACGAGGGCAGCTCGGCGAAGACGCGCGCAGGAGAAGCGGGCCCGGTTCGCGACGCGCCGACGCCCACCACCACGCCTTGCGGTGTGGAGACACACAGACACAGCGTCGTGAACTGCCGCGCGTCTTGAACGTCTCCGCCGTGCAGCTCGAGGTACGGGGCCCCCGTGCGAGCCGTTCGTTCGACCGCAGCCATCACCGCGTCGAGCTCGAGCCGCCGCGCCGTTCGGCGCCCGTTCGCGTCAGAGAGCCGGGCCTCGAGCCAGGCCCGATCGTCACTCGTCCACACGACGGCGCGAGGCACTCAGCGCGCTCCACCGATCGTGCGACGGAGCAGCGAGCACGCCTGCGCGGCCGTGTCCTTCACCTCAGCCGCCTGTCGCTGATCCACCGAGAGCGTCTGCAGCAGCTGCATCACCGGCAGCCCACCCACCTTCACCAGCGCGTCGATGAGCAGCTTGCGATCTTCGTTGAAGCGCCCGCGGTTCAGCAGCGGAGGCTTCTCGAGCACGACCTTCTGCAGCGCCTGCATGCCCGAAGGCTCGCCCCGCAGCGCGATCGCCTCGAAGATCGCCTGCCGCTCGGGAGGCATCCGATCGGAGAAGCCCGGCTGCGTCAGCACCTCGAGCAACACCTGGTTCGCCTCGGGCACCTGCGTTCGAGCGAGCGCGTCGATGACGGCCAGGCGCAGCTGCGGCGCGGGATCTTTGAGCGTCTTGCCGAGGAAGGCCATCGCATCGCCAGAGCCAAGGCGCGCAACGGCGTCGAGCATGCGGGCGCGCGACCGGGCCGCAGCCTTCGGCCACCAGGTGTGCACGAGGGCCATGGTGTTGCGATCCCGGGCGCGGGCCAGCACGGCAATCAGCTCGACGGCGCGCGGCTCGGCGGCCTCCTCGGCCATCTTCACGAACGGCACGGGGTCGGTGCGGGCCAGCACGGCAAAGGAGTCGAAGAGCGCAGCCTGGCTGGCCTCGTGTGTCACCAGATCGAGCAGGCGCAGCAGCGAGGGCACCTGATCGGGCGCGAGCAGCGCGAGCAGGCGTGCGAACTCGCGTGGGTCCTTCGGAGGGCCGTCGTTCAACACCTGCGTGAGCAGCGCGACACACTCGTCGTCCGACAGGTGCTTCACGAGATCGCGCGCGAGGTTCACCTCGAAGGCGTCGTCTTGATTGCCGCCGAGCTGCTTGAGCGTACGGATGAAGCCGTTGAGGGTGCCCAGCTCGTCCTGCATCAGCAGCACGTCGATGACTGGGAGCAGCAACGGCAGAATGCGCTCACGGGTCTCGAGGCCGGTGCTGACGAGCGACTGCATGAGCGCGGCGAGCGGCTTCCACACGTCGTCGCCCTGCTCGACGACCTTCTTCACCGAGCCGGGCTGCGGTTGCCACCCAACCACTGCTGCTTCGGCGCCCGGCAAGAGCCCCTCGGCGCGAACGTTCTCGGCGTCGGCCAGCGCGCGCTCGAGCGCCGCCACCGACATGCCGTCGAGTCGCAGGCGCAGCACGCCCCGCATGAGCGCGGCGATCTCCTGGGGCGTCGAGGGCTGGAGCCCGGGCCGCGGCGCGCGCAGGCCCCACCACGCGATCGCGGCGAACACGAGCCGCGTGGGAACCGAAGGCGCCAGCTGCGGCAGCTCGCCACGCCCCAGCGACTCGTCGAGCCCACGGCTCATCTCGCTCGACAGCTCGTAGCCGAGCACCATGCGACGCCACACCGCGGGCCCGGCCTCGGCCTCTGACAACGCCTCGCGAATCACGCTCACGGGCGTCTGCCGCAGCAGCGAGCGCTCTTCGGTCGAGAGCTGATCGGGGTTCGAGAACGCCAGCGGGTACACCTGGATCATGCCGACCGACGTCGAGACGGCGAGGTGCGCGACGTCGCGAATGCGTGAGGGAGCGAGGCCGAGGTCGAGCGCCATGGCGGCGGCAGAGAACGCGGCGTTCGCGGCCTGCGCGGCGAGGCTGTCGGTGCCGCGAAAGTGCCCCGTCACGCCCATCAAGCGACGGCCGGGCCGTTGCGCTTCGGCGACGACGACGTCTGCCAGCTGGAGCGCACCGAAGCTGTCGAACGGTAGCCCGCGAGACGCGTCTTCGATGAAGGACGCGATGCCGCTGACGACGCGCTTCCACGCCTCGAGCGGGTTCGCCGGCCTCACCACCCCCTGGCCACCGCTTGCGGTGAAGATCACCCGCATCGTCGTCAGGCCGTCGAGGCCCGCTGGGTTGCCAGTGCGCAGGAGCCCCAGGAACAGCCCGATGTCGGCGGTCGTCGGTGAACGCAGCACCACGACGCCCTCGAGCCCTCGCAGCTCGAGCAAACGCGCCAGCTGCGCGCCCAGATCATCGTCGCCGAGGCCGACCTCGACGCGCTCGCCGTTGAGCCACAGCGCCTGGCTCCGAACGGCAAACGTCACCTGCCCCCGAAGCCGAACGAGATCTGCGAGCGAGCGCTCGAGGAGCCGCGAGATGCGCTGCAGGGTGATGTGGCCAGCGTCGAAGAAGGGCGAGAGGCGCGCCGCCCACGCGAGCACCGTGACCGCGCGAATGTCGTGCGAGGCCTGTCCCTGCAGCTGAAGCAACAGCCGGCCCGCGCGCGGCCGATTGATGGGCCGCAGCATCTCGTCGGAGAGCGGCTTCGCTGGCCCGCCGTCGTACGAGCGCGGCTCCTCGACGAACTCGAGCATCGCCTCGGGCGACAGCGAGGGCCCGGCGTCGGCCTCGAGGAGCGGCCCAGCCCCATCGTCGACCGGCGCGTCGATCAGCTCGCTCAGCGCCCGCAGCAGCGCCTCGGCGTTCTCGAAGCGCGCCGAGGGATCTTTGGCGAGGCAGCGGTGCACCAGGTGCTCGAGCGCGTCGGGCACGCTGGGCGCGAACAACTTCACCGACGGCGGCGGCGTGTGCATGTGTGCGTAGATCACGCGCGGCAGCTCGGGGCCCTCGAAGGGCATGACGCCGGTGAGCATGCGGAAGAGCAGCACGCCGAAGGCATACAGATCGGCGCGGTGATCGATGATGAGGCCAGCGATCTGCTCTGGCGCGCAGTACATCGCGGTGCCGACGAGCATGCCCGAGCTCGTGAGCATGGTGAGCTGATCGACCCCGCGCGCGATGCCGAAGTCGATGAGCACCAACCGCTCTGAAGGGGTGCCAAGCCCCACGAGCATCGCGTTGTCGGCCTTCACGTCGCGGTGGAGGATCTTGCGCGAGTGCACGTAGCCGAGCGCCGAGCAGAGGTGCCGGGCCAGGGCCACGGCGCGCTCCCACTCGAAGCGCGGGTGCACCTGCAGGTGATCGCCGAGCCCGACGCCTTCGAGGTGCTCCATCACGAGGAACAGACCGTGATCGTCTTCGCCGCCGTCGATCGCCCTGACGATGTGCGGGTGCTCGAGCGTCAGCGCGGTGGTGATCTCGCGGCCAAAGCGCGTGCGGTTCACCTTGTCGACGTCGGTGCCCTTGAAGCGCAGCCGTTTGACGGCGACGCGTTCATTCGTCTCGAGGTCGAGCGCCCGGTACACCTCACCCATGCCTCCGCGCCCGAGCAGCGTCTCGAGGCGGTAGCGCTGGGCAACCAGCAGGTGAGCTTCGACATCGTTCGCCACGGGAGCGCGAAGAAGACCACGCTCCGGTTTCGATCACGAGCCGCGAATCACGGCGCGAAGAAGCCCGCGTTCGCGCCGGGCGCCACCTTTCCCTGACTCGCGCGAATGGCCGACTTCGACACGAGCTGAAAGGTCTTGCGCAGGCCTGACGGAGTTGCATCGCGCTGCACGTGCACGCACCCGGCGGGAACGCCCATGGCCGCGGCGATCAACTCGAACTGCGTGTCTTTGCCGACGCCGACGAAGGCGAGCGTGAAGAGCTCGCTGGCCAGCAGATCCTTCGAGAGCTTCGCGCAGTCACGGCTGGCGCGGGTGCTGCCCACGTCTTCGCCATCGGTCACCACGACGACGACGCTGCGGGTCGGTGTTCCGCCATCTCGAAGCCGCTGCGCGTAGGCGACGTTGGCGGTGAGCGCGTCGCACCACGTGTCATAGAGCCGCGTCGCGCCACCAGCCCGGTAGCTCTTCGCGTCGAGCCGCGTCGCGTCTTCGACCGGCACGTACGAGTGAATGACCTTCTGATCGCCACAGAAGGTCCACAGCGCGAGCAGCACCGAGTCCTTCTCTTTCGCGCCGCCGAACGCGTCGATGAGCGAGTTCTGCCCATCACGCACGGCCTGCTCGAGCCCGCGATCGGCGATCGACCCGCTCGCGTCGATGAGCAGCGTCACCAGCGTCACGTCGCTCGCGGTGATGTCTTCGAGCGCCTTGCCCGCAGCGCCCGCGAGCACCATCGAGCCGAGGTTGCCGGTGATGAGCGTCGAGGTCTGCGCGCTCCAGACGCCGGTCGCCACGGCGCTGGTGAGGTTCTTCGTGAGGTCATCGTTCGTCGACATGGAGGTCTCCTGTTCCGGGCGCATTGCCGGTTGGTTGGGGTTGGAACTGCCGGGAGGGGAATCAGCTCAGAGGGTGACGGCGTCGGTCGTCTTCACGACCTTCATGCCGGCCTTCTTCCACTTCTCGAGCGCTTCGTTGGCGATGCGGGGGAAGTCGAGGTGCGCGGGCAGCGGAGAGATCGGCGGCGCAGGTACCGGGCTCATGGCGTCTTCGAGGATCCAGATCTTCTCGGCGAGCTTCGGGTCTGACTGCATGACGTGCTCTTGAATGTCGTTGAGCGTCGAGAGCACGCAGTGGCTCTTCGCCTGCCCGAACACGTACACGCGGTCGTACTCCATGAGCATCTTGAAGAAGGGCGTGTTGAACGAGCCGACGACCTGGCCGTTGAGCTCAGTCACCTCGGGCGACATCACCGAGTAGTTCTCGGTCATCGCGTGCGTGCCCTTCGTCTCGAAGTGCGTCTGGTGTTTGCGCGCGGCCGCGTGAAACAGCGCCGCCTCCATCATCGACGGCACCAGCGCGTGTGAGAGGCCGCCGAGCAGCGTGTGATACGGCCACACCGTCAGCACGTACTTGCCGCTCGCCTCGAGGCGCTTCACGTACTCGAGCGACTCCTTCGGGTGGGCGACCGCGTTCCATTTTCCGGCGCGCACCTCTTCGTGGAAGATTGGCGTCAGCGGCGCCGGGTGTTTGCCCTGCGCGTCGACCCACCACGCGGGGTGGAAGATCTGGAACATGCGGTGCGTGTCCATCGAGAAGAAGAGCGACGTCACCTTGTCGAGGTTCCGGTACAGCCACTCGACGGTGCGCTGCGTGTCTTCGACGGCACCGGGCACGAAGAGCGACGCGCCCGGTGTGCAGAAGCCGACCTGCACGTCGATACCGAACGCCGCGACGCGGAACTTGTCGGCGCCCGACGGCTTGATGCCGTGCTTCTGCGCGTACGCTTCACCGGCGTCGGCGACGAGACCCGCGCGCTCCATGAACAGCTGGGGGACCTGCTTCGACTCGTAGAAATCGGGCAACGGCAACATGGACGACCTCCTGTTCTGCAGAGTGCTTCAGGACAACGACAGTTGAACCAGCTCCTTCGAGGTGACGACGACGAGGCTTCCGTCGGACTGCGGCAGCAATTCGTCCTGGGCGCTGACGAAGGGCTGGGTGTCGGAGAAACAGGCGGCTTCCACCAGCACACCTGAGTCGAGCTTCATGGCGACGAGGCCGTCATCGGTGCCGAGCACCACGCGCCCGCCGAGCAACGCGGCATGCCCCATTCGTGCAGACGTCGACGCGCCGAGCACGGTGCCGTCTTCGGAGATCAGCCAACGGTGAACGAGATCTTTGCCGTCGAGCTCGGCGGTGACCGAGAGCAGCGCGTGCTTCGCGTCGAACACCGCCTCGGCCGCGACGACCCTGCCCTTCCACGTGATGGCCGGCAGCTGCTTGAGCCCCGCGCGACCGGTGCGCAGCAGGAAGGCGACGGTGAGTCCACCCGCTCGATAGAAGCCGAGGCCGAGGCGTTCACCAGTCCACAACCAGGTCTGACCTTCGAGCACCTGACCGACGCGTGCGCCCGCGCCCTGTTCGATGAGCCACTCGTTCTCGGTGCGATACGTGACGGTCGCGGCCGAAGCGAAGGTTGGCTCCGAGGCGCGGTTTCCGGTCTGCGCCCGCTCGACGAGCTTCCCGAACTCGAACCGCTGCATGCCGCCCCGCGCATCGACGAGCCAGGTCGAGCTGCCCGCCAGGCTCACGCGCTCCTGAGGCAGCAGCGCACGATTGAGCACGACGGAGCCATCTTCACGGCGCACGACGCCGTGCTCTTCGAAGAGGTACTTCACGCCGCCCTGCATCGCAGCAGTGAGCACGCGGCCCGAGGTCTCGAAGATGATCTTCGCGGTGCAGCGGCCCTTCACCCGTACCGCCGGCTTCGTCGCGAGTGGACCGAGCGCGTGACACATCGGACAGACCGGCCTCGCGTGCACGACACCGCAGGAACAGGTGCTCCATGATTGCTGCAGCACGGCATCGGAGGGAGCGACACGTTCGTCCTTCTCGAAGGTGCGCGTGAACCAGTGCAGCGCCTCGTCAGACAACGTCTTCCATGACGCTGCGACGCGCGGCAGCACGACGTCATCTTTCATCACCGAGTGACGAGCCTCCGCCCGCCGCAGCATCGTGCCCAGCTTCGCGTGCGTGCCCCCGAAGGGATGCACGAAGAGCAGCGACGAGAACAACATCACCGCGAACGAGTACCAGTCGGTGCCTTCGTCGAAGCGCGGGCTGGTGGAGAGATCGACGCCGTACAGCCGCGGGTCGAGGAACCGCTCGTGGCCGACCGCGCAGGCCAGCCCGTTGAACTGCATCGAGTCGGCGTCGATGAGGAACGCGTCGCTGCTCGCCGCCTGCACGAGCACGTTGCCGTCATTCAGATCGCCGACGATCACCTGGCGCGCATGCAACTCCCGCAGCGTCGCCTCGAGCTTGCGGAACACCTCCATCACCGCGCCATTCGAGACGTGCTGCTCGCGGAACTTCCGCTGCGAGAGCCGGCCCGCGTCCTCGACATCCTGCAGCGCGCGCATCACGAAGCCGATGACGTCACCCTTCACGTCCTTCACGAGCTCCATCGGGCCGAGCACGTTCGCGGGCAGCCCGGTGGGGAACACCTTCAGCTTCTCGAGCTTCGTCGCGCGCACCCGCACCTCGGCCACGTTCGCCGCGTCGATGGGGTGGAAGACCTTCACGGCCTTGTCCTTCCAGCGAAAGACGCGCGCCTCTCCGCCTTCACCGAGCAGGTCGCTGTCCTTCAGGCGCACGCGCGTGTTGGCGAAGAAGACGTCCATGATCAGAGCTCCCGCGTGTCGAGGACGGCGAGGGTCGTGTCGTCGGTGAAGCGCTCCTGCTCGTGCAGCACGTTGAGCCGTCGCTGCAGATGAGCCGGGTTCGTCCACACGTGCGGCTCATCGAGCAGCAGCCGCAATGAATCAGGCGTCTTCGCCAGCAGCCCATCGAGCCCATCGGTCGCCAGCGCGATTCGTCGAGCGCTGCCCTGGTGATGCACGCGCACCGGCACCGTCTTGCCCGTGAGTCGATAGCCCACGTACGCCGGAGCGTTGTCTTCTCCCGAGTCGAGCCGCGTCAGCTGCCCATCGACGAGCACCGCGCCGTCGCCCGAGCCGAAGACGACCGCGTCATTCCCACGCTGCACGGCGCACAACACCGTGAACAAGCCGTACTGCTCGAGCACCGAGGTCGCGTCGTCGACCTCGACCGAGTGGATCAACCGATCGAGCCACGACGTGAGGTGGTCCATCGCGACCGAGGGAAGCTCGGGCAGCACCACGTGCTCCAGCGAAGCCGTCATCGTCGCGAGCGCCCGTGCTCCGAGGCGTGCCCCCACTTCGGAGAACGGCTGGCTCGAGCAGCCATCTGTCACCACCGCCACCGTCGTCTCGCCGCGCGTGCAGGCAAAGACGCCGTCCTGGTTGTTGCGGCCCAGGCGAACATGCTCACGGCCGATGACGGTCGCGGTGCGCGTGGTGGTGTGGTGACGCGAGCTCATGCAAACGCCTCCTTCTTCAAGCGGTCGACCAGGGCTTCCGTCGCGGGAGAGTGGACGAGGCGCAGGTCTGGAGCGCTGACCGACCTCGCGTCGTCCAGAGCGGGCGCGTGCTTCGCCTGCGAGCCGGTGAGCAGCTCGTAGCCCTCGGCCACGGCCTCGCCCTCCTGCGCGACGACGCCGAATGGGCCGCTGGCCCCCGCGCGACGCCGCCAGAGCACCGGCTTTCCAGGAACGCTCTGCTTGCCACTGCCCGCTTCGTTCCCGAACTTCATGCAGGCCCGTTTCCCGGTCTGCGTCAGCTTGTAGACAGCCGCGACGCGATCGCGCGTGAGCGGCGAGCCTGACGTCTGCGCCACGATGAAGCCGCCGTAGCCGTAGACCTGCTCTTCCGGTTTCCAGCCGACCTCTTTGCGCAGCTCCTCGAAGCGCTTCGTCTGCACCGTGTCGAAGCCGTCTTCGAGGATCTGCACCGGCCGAATGCCCAGCTCGTTCGCGAGCGAGATGGCGAAGCGGTACTGCGCCTCTTTGTCGCCCGAGTCGTAGCGAATGGAGTCGTGCTTGCCCTGCCGCTCCTTGATGATCGCGTAGGCGGTGGGAATGCCGCTCTTGATGGTGTCGAAGGTGTCGAGCAGGAAGCTGGAGCGGTTCGCGCGGCGCTCCACCATCGCGCGGAACGCGGCCTCGTCAGAGCCGAAGCGCTGCACGTGCTCGTGGCCCATCGTGCCGACGGGGACCATTCCCAGCGAGCGCGCGCCGTGAACGTGGCTCGTGCGAGTGAGCCCCGCCGCCTTGCAGCCCTCGAGTGCGAGCAGGTGCTGCTCGACACAGGTGGCCGCGCGAAGACCCACCTCGAAGAGCCGTGACGCAGCGCCCGTCACCTCCGCGAGTTCCTTCACGCGGGCGGTGACTCGCGCCACATACGCCTCGGAGTCGACCGTGATCGGCGGCGCCTTCACGCCCACCGCGTCGAGCGTCTCGAGCACCAGCCGCTTCTGCGCCTCGCACGTCACCGTACCGACCGACGCCGCGAGCTCTTCAGGCCGCAGCAACGCCACCGTCGCCACCTGAATGCGGTAGCTCCACATCAGCACCAGCGGCTCGAGCCACGACACCACCGCCGAGGGACCCGTGATGGAGAAGATGGGCTCGCGATCGTGGAAGACCGAGAAGCGAGGCAGCGCGTTGACCTTCACCTGGCTCGCCAGCGCGATCGCCGCCTTGAACCCGGCGCTCATCTCGTAGTCGTGCTGCGCGAGGAACTCCCAGTCGCCAGGCTTCGGCACGGGAAGAATCGAGCGCACCTCTTTCTCGACATCGAACGGCAGCACCTGCAGGCCGCCCTTGCGATGTGACGCGTAGAACGTCTCGTCCCGCAGCGGCCACCCCGCCTCCGCCATCGAGAACTTGTAGCCGTCTGTCTGCAGCAACCCCGTCATGACCCGCACCTCGCAATGAGAGTTATACGAACATCACAAAGAGTCTGCAACACCCTATCATCAACTTAACATTGAGCCCGATACGTCTGAGTAATTGAGACATGTTGCGATGACGCCAGAAGTCCGGAGTCGTGGCGCGATCTGTCCGAGCGGAATGAGTTAGTTCATCTTTATCGAATAAAAGAACCATTCATACATGGAAATCGCGTTCTATCTCAATGAACTCTCAATGATTTCTTCATCGATTGTAACGGTCGTGATCAGCCCTGGAGCCTCTCGGCGCAACGCATGGCGGTCGAAGTGCGAGCATGTAGGCACAAGCTCGCCGATACGGCGGCCAGACACTCGAAGGGGAGAACACCATGAAGAAGGAACTGAGCATCGAGACGCTGTACGCGAAGTACGGACCGACCATCTACGCACGCTGCCGCCGCCTGCTGAAGGACCCCGTGGCCGCCGAAGACGCGACGCAGGACATCTTCGTGAAGCTGATGCGCCACATCGAAGCGGCGCCGAGCGAAGACGCGGTGCTGCCGTGGATTCACCGCATCGTGACGAACCACTGCCTCAACGTCATTCGCGACAGCAAGCGCCGCGCGGCGCCCGTCGAAGAGCTGCCCGAGATCGTCGACGACGAGTTCGAAGACAGTGTGGTGTCGAAGAACTTCGCCCAGAAGGTGCTCGAGTCGGCCCCCGAAGCCATCAAGGCCCCCGCCATGCTGTACCACGGCAAGGGCATGGAGCAGTCGAAGGTCGCCGAGACGCTGGGCTGCTCGCGCCGCACCGTCCTCTACCGCCTCTCGGAGTTCACCCGCCGCGCGATGAAGATGCACGAGGCCGCCGAAGCCGGCGTCGCCTGAACCGATTTTGCTGTCGGGTCTCTTCGTGAGGCCCTCTTCCAGAACGCCGTGGCGCTCTCCCCCGCCACGGCGTTCTTCTTTTTGTGCGTGTGGTGCGAGACAGTGACGCGCATGCGACGAACCCTCGCGCTCCTGTTTCTGTGTGCCAGCCACACCGCGTTCGCGATCGGCTTCGATCTCGATGCGTCGGGTGGCTACTGGTTCAATCAGTCTCCGCAGTTTCAGCTGCGCCTCGGCGTGCGGCAGCACCTCGTGAAGCTGGGCGACCGGTCATCGCTCGTGCTCACCCTGCACAGCGGGCTCTTCCTGCACACCGCCGGCTCGCGACTCGGCGTGCCCGTCGATCTCGCCATGGAGCTGCACTTCGGGCCCGTGCAGTTCGGCGTCGTCGGTGGGCCCTGGTTTCACTTCAACGATGGTGACGTGCTCCGCGCGCACATCGGCGGCGAGTTCGGCGTGCGCTTCGGGAAGATGTTTCGCCTGACGTTCGAGGCGGGGTGGCTGCAACCGTCTCCGCTGCTGCTCGGCCGCTTCGGAGTCACCTTCTGATGGTTCGGCGGTTCGCCCTTCCCCTGCTGATCGGCGCGTGCGCGGCCGAGAATGCGCCTGCACCGAAGCCCACCGGCCCTGCGCGCGCCGACGTGACGCTCAAAGACGTGACGATGCGGCAGTACAAAGGCGCCGATCTTCGCGTGGTGGCGACGACGCCCAGGCTCGAGCTGATGCGCGGAACCAACGACTTCTCAGCGACAGATGCGGGCGTCTTCCTCAAGCGCTCTGGCGTGACGGTGCTCGCCCAGCAGGTCAGCGGCAACGCGATCGCGCAGACGGCGACGGGCTCGAGCGGAGTCCTGTTTCTCGGCAACGACGGCACCGTGGGGCGAACCGATCATGCGACCTACGACCGTGCGCTCGCCACCGAAGGAGCGGCCTTCACTGACGCCGGCGTGGCCATCGATCACCCGCGCTTCGAGCTGACGTCGAACGGCTTCTTCGCAGACTTCGCCGAGCAGAAGGTCACCTTCGAGCAGCCGCTCACGAAGACGAAGCAGTGACGGCTTGTATCTCCTCCACTCACGTGGAGGCTCAAAGTTCAGGCTCGCGGAAGCGATCG
>JBEOKA010000161.1:0-28433 GCA_040275325.1 Myxococcaceae bacterium | reverse complement strand
TGCTCTTCCGATCTGAAGCTGCGATCCCGCTGGTTGCGCGAAAAGCAGCCGCTTCGCGTATGTCAGGTCTTTTGCTTGACATCCACAGCCGGCCGCAGTGGCAAGAATGAAAAGGATGGTGTTGCGCACAGGTCAATTCCGGCGAACGAGCCCGGCAAAGTTGATGTCCGACGAGGAGATGTGTTGCTTGAAGACCTGCCCTACCTGCCGGTCAATCTGACCAACTGTCAACCCGACGCCCGAAGGGCACTGAAATGGAATCGAACTGGGGCTCAGATTCCAGAAGAAGAATAGGTCGACGGACTCGATGGAAGACAAGAGCTGAGACGAGGAGAGCTTCGAGAAGGAGTTGCGCCTCGTGAGAGCGGCGTCGAGATCGCTCAGCCTCAGCTCAAAGGCCGTCGATCGCAAGCTTGGCCCACAGTTGTCCCGCGGCTCAAATCTGAACGATTCATCGAACCCGCTTGCTGGGGGGCATTGGCGCGGGAGGGTTGACTGAAACTGGGAAAGGGCGACTGGCAGCGTGATCTGAGAAAGTCTAGGCGGTCCGATGCAGGATGGCGCTCCGCGCGGTTGGGTCGACGTAGCGACGCATGTGGAGTCTGACCTGCCGTAGGTTGCGTCGAAGGTCTCGGCCTCGAACTGAGTGGGCGGGTTCTGCCACCGAAAGTTCACAACCGGACAAACAGCGCTGTTCGTCGCGAGTTCTGGAGCGCCAACAGTGAGATTCGAATGCTGATTGAGTGTTAGCGTCAGTAGTCGACCATTCGCCTCAAGCGGGATCTCCGTCGTCGAGTTGTCTACTGCCACTGCGACGTACGCCTTAAACGTGCTGTCCAAGAATGAGTCGAGCTCGCCACAGCCGTTCGCGATGCATGGGTCGTGGCAATTGGCCTTCGCTCCCAGAGTGTGTGTAGGAAAGCCTGTCGCACCACACGCTCGAAACTCCCAGCCAACAGAGTAGTCATTGTAGTCGGCAGATAGGGTCTTTGCCTTTGTAAGCGGAAAGTCGTCTTCCCAATCAAAAACAAAATAGTCGGGCGCTACTTGTCTCGCCAAAAATGGAGGTGCGCCAATGCCGCGCCACGCTGCTACGGAATTCCAATCAACGAAGACGTCGTCAATTGTTCGGTCTACGTTTCGGTCGATACCCAGGTGACCCTGAAATGGGAAGTGACTTGGGTTGGTCGGTGTCGAGTTGTCCCGAACTGGGGGCCCGTGGAAGCACTGACACGAGATTTCGCCAGCCAATGAACTGGGGTCAGTGGAGCAAGCGGATATGCCGGGCAAAGCCGCGGAGCATTCTCCTGTGAAATGTAGGCAGGACTTCCTGTTGAGAATTGAGGGTGGCAGAACATTCACATTGCATTCAGCAGCGGCGGTGTTGGCGGCTGTACCCCAAAACAGGGCCGTCGCGTACGCTCCCTTTGAACCGAGGAAGTGGAGAAAGCGCTCGTTCGTTGAGCACGTGGTCTCTAACCGTTGGCGGAGGGTCGAATTGATTGGGGAGACACTGTGCCAGTGACTCCCTTGCAAGAAGTATCGGCAGCACGGCAACGAGCAAAGTTCGACTCATGTAGTTCCCCCAGGGACCAATTGGCGACGAGACCGTAGAGCTTCGGGACCACATTCGCGAGTGCCTTATGTGTGACGAAGCGTTCGTCAGAGCGCGAGGATGAAGGGCTTCGCTGCCGCGACCAGCAACTGCGTTCGGTCGGGAGAGAGCGCGAGCGGGCCCGGTTCCTTCCAGCCCGGTTTGCGGGAGCGCTCCTTTCCTGTGACGAGATCGATGCGCACGATGGCGTCGGTCGAGAGCATCACCACGTCGCTGCCGAGCATCACGAGGTCCGAGTAGAGAAACTCGGGCTTGCCGATCTTTCGCGGCGTCTGGCCATCGAAAACGACGAGCTGATCGACTGCTTTCGCCCCGAGCTGCGAGCCGTCGACTCCGGTGTTCGCGAAGTACGCGCGCAGGTACGGCGTCACGAACTCTGGCGCCAGGTCGAGGAAGTGCTCGACGAGCCGCACTGCGGCGTGGTGGTCGTCGAGCTGACGCACGAAGATGGCGAGCCGGCGCTTCTCGGGAACGGTGAGCAGGGTGGGGCGCAGGTTCTCGAGGTTGCCGTAGCCACTGATCAGCGCGTCGTACTGCTCGGGCAGTGTCTTCTTCGAGGCGGCGATCAGCGGCACGGCGGTGTACCCGACACGATGTCGCCCTTCGCGAACGTCGGACTCGAGCGCCAGCCTGCACATCGCCTCTGCTCGCGCGAGCGCCAGGGTTGGGTGCGACGTGAACCACGCCTCGAGCTCGTCCTGCGCCTTCGAGGACACTCATTCCCTCGAACAACTGAGCATCGCTGCGCGCCTTCGCCATCGGCGCACTCCACTCGCGCGTTGCGAATTGTCAATGCACGCACGCGCACGCTGCTTCACGGTCCGCGCTCCCTCGCACCTGGAGCCCCCATCGAATGACGACGCTCGATCACCGTTCGTTGTACCGCCTGCCGTGGACCGCCTCAGACAACGTGCTCTCGTGGCTCGAGCCGACCAACAAGTGCAACCTGTCGTGCGAGGGCTGCTACCGGGAGAATGACGGCACCCACAAGACGCTCGCCGAGGTGCAGGCCGACCTCGACACGTTCAACAAGTGGCGCACCTACGACAGCGTCTCGATCGCCGGTGGAGACCCGCTGCTGCACCCCGACGTCGTCGAGATCGTGCGCATGATCGTTCGCGACGGCCACAAGCCCATCATCAACACCAACGGCGTCGCGCTCACGAAGCCGCTGCTCGAAGACCTCAAGCGCGCGGGCCTCGTCGGGCTCACCTTTCACGTCGACTCGCATCAGGGCCGCGCGGGCAAGTGGCGCAAGAAGAGCGAGCTCGAGCTGAACGAGCTGCGCCTCGAGTACGCCCAGCTCGTCGCCAGCGTCGGTGGCCTGTCGTGCGCGTTCAACGCGACCATCTACGAAGACACGCTGCAGTTCGTGCCCGACCTCGTGCAGTTCGCGGCCGACCACATCGACCTCATCAACTCGGTCATCTTCATCATGTACCGGGCGGCCATCACCGAAGGTGACTTCGAGTTCTTCCGCGACGGGAAGAAGGTCGAGGCCGCTCCGCTCGTGTACGCGGTCGATCAGGCGAAGCAGCGCACCGACGTCAGCGCGCCCGAGCTGGTGAAGCTCATTCAGAGCCGCTTCCCCGACTTCGCGCCCTCGGCGTACCTCGGCGGCACCGAGAAGCCCGACAGCTTCAAGTGGCTCTTCACCGGGCGCTTCGGCTTCCCGAAGAACGGCGGCCCGAGCGAGGTGATGGGCTACGTCGGCCCGAAGTTCATGGAGCTGGTGCAGAACGCGCACCACCTCGTGAAGGGCACCTACCTGGCCTACGCCCCGCAGTGGACGCTCGAGGCCGGCCGCTCGGCGCTCGCCATGGGCCTCATCGAGCCGGGCGTTCGCCGCATCGCGAAGAACTGGCTCAAGCACGTCGCCCGCCACCCGCTCGACGCGCGCAAGAAGCTGCACTTCCAGTCGGTGATGATGATTCAGCCCATCGACCTGCTCGAAGACGGCCGGCAGAACATGTGTGACGGCTGCCCCGATGTCACCGCGCACGACGGGAAGATCGTCTTCAGCTGCCGCCTCGAGGAGTACCGCACCTGGGGTGGGCTGGTGACGTCGGTGCCGAAGGCGCGGTGTCACGCGTCGCCATCGTGCGCGACGACCGACTGCCCCTCGAAGGCGGGAGCGAAGCCTGCGGCCCACACGAGCTGATCAGCGTGCGCCGCGCGCGACCTCGCCCAGCGCCGCCTCGTCGATCACCTCGAGGCGGTCTTCTCCGATGAGCCCCTCTTCCGCCAGCTTGCGCAGACACCGAGAGAGCGTCTCGGGCCTGATGCCGAGCAGCGCCGCGACGTGCGCCTTCGAGAACGCCGACTTCTTGCCGGGCTTCACCAGCCGCGCCGCCGCCACGAGGAACTTGGCGACGCGCGCTCTCGCTTGCCCCGCGCGCAGGTCGGCGTCGCGCTGCGTGTTCGCGTGCTCGGCCAGCACCAGCCCGAGGAACGAGCTCGTCAGGCTCGACGTGGTGTTGAGATCGGTCTCGCGGCGCACCTGCAGCGCGCTCGCCGAGCACACCGTCGTGTCTTCGAGCGCCATCACCGAGAAGGGCGCGGGGCGCTCCTGCAAAGACTCGAGGCCCAGCACCGTGTTCGGCCCGCGCACGCTCGAGAGCACCTCTTCACCCGTCGCGTCGGTCGCCGTCAGCCCCACCACGCCGTCCTTCACGAAGTGCACGCTGCGGTTCACCTCGCCCTGGTGCAAGAGGCCCGAGCCCGCCTTGAACGCGCGTGGACGGAAGAGACACGGCCCGTTCTTTCCCAATGCACAGCGGTCGCACGACTCGATGGGGCTCGCAAACATGGAGCGCGGCTCTATCACGCGCGTCACCAACGGGTGTCGCGCCTCGAGTTCCCGCAGTGATCACGATCACGTCTTCGTCTGGAGCCGCGCGACATGACCCGCCCTCGAGTGAAGTTGATCACCCTGCCGTGGGAGCTCGAGGTGCCCACGCTGGGCCTCGCGTCGCTCGCGGCCGTCACGCCACCGCAGTTCGACATCGCCATCGTCGATCTGCTGCGTGAACGCCTGCACCTCGATGAGCCAGTCGATCTCGTCGGCATCACCGCGAGCACGCCGCGCATCAAGGCCGCCTATCTGCTCGCCGAGGTGTATCGACGAAAGGGCGTGACGGTCGTGCTCGGTGGCCACCACGCGACCGCGATGCCAGACGAAGCGCTCGAGCACGCCGACGCCGTCGTCGTCGGAGAAGGCGAGACCTCGTGGAAGCGGCTGTGTGAAGACTTCCTCTCGTCGCCGTCGAAGGTGCGCGGCCTGTACAGAGACCCGGCGCCCGACCTCTCGACGCTGCCGCAGCCCCGGTTGGACCTGGTGCACCTCGAGCGCTACGGCGCCTGGTACTACCCGCTCATCGCCAGCCGCGGCTGCCCCGAGGCGTGCAGCTTCTGCTTCGCCAAGCGCATGACGCTCGGCTACCGCACGTACCCCATCGCGCACGTGCTCGAGCAGGTGCGGCGACGGCCCGCGTGGGTGCGCGGCGCGTACTTCGTCGACGACAACCTCACCGCCGACCCCGACTACGCGCGCGAGCTCTTCAAGGCGCTCGAGCGCTTCGGCCTCACCTTCGGCATGCAGTCGCGCCACGAGTTCTCGCGCAGCGCCGACGACCTCGAGCGCGCCCGTCGTGCTGGCTGCATTCTCGTGTCGTGCGGCTACGAGTCCATCAACCAGCACTCGCTCGACGGCACCGGCAAACGCGCGCTCGCCGAGGTCTACCGCGAGACGACGAAGGCGCAGTTCGACGCCGGCCTCATTCCCTCGGGCAACTGGATGTTCGGGTTCGACTGGGACGGCCCCGACATCTTCGAGCGCACGCTCGAGTTCCTCGACTCCACGCACCTGCTGCACGCGAGCTTCACCACCGAGATTCCGTTCCCCGGCACGCAGGCGTGGAAGACGTACAAGCTCGAGGGCCGGCTCGTCTCAGAGGACTACGACGACTACGTGGGGAAAGATCACGTGCTCGTGCGGCCGAAGCAGATGACGCCCACGCAGCTGCGCGACGGCATTCGGTGGCTGGCGACGTCGTTCTACTCGGTGCGTCGCTCAGCCCGGCGCGCGCGGCTGGCGCTCTCGAACCCGCACCTCGCGCCCATCGGCGCCACCCGCGTGCCCGCGCTGCTCGGCCTGCAGGCGTACCAGATGTGGCAGTGGCGCTATCGCATGGTGCCGTCGCTGCAGTGGCTGTACGCGCGGCTGCTCTCGGTGAACAAGTACCAGTACGTGCAAGACGCGCTGCGCGGGTCGAACTTCTGGCGCAGCGAGCACGCGCCCGTCGGAGGCCCCTCCGATGACGAGGTCGGGCTGACCGGCCCGTTCCGCTGGCAGCAGGGCCACAAGCCGAGCCCGGCGAGACCGCTGGTGCCGCTGCTCGCTGGCGTCCGAAATCCATCACGGTGAGGGTGCGGGTAGAGTCGGCGCTCCCATGCGAATTCTCACCAACCCCGGCTCGAACCTCACCGATGAGGTCGCGCACGCGCTCGATGTCGACCTGACGCCACAGAAGATCGTCGTCGACGGCATCTCGCACGATACGCGCAACGCGCTCGACCTCTCGACCGTCGACCGCTGGGTGAAGGGCGCCGCCAAGCACCCCTTCGTGCAGGGCACCACCGAGGCCGAGTTCGCCGAGCACTTCGCGCGCCTCGTGCAGAAGGACCCCGAGGTGCTCACCATCATGACGTCGCGGCAGATCATCGGCTCGCACGACGCCGCGGTCGCCGCCGCCAGCAAGCTGAAGGACGGGAAGATCGAGATCGTCGACACCACGGTCACCGACGTCGGCGCGGGGCTCGTCACGCTGGCCGCAGCGCAGTGGCGCAAGGCGGGGCTGCCGATGCCCGTCATCGCGGCCGCCTGCCGGGCCTTCGTCGCGTCGGGCCGCAACCTCGTCACCGTCGCCACGCTCGAAAACCTCATCAAGGGTGGGCGCGCGTCGTTCCTTCAGGGCTGGGTCGCCAACTTCCTCAACGTGCGACCGCTGCTGAGCTTCGAGGGCGGCAAGCCCGTGTCGGTGGGGCGGGTGAGCGCCAGCGTCGACTCGGCCAAGCGCGTCGATGACTGGTTCGCCGAGCGCCTCGAGCCGAAGGAGCGGGTCTGGGTCGGCATCGCGCACGGTGACGTCGAGCCGCTCGCCAACCGCACCATCGCGCTCTTGAAGGAGCGCTTCACCGTCGAGTTCGCGCTCGTGCGCCCGCTGTCACCGAGCATCTATCTGCACGTCGGGCGCGGCGGCATGGGCGTGTTCGTGCACTCGGTCTCCAAGCTGCCACAGCCACTCTCGGCGCCCGTGCTCTGAGCGCGCGTCACTGCTGCGGGAACGCAGGCGGCGGCATCACCGAGGGCGGCGGCGGAGGAGGCGGCGGGACGTTCGACGGCGGCGCATCACCGGGCGGTGTTGGAAGGTTGCGACGCTCGGGCAGTGGCTCCTCGGTTTCCTCGATGGGACCGCGCTGCTTGCCGAACATGATGCCCAGCTTGAACTGGCCGATGAAGCCACCGAGGCCAGCGCCGCTGGTCGTTGCGCCTCCGATGCTCGAGACCGAGCCAATGAGTGGCAGCGCAAATCCAATTTCTGGCATCAGCGTGAGGCGGTCGCCGAGGCCGAGCGCGACGCCGACGGTTGCGCCCGGGCCCAGCACCAGCACGCCTCCGCCGCTCGAGGTCGAGGTGCCCGCGAACACGTAGTAGCCCTGCAGGCGCGGCCCCAGCACGAGCTCGTTCGCGCCGAACTTCACGCCGATGAGGACGGGCGCCGCGAAGTGGAGCGACCCGATCGTCGAGCCGCCGCTGCCGAGGGCGATGCCTCCGAAGGTGGGCGCGATGGAGACGGCCAGCTTCGGGTCGCCGGGTTTCGTCAGCAGGAACTTCGCCTGCGCCTCGAGGAACGACCACCCCGCCCGCAGGCCAAGGTCGATGCTCTCGGTCACGCCGTACCGCACCGAGCCGTCGAGGTGCGGGTAGGGGATCAGGGCCGTGCCCGCGCCGACCGCCTGCACGCCCGGCTCGATGGAGGCCTGCACGTTGCCTTTGCCGAGCGTGTCAGCGCGCTGAACGTTGCCGACCGACGCACAGCCCGTCGCCAGGCACAGCAACACCGCGTGGGAGTTTCTCATGAGGGCATCTGAGTGCAGTGGGAGGGACGTGTCGATCTTTCACGGGCAGGATGCCGGCGCGTGATCACCGAACACGACGTCGTGCTCGACGGAGTCCGGCTTCACTACGCCACCGCGGGCGAGGGCCCACCCATCGTGTTGGTGCCGGGCCAGTCGTTCTCGTGGCACAGCTACTCGAAGGTGATGCCGAGGCTGGCGGCGAAGCACCGCGTGTTCGCGCTCGACGTGCGCGGCCATGGGAAGAGCGAGCACACGCCCGGGCAGTACACGTTCGGGCGGTGCGGCAAAGACCTGGTCGCCTTCCTCACCGAGGTCGTGCGCGAGCCGGCGTTGCTGAGCGGAAACTCGTCGGGCGGGCTCATCTGCTTGTGGGCCTCGGCGAATGCTCCAGCGCGAGTGCGCGGCGTGCTGGCCGAAGACCCGCCGCTGTTCTCTGCCGAGTGGCCGCGTATGCGCGACGAGACCTGGGTGCACGACTTCTTCACGCACGTGGTCTCGACGATGCCCGACCTCGCGGGCTTCTTCTCGACGCTGAAGCTGCCGACGAAGCCGGGCAAGAAGCTCATGTCGTTTCCGCGGCCGCTCGCGTGGGTGCTGGGCGGTGCGATTCGCCGTCACCAGCGCCAGAAGCCCGGAGCGCCCGTCGACCTGTGGTGGCTGCCGATGCACGTTCGGCTCTTCGTGCGCGGGTTGTCCGAGTACGACGTCGACTTCACGCGCGCCTGCGTCGATGGCTCCATCTGCGACATGGACCATGGCGATTGTCTGGCGCGCACGAAGTGTCCCGTCGTGTTGCTGCAGGCGTCGTCGTTCACCGACCCCGAGCTGGGGCTGGTCGGCGCGATGAGTGACGACGACGTCGCGCGCGCGCGCTCGTTGAAGCGTGGGCTCGTCGTCGAGTCGTGGCCGAAGCCGCACGTGGTGCACCTCGCCGCGCCGAAGCAGTGGCTGGAGTTGATGGCGCGCCTCGAGGCAATGGCGTCGGGGTGATCAGAACGCGAGGCCGACGGCGACGTGCGGTCCAGCGAGCGGAGCGCTCGTGAGCAGGCCAACGCCGGTCGTGTCGAGGAAGCGGGCGCGATAGCCCGCGTGCAGCTCGAAGATGCCGCCACGCAAGATGCCCTCGGCGCGCAGGTCGAGCTGCTGAGCGGCTCCGAAGGGCGTGAGCACGGCGGCGGCTTCGGCGCCGAGGAACGACCAGCCCACGCGCACGTTGGCGCCGATGGTCGGTGAGAGGCTCGTCGTCGAGGCTCCGCTCACGCCACCGAGCAGCCTCAGCCGTGCCCACTTGTTCACCAGCACCGCGTAGCCGCCGAGCGCGGTCCACTGCTGAGCGCTGTCGAGTGAGAACGGCGTGGTGCCTGCCTGGTCGACCGTCACCAGCACGCCGATGCGCCAGATGTCGAGCTCGGCCCGCGCCCCGATGAGAAACGCGCTGCCGTCGAGCGCCGTCGGCAAGGTCGCCGTTCCGAGCGCGCTCACCTGCCAGAGGGGAAAGTCCGGCTCGGGCTCCTTCGCGACCTGCTCGGCCTGCGGCGCGACGGCTCGTGCAGGTGCGGGTGCGGCTGACGGCATCGTGATGGGCGATGAGCCCGACGGCGGAGGCGGGAACGGGGCCGCCTGCGGAGCGACAGAGGTCGCGGAGCTCGAGCGGACTGAGTTCGGCGACGAGCTCCCCGTCATGCCGGGGCCGATTGAGTTCGCGCCTCCCGGCCAGGAGGTGGAGACGGCTGCGTTCGGTGGCTGCACCGCGGTGGCTGACGGACCGGCTTGCGGCACAGCGGGCGACTGGGCACGAGCCCCGACGGACGACGACTCAGGTACGTCTGCGGGCACCATCGGAGGCGGTGGCAGCGGCGCTTCGATGACCGAAGGCGCAGGCACCATCGGCGGAGCACTCCACTCTTCGGCAGCGACGACAGACGACACCAGCAGTGCGAGCATCATGCGCGTTCGTCACGGCGGCATCGCCACCAATTCATTTGGGCTCGAAGTGATCGGTTCGCGCAGGTCGCGGCAACCAGTCCTTCAGGGCTCGACGCACTCGCCCTTCGCCGGCGTCCACCGCTCGGCCGAGGCCTCGGTCATTCCCGCCGACGCGCCGCCGGCGAACAACACCGAGCCGTCTTTGAGCAGCGTCGCGGTGTGCGCCTTTCGCGACGTCTTCAGCTGCCCGGCCAGACACCACTTCTCCTGCTCGTGGGCCCAGCGCTGCACGCGGGCGGTGTCGACGGCCGAGGGCGGCTCTCCACCCGCGACCAGCACGTCACCCGAGGGCAGCACGGTCGCGGTGTGGCCAGCGATGGGAACGGAGAGATGACTCTTCGACTGCGCCCACCCGTCGCCGCCGGGCTCCCACCACTCGACGTAGTTCGTCGACATCGTCGTCGTCTGCCCACCGAACACGATGACGCGGTTGCCCGCGCTCACCACCGCGGTGCGCTGCCGCGGCTCGCTCATCTCGGGCACCTCGTGCCAGACACCGCCCGAGGTATCGAAGCGCTCGACGCTGGCGATGGCCGTGCCCGGCTTCGGCATCGGCGCTCCTGCATCACCAACGCTCTGGTTCGAGCGCCCACCCAGCACCACCACGCTGCCGTCCTTCAGCAGCACTGCGTCGTGCAGCCACCGCGCGCGAGAGAGCGGCCGCCTCGATGAGAAGGTGTTCGTCTGCGGGTCGAAGCGCTCCACCGTCGCGAGGTGTTGATGCACCGGCCTTGCGCCGCCGATGACGAGCACGCTGCCGTCCTGCAAGCGCGTCGCGGAGTGCCCATTGCGCGCGTCGGTCAGCGCTCCGACGGTGACCCACTCGTTCTTCTTCGGGTCGAACACCTCGGCCGAGGCCAGCGAGTCGAAGCGCGAGGCGCCATCGGCGGCCGGAGCCGTTCCGCCCACCACCAGCACCCGCCCGTCGAGCAGCGCCGTCGCGGTGTGGCCCGCCCGCGCGACGTTCATCGGCGGCCCCGCTCTCCAGCTGTTCTTCACCGGGTCGAACAGCTCGGTGCTCGAGAGCGTCTCGGTCGCGGTCTGCGTGCGGCCTCCGGCGATCAACACCCGGCCGTCGAGCAACAGCGTCGCGGTGTGCTGCGTGCGTGGCGTAGCGAGCGCTCCAGCAGGGCTCACCCGCCCCTGCCCGAGAACCAGCGTGCACAGGAGCAGGGCCAGCGGCATGCGGAGCACTCAGATAGCAGGGAAGGGCGGCCTCAGTCGCGCGTCAGCCGTGCGCGTTCGTTTCCGTGGAGCCTGCCAACCCCGTGCTACCGTCGCGTCGTCCGTGCGCCTGTTCGCCCTTGTCCTCGTACTCGCTTCGAGCGCCTCTGCTCAGCCCATCTCCCGACTCCACGATGATCAGTGGGTCCACACCCGCGTCTCGGTGCTCGGCGCCGCCTCGTGGCGCGAGTTCGAACAGGTCACCGGCGCCGACACGACGAACATCAAGCCGGGCCAGGTGGTCGCTCCCTCGGTGCAGTTCAGTGGGGTGCTCTTCTTCAGGCCCTGGTTCGGTGTCAGCCTCGAGGCGCGCAGCGACTTCTCGAAGGTGCAGAAGCAGGTCAACAGCGAACCCGTCGGCCGGCCCATCGAGCAGTTCGGCCTCAAGTCGTATGCGACTGCGGTCTTCCGCTGGCAGCCCGCGCTGCTCTTCGCGCTCGAAGGGCACCTCGGCTTCGTTGGCGCCCGAACCGCGGCGCTCTCGACCGGGACTGGGACGTCGATTCCGACCGGGCTCTTCGGCGTCGTGGCGGGAGGGAATGTGGTGCTCGAGCCGCTCGCCCAGCTGACGATTCTGCTCGGCGGCCGCATCGACACCACGTTCTTCTCGGCGTGGAGCGTGGGCTTCACGCTGACGGGCCACGTGCGGTACGGCTTCATCGACCTGGGCCCCTTCAACCTCGGCCTGGCTGCCGCGCTCGACGTCTCGGGAGTGGGCGTCGGCGCGACGGGCGCGTTCAACAACTCCACCGAGCTGATCGCGCGCATCGGAGTCGGCCCTTCGCTGATTGGCAGACGCCCTGCGCCCGAGGCCATCGGCACCTTGAAGCCTGGTGAAGCCCCCTCGGTCGTCGGCCGGGTGACCCGCACGAGCGGCGAGCCCATCTCGGGCGCGAAGCTCTCGGTCGGCCCCGTCACCGCCGTCAGCGACGCCTCTGGCGCGTTCGAGCTCAACGGACTTCGCGCGGGCCCAACCACGGTGACGGCGACGGCGAACGGCTTCAAGCCTGCTTCTCAGGCGCTCGTCGTCACGCCAGGCACGCCAGTCGTCGTCACGCTGACGCTGCAGACCCCGACCGGCCCTGGCCGCATCACCGGCGTCGTGAAGTCGAAGGCCGACAAGCCGCTGGCGGGCGCGAAGGTCGTGATGGGCGCGGTGAGCGTCATGACCTCCGAGACGGGCAGCTACACGCTCGAGCGCGCGGGCCCGGGCCCCGTGAAGGTCGTGGTCTCGCTCGACGGCTACGCGACGACCGACGAGTCGGTGCAGGTGGCGCCCGAGGCGACCGCGACGCTCGACGTGACGCTCGAGCCGCTGACCCAGCGCACCAAGGCGAAGATTCGCGGCATCATCAGCAGCGCGGCCGGCCCCGTCGCGAAGGCCACCGTGCGCATCGTCGAGCTGAAGCTGAAGCAGGCCGTGAAGGCCGACGGGCGCTTCGAGGCCGACGTCGCGGGCGGCAAGTACACCCTCGTCATCGAGGCGCCGAAGCACGTGACGCAGACCCGCGTCGTCGAGGTCGCCGACGGCGACCAGGCCATCTTCCAGATCGAGCTCGAGAAGACGCGATGAGTCGGGCCCATGCCATCGCCGTCTGCGCGCTCCTGGCCTTCGCCGGGTGCCCCGAGCCCGACGCACCCCCAGCGCCGACGCTGCCCGCGCCGCTCGAGCCCGTCGCCCTGCCGCCCTCGGCGACGCTGGTGACGCTCGAGGGCTCCGTCGACCTCGAGCGTGATGGTGGCGTCTCGAAGGCCGTGAAGGGGCCGCTGTACGAAGACGACGTGGTGGCGACGGGCCCGAAGAGCCGCGCGGTGCTGCGTGACCCCGGCGGCCGTGAGCTCGAGCTCGGTGAAGAGACACGCTTCAAGGTGGGCGCGAAGCTGAGCAGCGTCGAGGTGCTCGCGGGTGACATCTCGTTCCTCACCGATGAAGACGGCGGCCAGGGGTGGAGCAACCTCTCGGTGCGTACGCCCTTCGGCGTCGCGCGCTTGAGCGACGGCGCCACCGGCCGGCTGCGCTTCGTCGATGGCGGCGTCTCGGGCGACGTCACCTTCGGCACCATCGAGTTCGAGGTGCCCGACGCGGGCCTGCGCACCGCGAAGGCCGGCGAGTCATTCGGCGTCAGCTTCGGCTCGCTCGAGTTCGAGCAGCCTGCGGTACAGCCGCCGCCTCCGCAGCTCGACCCCGTCTCGCTCGTGGTGGAGTTCGGGAAGCCCCAGGTGAAGCGCCCCGGCGACAAGCGCTTTGGCGCCGCGAAGGCCAAACAGCCGCTCGAGCCGGGCACTGCGTTTCAGGTTCCCGCGGGCGCGTCGGCGCGGCTCGAGACGGCCGAGGTCGAGGCCGTCATCGGCGCGGGCGCGAGCGGCCTGGCCGAGGGCCTGCGCACCGAGAGCGGCCAGTCGGTGCTCGCGCTGTCGAAGGTCATCGGCCCCATGACACTGCACTTCGAAAAGGCAGGTCGCGCCGAGCTCGGAGACGTCAGCGTGTCGAGCACGGGCCAGGCCTCGGTCGCCATCACGCAGGCCGGCAAGAAGAAGCGCGTCGACGTGCGCGCCGGCGAGGTGACGGTGCTGGTGAATGGAAAGCCGACGACGGTGAAGGCGGGCGACGCGGTGCTGGTCGACGGCGGCTCGGCGGTGGCGGCGCCCTCTCCAAAGGCCGGCCTGGTGGTGAGCGCGCTGCCCCGCACGAAGGTCTTCGCCGACGGCGTGAAAGACCTCGCCATCGCGCTGCCCGACGACAGCAACCGCGTGCAGGTGGCGAAAGACCCGGGCTTCGAGACGACGCTCGTGCAGGGCGCGGTCGGCAAGCAGGTGGTGGTGCCGCTCTCGGGCCGCGCGCCGCTCTACTTCCGCGTGCTCGACGAGAAGGGCGAGGCGACGAAGTCGGGGCGCGTCGAGTTCCTCGCCGACACCGCCTCGGTGCGCGACACCGCGACCCGCACCGACACGGTCTCGGAGTCGGGCCAGAAGGCGAGCGTCTTCTTCCAGTCGAAGGTGCCGGCGCTCACCTTCGTCTTCCGCGAGCTGGCCGAAGCGAAGGCGTACCGGTTTCAGCTCTACCGCGAAGGTGTCGCCGCTCCGCTCGTCGACCGCAAATCGGCCGAGCCGCGCCTGGTGCTCGAGCCGGGCGTGCTGACCGAGGGCGAGTTCCAGTGGTCGGCCATTCCCCTCGACGCCAACGGCATCGGGCTGGGCAGCAAGCCCCTCAACAAGCTCTCGGTGCAGTACGACAACGCCCGCACCACGCTGCTCATCGAGCGGCCGTTGAACCTCGAGCGCGCCACCGCCGAGACGAGGGCCATCGGCGCTGCGCCCATCAGAGCCCAGCTCTTCATCAACGGCAGGCCGGTGAAGCTCGACGAGAACGGTCGCTTCTCGGTGAAGGTGGGCGCCGTCGACGCGGTGCTCTTCCGCATGGTGCAGGGAGAGGTCGATTCGTACTGGCTGCGGCGGCTCAAGCGCTGAGCGATTTCCGTGGAAGTGGCCGCTGCTCCGCTAGAGTCGCGAGCACGCGATGTCGGACGGACGTGTCACCCTCGAAGAGCGACTGAAGGAAGGCCCGCTACCGCCCGACGAGGCCGTGCGCATCGTCTGGGCTCTCTGCGACCGCTTCGAGAAGCAGGGCAAGGCCGAGACGCTCGGTGACGTGTCGCCTCAGCGCGTGACGATGTACGGCCGGCAGATCGAAGCCATCGTGCCCGACGCCTCGCCGGTGGCCGGCTACTCGGCGCCAGAGCGCGCGTCTTCGGGCCCGACGCCGCGCTCCGACGTGTACGCGATGGGCCGCCTGCTGGTGCACCTGCTCACCGGCAAGCCCTACGACGGCTCGGCCCTGCCCTCGAACGCGCTGCACCTGCAGCCGGTGCTCGAGAAGTGTCTGCAGCCCGCTCCCGCAGCACGCTTCGCGAACCTCTCCGAGCTCAAGCGCGCGCTGGTGCGCATGGACAAGACGTTGATGTCGGGGCCGAAGCTGGTGGCCGACAAGTCCTTCTCGCGCACGTCGCTGGGCCCGTGGAACCTCGAGGGCATTCTCGGCCAGGGCTCGATGGGCACCGTGTACCGGGCGAGGCACCAGGCGCTCGGCCGCCTCGCCGCCGTGAAGGTGCTGCGCGCCGAGCAGTACCAGAACCCCGAGCTCGTTCACCGCTTCTTCCAGGAAGCGCGCACGGTGAACCAGATCAACCACGAGCACATCGTCGAGATCAGCGACTTCGTGCAGGAGCCCGGCCCGAAGGGACCCGAGGTCGTCTACTGCGTCATGGAGTTCCTGCAGGGGCGCACGCTGGGTGACGAGCTCGAGTCGGCGCCCATGCGCGTCGAGCGGGGCGTGCGCATCATCGAGCAGCTGGCAGACGCGCTCGCGGCGGCCCATCGCGTCGGCGTGGTGCACCGTGACGTGAAGCCCGACAACATCATGCTCATCGAGCGTGGTGGCTCGAGAGACTACGTGAAGGTGCTCGACTTCGGTGTCGCCAAGCTCACGCACACCGACGGCAAGGCGATGGTGTCGACGACCGAGGGCGCCATCATCGGTACGCCCATCTGCATGTCGCCCGAGCAGGCGCAGGGTGACGACATCGACGCGCGCAGCGACGTGTGGGCGGTGGGCGTCATTCTCTACCGGCTGCTCACCGGGGTGTTTCCGTTCGACGCGGCCACCTTCGTGAACATCGCGGTGCAGATCATCACGAAGCCCTACGCACCCCTGCCGCAGCGAACCGCCGCGGGCGAGGTGGTGCCCGAGCGGCTCGCGCGCCTGGTCGAGAAGTGCCTGCAGAAGCGGCGCGACCTGCGGCCCGCCACGATGGACGAGGTGCGCGACGAGCTGCGCGCCATTCTTCGAGCCGACGACGCGCCGGCGCCGAAGCGCAGCGTCGTTCCGCTGGTGGTGGCTGCCCTCGCGGTGTTGGGCGTCGCTGCTGGCGGCGCGGTCTGGAAGCTGTCTGGTGCCGACCCGAAGCTGCCGCCGCCCGTGGTGGTTCCGCCGCCACCCGTGCTTCCTCCGCCCGTCGTCGTGCCGGTCGTCGTCGACGCGTCGGTCGAGCTCGACGAGCCGGTCGACGCCGGTGCGCCCGAGGTCGACGCAGGCGTGGCTCAGGCCGAGCCGGTCGACGCGGGCGTGAGCAGACCAAAGCCCGTCGTGCGCAAGCCGGTGCCGCTGTCAGCCGACCTCGTGCTGGCCGAGCTCAAAGACCTTCGCCCGAAGTTCAACGGCTGCGGGGCCAGGTACGCTCCCGAGCGCGCGCTGGTCGCTGGCAAAGAGGTCGAGCTTCGTTTCCAGATTCAGAAGACCGGGCGCCTGACGAACGTCTCGCTCGCGCCGCCCGTGCAGGGAGGGCCGCTGGAGAAATGTGTCGCCGGGGTGTTGGCTCAGAACCCGTTCCCGCCGAATGATGGCAACCCGAGCTTTGCGAAGCTGAAGGTGAAGGTTCGCTTCTCGGAGTGAGCGTTGGAACGAGGGCGTGATGCGCTTCAGCGAGTTGGTCGCGAGCTGGAAGAGAGACCCGCGCGGCACCACGCTCCAGCTGGCGGCGCCCGTGTTGTTGCTCGAGCGGCTGGGTGAAGGCGCGGCCGAGAGCTGGGAGCGCACCGGCGCGTTCTTCGTGGGCCAGGCTCCGCAGGCCAACGACCCGATGGTGTTCTTCGTCGAGAAGGTGCCGCGCACCGGCAACGCGTTCGCGCTCGGCGTCACCATCGGCCGCGTCGAGTCGAACGACATCGTCATCGACGACACCAGCATCAGCCGGTTTCACGCGTGGCTGCAGAAGGACTCGAGGAGCGGCGGCTGGCTGTTGTGCGACGCCGAAAGCAAGAACGGCACGCTGCTCGACGGTGAGCCGGTGGAGTCTGGCTCGAAGGTGGCGCTGCACGATGGCGCCGTCATCAAGCTCGGCCAGGCCGCGCTGCGGTTCCTGTTGCCGCAGACCGTGCTCGAGCTGCTCAAGCAGTGAGCGATTGTGCGAAAGTCAGCCCGTGCACGGAAACCTCGCCGACCCCGACTACGAGCCCACGGACGAAGAGCTGGAAGAGCTCACGCGCTCGGCGTTCGCCCATGTCGCCGAAGCCCGTCGTGAAGCTGACGAGAAGCTGAACGCCGAGATCGCTCGTCTCAGGGCCGAAGCGCTCGCGCGGTTGCGAGAGCCCTTGAGCCAAGAACGCCCATGACGCGCCCTGTGCTCCTCGTCCCAACGGCTCGGGGAAGACGACGTTGACGGTTCGACTGAAGAAAGATCGCTGGAGAGAGGGTGTCGAGTACCTCAACCCAGACGACATCGCGCAGGAGCGATTCGGCGACTGGAACTCGGCCGAGGCTGTTCGCGCAGCCGCGACGTGGGCGGCAGCCCGTCGCGAGGAACTCCTGGCATCGGGAAGCGGTATTGCCTTCGAGACCGTCTTCTCGACGAACGAGAAGGTCGACTTTCTTCGGCGCGCGCGCGCTGGGGTACTTCGTTCGTGTCTTCTTCGTGACGACCAGCGACCCGCGAATCAACGCTGCCCGTGTCGCGGACCGTGTCATGCGTGGCGGGCACACGGTGCCAATCGAGAAGATCGTTGCTCGCTACGCGCGCTCGATGGCCAATATGACAACTCGGAGCAGGACGAAGACGCACGGCTCTGCGCTCGCACTGAGTCAGGCCAGCTGCGCAAGGTCTACGGCTCACTTCCAACCTGGGTGCTGACGACGACGGCCGACCTGCCCCGTCACCAGCGCTTCGTCGATCGTCGCGTCGCCTGATTCACTCCTTCACTTCGTAGACGTAGGGCCCAGAGCCGAGCGGCAGCGGAGGGCCAGGTGGAGGACGCAGCCGCACGAAGTCTGCGCTCTCGTCGAGCAACCGCCTCGCCGGCAAATACCCGCAGATGACGTACTTCGCGCCGAACGTCGTCGACACCAGCGCCCTCACGTCCTTCACCGAGCCGTCGAGCAACGACAGCCGCGCGAGGTGCTTTGGCTTGTCGAACCGCTCGAGGAACGTCGGGTCGAGCACGTCGACGAAGCGCACGTCGGGCCTTCGGTCGAGCAGCACCTCGCCCTCGGTGAACGTGCAGTTGAGCACCTTCTGCCCGCTCGCCTCCTTCGGCAGCGCGTCGACCGCGTCGATGATGTGCATCGTGTAGCGGTCGAGCTGCGTCACCTGCGCCGCCTCGTGCACGAGCGGCACGTTCACCAGCCCGAGCACCAGCAGGAACCCGGCGAGCCAGCGCGGCGGCAGCCACGGCGCGACGGCCGCGAACGACGCCACCGTCATCGGAATCGCGTACTCCGACGCCCGCGCGCTGCGGAAGCACAGCACCCAGAAGAGCCCCGCGATGGCGACGAGCAACCACCGCAGTCGTGCGCCGGCACGCGCCCGCTCCCGCACCACCAGCGCCACGCTCACCGCGAACAGCGCGAACGGCACGCGGTAGTTCCCGAACAGCTCGCTGACCTGCAGGGGAAAGAGCTCTCCGCCGAACGTGTTCCCCTCGGGCTTGCTCGCCGCGATGGTGAGCGTCATCCACGTCGTCTCGAGCGTGCCCGGAAAGTACGGGTTCACCACCGTGCCCAGCGCGAGGCCACCCAGGCCTGCGCCCACTGCCTTCCACGAGGAGCGGCCCAGTACCACCGCCGTCAGGCCCAGCACGGCGAGCGGCACGTAGAGCGCGTGGTACGCGAGCGCGAAGGCGAGGCCCGAGGCGAACGACAGCTTCCACGACAGCCGTACCAGCCCCAGCAGCAACAGGAGCGTGGTGGCGATGGCCAGCAGGTGAGGGCGCACGAGCGCGAGCCGGTACAGGAACATCGGGCAGCCCACCGCGGCCGCGACGAGCAGCGCCGACTCCCGCGCCTCGAGGAACTGCCGCGCCAGCAGGAACAGCAGCACTACGATGAGCGCGCCGAGCAGCGCCGACACCGCGACGACGCCGGCCCGCTCGCCCACCACCCAGCCCAGCCAGGTGACGACGTGAAAGAGGAACTCCTTGTCGACGAAGCGCTCGTTCCACCCGATGCCCTCGGCCTGAGGCAGCGTCTTCGGCATGCCGTGCTCGGCCCAGGTGCGCGCGAGGGCGAAGTGGAAGTGCCGGTCGGGGTCGGCGGGGCTCCTTCCGCTGAAGACCCACAGCCCGGCCGCGAACGCCGCGAGCAGTGCGATGATGGCCAGCAGGTCGAAGCGAGCGCTGCGCACGGGTGAGCCGAGCGCATCAGAAGCGATGGTGAATGTCAGCCGTCTCCTTCCGTCGAAGGCGCTCCGTTTCAGCAGGGAGCTTCCGGTGGTGCGATTCGTCAGTCTCGTCTGTCTCGTCTCGCTCCGGGCGGCCGCGCAGCCCTGCGACCCGCACGGCGTCATGCCGCCGCCGTTCCCCGAGGCCGAGGTGCCCATCGAGCTCGAGCTGTTCAAGGACGAGGTGGCGGCGCGCGGCGTCTGTACCTCGGAAGCTGGAGTCGTCCGCTTCAACGACGACGTGCGGTCGATGCTCGAGGCGTCGGAGCAGCAGAGCGCGTCGCTTCGCTGCAGCGGCGTCTGCGAGCCCATGCACAAAAAGCTCTCGCCGCTTGGTGAGACCCACGACCTCGAAGACCTCACCTTCCAAAAGGAGTGTGGCGCCGCGATGAGTGCGCTGACGGCGGAGGCGCGCCCAGGCTGTCTGCGCGTCTGTGTCGTCGAGCGGCGGCGCATGGCCGCGAAGGCCGTCTGGGCGCGCACGCTGAGGGTTCTGGACCGCACCCAGCCGTATCAGGGCAACGCGTTCGATCCGAAAGGCGCGATGGCGTGGTTGAAAGCGCAGGGCTGGGGTGCACCGCCGTCATCGATTCGATTCGAGGCGGTCGGCCAGAAGGCTGAGCGCCACGTTCGCGCCGAGGGGTGGCTCTACCCGGGAGGACGTCGATTGCGCCTGAAGACGGCCCAGATGTCGGCTGGCTGCGGGCTGATGGCGTGGGGTGTGACGACATGGTGAGGCGCACGCTCGTAGCGCTGCTGGTCGCCGGGTGCGCCACGGTGCCCACCAGCACGGGCGCGGTCATGACCACACCGAAGAAGGCCGCCACGGTCGACCCCAGGCGATTTCAGCCATGCGCTGAGCTCGTCGATGCTCCCGAGTCCTCCGCGCCGGCCTGGGAGTCGCTCGTGCTCACCACCGACGTGACGACGTGGTCGAGCGGCGCGTGTGAACCGCTCGAGCGCGCGCTGACTCCGCTGTTGCCGACGGCGAGCCTCTCGCGGCAGGCGCTTCGAGACGAGTGTGACGAGAAGTCGTCGGTGTTGCCGGGTCCGGTGCGCGCTTCCTGCCGGTCTGTCTGCGCGGCGCGCCGGTGGCTGGAGGGCCGCACGCTCGCCCGTGAGCAGGTGCTGCGCACGCTCGAGTGGGTGCGTGACGAGTTCGACTCGTTGTTCGACCGCATCGAGCAGTGCCCCGCCACGAAGAAGCACGGCAACCAGCTCGCCGATGCCCAGGTGCGCTCGCTGGTCGAGTGCGCAGGGAAGGGACCGATGCCGAAAGAGATGACCTTCCTTTTCCAGTACGTCACCGAGACCGTGGAGTGGCGCGAGAAGGGCTCGGGCACCATCACCAGCGCGCGTGCGGTCGAGGCACAGTTCCTTCAGGCCGGTGACCCTGACGCGAACCTTCCGTGGCGCGCCCTGGTGACGCGGTGCCGGAACGGGAAGACACTGGAGCGCGTGCTGCTTCGGCAGTGAAGCGTCTCAGGCCTTGCCGAGCACCATCGCCAGCAGCGCCATGCGCACGTACAGGCCGTACTCCATCTGGCGGAAGTAGGCGGCGCGCGGGTCTGCGTCGACGTCGGGCGAAATCTCTCCCACGCGCGGCAGCGGGTGCATCAGCGCCATCTTCGGCTTCGCCTGCTTCATCGTCTCGGGCGTGATGATGAAGGCGTGCTTGAGCGACTCGTAGAGGGCGAGGTCTTCGAAGCGCTCCTTCTGCACGCGCGTCACGTAGAGCACGTCGCTCTTCGGCAGCACGCCGTCGAGGCTCGCGTGCTCGGCGTACGAGATGCCGCGGGCTTTCAGTTCGGTCGTCACCTTCTCGGGCATCTTCAGCTGCTCGGGCGAGACGAAGTTCAGCGTCGCTCCGAAGAGCGAGAGCAGCCGCGACAACGAGTGCACGGTGCGGCCGAACTTGAGGTCGCCCAGCATCGTCACCGTGAGGCCCTGCAGCGTGCCGAGCTCTTCCTGAATCGTGAACAGGTCGAGCAGCGCCTGGGTCGGGTGCTCCCCCGGCCCGTCGCCAGCGTTGATGATGGGCTTCTTCGCCGCTTCGGCTGCGACGGCCGCCGCGCCGACTTCGTGGTGCCGCAGCACGATGACGTCGGCGTAGCACTCGAGCGTGCGCACGGTGTCGGGCAGCGACTCGCCCTTCGATACCGACGAGTAGCGCACCTCGCTGATGGGAATGACGGAGCCTCCCAGTCGCTGCATCGCGGCCATGAAAGACGACTGCGTGCGCGTCGACGGCTCGTAGAAGAGGTTCGCCAGAATCTTGCCCTTGAGCAGGTCGATGGTGCCGATGTGCTGCACCATCGTGCGCATCGCCTCGGCGACGCCGAACACGTACTCGAGGTCGTCACGGCCGAACTGCGCGACCGAGAGAATGTCTTTTCCGTAGAAGCGGCCGGTGCGCTGGTCGCCGAGGGGCAGGTGCGCTGAAGACGAAGGCGTCATGGCGAGAGCCGTGTTTGGTCCTCTGCTCCACCCGAAGCAAGCAACGTCTTGGTTCAGAAGTCTTCGAGGTCGCGCAGGCGCTGCTCGAGGTCTGACTGCAGGCTCAGGTCGCGCTTCGCGTGCGGCGTCTCGAGCGCGCGCTGCCACGTCGTCTTCGCCTCGTCGCGTTGGCCGGCGCCGACCTGCGCGTCTCCGAGCGCCACCCACGCGGCCGAGTAGTCGGGGTCGAGCTTCACCGCTTCGGCCAACGCCTTCGCGCTCTCGGCCCAGCGCTTCTCGTCGAGATACAGCCGGCCCAGCGAGAAGAAGCCCATCGGCGAGTCGGGGAACTCGCGCGTCATCTCGAGGAACATCGCTTCACGGTCGCTCGGCATGCGCGCCTCTTACTCAAACCAGACGGGACATGCCGTTCCACGGTGAGGACGAGCGCCGCTCCCGGCTCATGGCTAGACAGAGGCCATGTCGAAACACATTCTCGATGTCGCGAAGTTGGGCTTCCCCTGGCACACGGCCGACCCGTTCCTCTTCTGCGTGCACCACGACGACGCGTACCCGAAGGGCAACGACGAGCTCGGGCCCGCGGCGTCACTGACGGGCCGGAACATCGGCAACGACTTCGAGGGCAAAGACGGCTGGCGCATGTACCACGGCCACGTCGTGCCCGGTTTTCCCCAGCACCCGCACCGCGGCTTCGAGACGGTCACCATCGCGCGGCGTGGGTACATCGACCACTCCGACTCGCTCGGAGCGACGGCGCGCTTCGGTCAAGGCGACGCGCAGTGGCTCACCGCGGGCAAGGGCATCGTGCACTGCGAGATGTTCCCGCTGGTGAAGAAGGACGCCGAGAACCCGGTCGAGCTGTTTCAGATCTGGCTCAACCTGCCGCGCGCCAACAAGATGGTCGAGCCGCACTTCTCGATGCTCTGGGCCGACCGCATTCCGGTGCTCGAGTCGAAAGACGACAAGGGGCTCGCCACGCGCGTCACCATCGTGGCCGGAGCGCTGGGTGGAAAGACGCCGCCGCCTCCGCCGCCGAAGTCGTGGGCCTCGTTCCCCGAGAGTGACCTCGCCATCTGGTCGATGAAGCTCGAGCCCGGCGCCTCGTTCACGCTGCCTCCCGCGAAGACGGGCACGACGCGCACGTTGTATTTCTTCGCCGGCAGCTCGCTGAACGTCGACGGCCAGCGCTTCCCTCGGGGGGTGGGCATCGTCGTCACGCCCGACGTGCCGATGCCGCTCGTGAACGGAGAGACGACGGGTGAAGTGCTGGTGCTCCAGGGCCGGCCCATCGCCGAGCCAGTCGCGCAGTACGGCCCGTTCGTGATGAACACCGAGGGCGAGATTCGCGACGCGTTCCGCGACTACCAACGCACGCAGTTCGGCGGCTGGCCCTTCAAGCGTGACGACCCGGTGCACCCGCTTGAGCAGGGCCGCTTCGCCAGACACGCAGACGGCAAGGTCGAGACGCCCAGCAAGCCGTGACCTTCGAGCAAGGGCGCGTCAGGGAGCCCGAAGGTCGAGTTCCTCGAACGCGACCGGGGTCAGCTCGTCAGCCAGCGCAGCGACGACCTCGGGGAAGAACGGAGCGCCTCGAACGCGGTCGAGCATCGCCCGTCGTTCGCCGAGAGGAAGCGCTGGAATGATGTACCGCAACGACGCGACCAACACCGGCACCTCGACGTGCGCGAAGATGGCCGCCGACATGGCGGCGACCTCGTCGTCGGTGAAGTGCTCGAACATCACGCGCTCGGTGACGCGCTCCTCGTGAAGAAGGTGGGCGAGGTACGCCGAATGGAACTCGCTCACGGCGAGGTAGAAGGCGTGGGCTTGGCTGCCTGGCGACGTCACCTCGAGCCGGTCGAGCCGGCTGACCCACGCGCGCTGCAGTGGCTCGAGGCGCTCGTGGTCGTGAACGTCGTGGAGCGCGGCCGCCTCAGCACGGGCGCGCAGCGGCTCGAGGTAGAACCGGTTCTCGTTCACGAGATGATGGGTCAGCAGCATCGCGAGCTCGACGCCCCGCGCCTTGAGCCGCTCGAGCTCGAAGGCGTCGTCGTACCGGGTGCTCCCCGCGAGGGCCTGGAAGCGGCCCAGCGCGTTGCGAAGACCTTTGTGCGGCACGGCGTACGGTGATTCACGGGTCATGAAGCTCGTCTCCTCTCTCTCGAGCTACTCGCGCGTTTCGCGTCAGGGCGTGACGGTGAGCGGCGCGAGGCTCTGCAGGTCGAAGCTCAGCCCCGCGTTGCCGCCGGTGCCGTCGGTGTCGCAGACCGTCCAGCTGACGCCCTGGTCGAGGCTGAAGCGGTACGCGTAGCGCCAGGTGCCGACGGCGGGCGCGGTGAACGAGGCCTGGTACTCGTCGTTGTTGCCGACCTGCACGTTGTACGTCGCGTTCACCCACGTCCACGTCTGGTGCTGCGGGTTCGCGCCCACCGGGCCATAGCCGAGCTGCGCACGAACGGCGGTGGGAGCTCCCGGCCCTTCGGTCACACCCGTCTCGAAGAGCTGGCCGAACACCGTCGACGTCGTCGTGCCAGTCGTCGCCGAGAGCGAGGTCGGGAACTGCACCACGCAGTAGTCGGCCTCGACGAGCGGAGTCGTCGTCTCGTTGAGCGCCACGCACGCGCAGGCCTGCGCCGCGCTGCTCGAGTTGCGCGGGGCCGGAGCTCCCGCCACGAAGTCGACCGAGTTCGCGTTCAAGTCGGCGCACGTCTGGCCGACGCGCTGAATCGAGGTCGTCGCCGAGGGCGCCGGCGCGTTCGACCCGCCTTCCCGGCAGTTGGCGGTGGTGCCGTAGCCGACGAAGTCGATGAGGGTGGCGCCGGTCGGGCAGCTGACGGCACCGATGTTGGTGGTGGTGTTCAGCAGGGCCAGCTTGCCCGCGGCCTGCGCCATGTTTGGCGTCGTGCTGCTCGCGTCAGCCGTCGGCAGCGGCGCGCCAACACCTCCGATGGGGCCGACCTGAACGAGGTAGTAGCCGCTCGGCACGATGGTGCCCGAGAGCGAGATGACCGACCACGAGGTGCCCGTCGCGCTCGCGTACTGGAGTGACCAGCCTGCGAGGCTGACCGGCGTCGAGCCGCGGTTGTGCAGCTCGACGAAGTCGGAGTTGTACGGAGCGCCGGTGCCCGCGCCGCCGCCGAAGAGCTGGCTGATGACGACCGAGCCTTCGCAGAGGTTGGGGCTCGTCGTGGTGAAGCCCGTCGCCTGCGTGAAGGCGCTGGCGAGGGCGGTGCCGCTGCTCCCGACGGCGGCCGTCGTAACGCGCACGCGATAGGTCGTGTTCACCTGCAGGCCCGGAGCGGGCGTGACGGTGGCGATGGTGTTGCCGCCGCTCATCACCGCGCTGGCCGACGCGAGCGCGATGCAGGTCGTGAAGCCGTCGAGCGAGACCTGAATCGAGCCGGAGCAGACCCCGGCCGTCGTCTGCGCCGTCAACGTCGTCGGGTTCATCGCGACGCTGAAGGTGACCGCGATGGGGGTGCTCGCCGCCGCCGATGCGCCGTCTGCTGGGCTCACGCTCGCCACGGCCGGAGCCGACACGCACACGCCCGCGCCATCGCAGGTGGTGCCGCCACTCTGGGTGCAGCTCGTGCCCGCGCCGAGCGGTGGGTTCGACGGCGTGCCGGTGGTGCACACGTCGTCGGTGCACTGGTTGCCATCGACGGGCACGTCGGAGTCCTTCGTCGCGTTCGTCGTGCCGCCCGAGCCGTCGCACTGCACCTCGCGGCAATCGCCCGCCGTCTGCGTGGGCACCGCGGTGCCGCTGGGCGTGTTGCTCAGGCCGCACGCGTTCGACACGCACGTGCGGGTCTGGCAGTCGGTGTCGGAGCCGGGGCACTGCGAGGCCGTGTTGCACGCCACACACGCGGTGGCGCCGTTGCAGAACGCGCCCCCGTTCTGCGAGCAGCTCGTGTTCACGGGCGCGGGCGGGTTCGACGGAGCGCCGCTGTTGCAGAGGTCGCTCGTACACTGGTTGCCATCGACGGGCACGTCGGCGTCGTTGACGGCGTTGGTGATGGCGCCCGCGCCGTCGCACTGGTTGACGTGACAGTCGCCCGCGGTCTGGCTGGTGACGGCCGTGCCGCCTGGTGTGTACGAGACACCGCAGCTTCCTCCCGTGCAGGTGCGGGTGCGGCACTCGGTGTCGGAGCCGCTGCACTGCGCGGCCACGTTGCAGGCGACGCACGCGCTGCTGCCGTCGCAGAACGAGCCGCCGCTCTGGGTGCAGGTGGTGTCGATGGGCGCGGGCGGGTTCGAGGGCGTGCCGTTGGAGCACTGGTCGAGCGTGCACTGGTTGCCATCGACCGGCACGTCGCCGCTCGTGTTGACGACGATGAGCGCGCCGAAGCCGTCACACTCGTTCGTCTTGCAGTCTCCGGCGATTTGCGTCGCGACCGGCGTGAGCGCTGGCGTGTTGTTCACGCCGCACGCGCCGCTCGTGCAGGTGCGGGTCTGGCACTCGGTGTCGGAGCCCGGGCACTGCGTGCCGACGTTGCACGCGACGCAGGTGCCGAACGCGTTGCAGAAGGAGCCTCCGTTCTGCGTGCACGCCGCGTTGAGGGGCAGCGGCGGGTTCGACGGCGCGCCGTCGGTGCAGAGGTCGCTCGTGCACTGGCTGCCATCGACGGGCACGTCACTGTTCAGCGCGACCGACACGATGCTGCCGGTGCCGTTGCACTGCGCGACCTGGCAATCGCCTGCGACTTGACTCGAGACCGCCGTGCCGCCCTGCGTGAACGAGACGCCGCAGGTTCCACTGGAGCAGGTGCGCGTGCGGCACTCGGTGTCGGAGCCCGGGCACTGCGTGCCGACGTTGCAGGCGACACAGGCGCTGGCGCCGTTGCAGAAAGCGCCGCCGTTCTGCGAGCACGTCGTGTCGATGGGCGCGGGCAGGTTCGAGGGCGTGCCGTTGGAGCACTGGTCGAGCGTGCACTGGTTGCCATCGACGGGCACGTCGCCCGCGGTGTTGATGGCGATGAGCGCGCCGAAGCCGTCGCACTCGTTCGTCTTGCAGTCTCCGGCGATTTGCGTGGGCACTGGCGTCAGGGCGGGCGTGTTGTTCACGCCACAGACGCCGCCGTTGCACGTGCGGGTGCGGCACTCGGTGTCGGAGCCCGCGCACTGCGTCGCGACGTTGCAGGCGACGCACGCGCCGGTGGTGTTGCAGAAGGCGCCTCCGTTCTGCGTGCACGCCGAGTTGACGGGCAGCGGGGGATTGGAAGGAACGCCGTTGGTGCAGACGTCATTGGTGCACTGGCTGCCGTCGACCGGCACGTCTGAGTTCAGGGCTGCGCTGACGATGACGCCCGCGCCGTTGCACTGCGCCTGCTGACAGTCACCGGGCGTCTGGGCCGCGACGGCCGTTCCGCTCGGCGTGAAGCTGACGCCGCAGACGCCGGCCGTCGAGCAGGTGCGCGTGCGGCACTCGGTGTCGCTGCCGCTGCACTGCGTGGCGACGTTGCAGGCGACGCACGCGCCGCTCGCGTTGCAGAAGGCGCCGCCGTTCTGGTTGCACGCGGTGTCGACGGGCCTGGGTGGATTCGAAGGAACGCCGTTGGTGCAGACGTCGTTGGTGCACTGGTTGCCGTCGACGGGCACGTCGCTCGAGGTGTTGACGACGATGGGTGAGCCGAAGCCGTCGCACTCGTTCGTCTTGCAGTCTCCCGCGGCCTGCGTGGCGACGGGCGTGAGCGCGGGCGTGTTGGTGACGCCGCAGACGCCGGCCGTGCACGTGCGCGTGCGGCACTCGGTGTCGGAGCCCGCGCATTGCGTCGCGACGTTGCAGGCGACGCACGCGCCAGTCGCGTTGCAGAAGGCCCCGCCGTTCTGCGTGCACGCGAGGTTGATGGGCGCGGGAGGGTTCGACGGAACGCCGTTGGTGCAGAGGTCGCTGGTGCACTGGTTGCCGTCGACGGGCACGTCACTGTTCAACGCCACCACGGTGATGCTGCCCGAGCCGTTGCACTGTGCCGCCTGACAGTCTCCGGGCGTCTGCGTCGGCAGCGGGGTTCCACTCGCGGTGAAGGAGTTGCCGCACACACCGGCGTTGCAGGTTCGCGTGCCGCAGAAGGTGTCGCTGCCAGGACACTGAGCGGCCACGTTGCAGCCGACGCATTGCCCAGCGCTGTTGCAGACCGCGCCTCCGTTCTGGGCGCACAGGGTGTCGACGGGCTCGGGAGGGAACGAGGGCATGCCGTTGCTGCAGGCCTGCTGGGTGCACGCATTGCCGTCGTCAGCCGGAAGATCGCCGTTGTCGTTGATCACGACGAGCGCTCCGAGGCCGTCGCAGCGCCGCACGCGACAGTCGCCCGCAGTCTGCATCGCCGTCGGCCCGGCAGTTCGCGGAGTGACGACACACATCGAAGAGATGCACGCGACCTGCTGGCACTCGGAGACCGCGGCACAGTCGTTGACCGTCACGCACGAGGCAGCAGAACCACCCGCTGAGCCGCCTGCTGCTGAACCACCGGCCGTTGATCCGCCTGCAGTGGATCCGCCTGCCGTGGATCCGCCCGCTGTGGATCCGCCTGCGGATCCGCCCGCCGTTGAACCGCCCGCCGTTGAACCGCCCGCCGTGGATCCGCCTGCCGTTGATCCGCCCGCCGTCGAGCCACCTGCCGTGGATCCGCCTGCCGTGGATCCGCCTGCCGTGGATCCGCCCGCCGTCGAGCCGCCTGCCGTCGAGCCGCCTGCCGTCGAGCCGCCTGCCGTGGATCCGCCCGCCGTCGATCCGCCTGACGTGGAGCCGCCTGCCGTGGAGCCGCCTGCCGTTGAACCGCCCCCCGCTCCACCGTCAGCGCCAG
>JBEOKA010000160.1:0-40949 GCA_040275325.1 Myxococcaceae bacterium | reverse complement strand
GAAACGTCGCAGGTGGAAACGTCGCAGGCGGAAACGTCGCAGGCGGAAACGTCGCAGGTGGAAACGTCGCTGTTTCGGACTCAGGCCTCGTCGATGCGGGTGTTCGCGACGCAGGAACGGGGCGTGACGGCGGCTGCACGCTCTCGTTCGGGCCTCCGCAGAGCCTCTCGGGAGGCGGCGTCTTCCTCGCGACTGGCGACTACGACCACGACGGCCGACCAGACCTCGCGTGGACGAACCCCACCAACAACGAAGTGGGAGTCTCGCTGAACTCTGCCGCTGGTCTGCGCCCGCCCGTTCGCACGCAGTTTCCGCTCAACTCGTGGCCAGCAGCGCTCGCCTCGGCCGACGTCGACCTCGACGGCTTCGATGATCTCGTGGTCGGTGCCTTCTTCGCGAACCAGCTCGTCTTCATGCGCAATGATCAGCAGGGCCGCTTCACGCGCACGACGGCCTACCAGGTCGCCAACGTGTGGATGGTGAACGCCGCGCCGCTCGACACGGTGCTCGGCAGTGACTTCGTGGTGGCGAACGAGCTCCTCGAGGTGCTGGTGTTGCGCAACTCGGGTGGAGCGCTCGCGCTGCCGAACCCGTGGACAACCGACGCCGGGCTTCCCGTGCGCGGCAGCTGCGTCGGCGACCTGCGCAACGCCGGAGTGAACGACATCGTCGCGCTCGCGGGGCTCGGGCCGGGCGCGGTGACGGTGCTGCGGAACGACGGCAACGCGCGCTTCAGCGTCGTCGACCAGCTCACCACCATCAGCCGGCCGCTCAGCTGCACCGTCGGAGACCTCAACCGAGATGGTCGCGCCGACCTCGTGGTGACCACCATCGACGCCACCGTCGAGCTCTTTCGTCAGACCGCGTCGGGGCGGTTCCAGCCGGCCGGGTCGCTCCCAGGCCTCAAGAGTGAGGGGCCCGTCGCCTTCGCCGACCTCGACCTCGACGGCATCTCGGAGGTGGTGATTCCCAGCAGCTTCAGTGACGGAGGCCTCTACCTCATGCGCTCCTCGGCCGATGGCGGGCTCGTGGGCCCGACGTTGCTCACCCTCACGCAGGGGGGCGCCTTCGCGGTGCTCAGCCTCGACGTCGACGGCGACGGGCTCGACGACCTCGTCCTCAGCTCCGGCAGTGGTCAGCTGTTCGTGATGCCCAACAGCTGCCACTGAGGGCATAAGCGCGGCGTGGCCCGCTCCGCCCGACAGCGCGCGACCGATTGGGTGTACGCGAACGTCTTCGCGCCCGCGGGAGCGCTCTTCCTGAAGCTGCTCTGCGCGACGTGGCGGTGGCAGGTGACAGGGCTCGAGAACGTGGCGCCGTTCTGGCGCGAGGGCCGGCCCGTCATCGTCTGCTGCTGGCACGGGCGCCTCATCATGTTGCCGTGGGCGTGGCTCAAACACGGCGGCGGCGACGTGTACGTGCTGATGGGCAAGAACCGGAACGGAGAGCTCATCACCCGCGTCGTCAGTCGCTTCAACATGAAGGCGATTCGTGGCGGCAGTCGCAGCGGCGGCAAAGAGGCGCGCGACGAGATGGCGACGCTGGTGAAGTCGGCTCCGCGCACGACGCTCGCGCTCACGCCCGATGGCCCGCACGGCCCGCCGCTCGTCTCGAAGATGGGCACCGCGCAGGTCTCGCGCGAGTGTTCGTTGCCAGTGGTGTGGGCCAGCGCGGGTGCGTCGTTCGCCGTGCACGTGCCCACGTGGGACTCGTTCACGCTGCCGCTGCCGTTCAGTCGGGTGAAGGTGCACTTCTCGACACCGATGTTCCCCGAGGCGATGAAAGACGCGCCGCTCGAGCAGTACCGTGACGCGCTCGACGCGTTCGGAAGAGCCGAGCTCGCCGCCGTCGACGCAGCCGTGCGTTGAAGCTGGCTGTGGTGCCCTGGACGCGTTGGCTTGAACGACGCAGTCGACGAGCCGCGCCTCTTCGAAGAGAAGCGTTTTCACCAGACTGGGCGTTCGCAGACCGCCGGGGTCGGATCAATCGAGCAGCAGATGCGGCATCACCGCGAGCAGCGCTGCACCGCGCGCCACCGCCGTCTGTGGATCCGCCTCGATGTCGAGCGGCACCGGCAGCCGTTGCCCGACCGCCTCGCGCACCTGCGGCACGAACGTGGTGCCGCCGATGAGCATCACCTTCCCCAGCTCCTTCGCCTCGAGGCCGGCCGCGGTGACGGTGTCGCTGGTCACCTGAATCGAGCGGTCCACCAGCTCCTTCCACGGCGCGGTGACGTGCTCCCGGCTCACCATCACGTCGAGGTTTCGCCGGTGCCCCGGAATGCCGAGCGCGTCGGGCACGAAGAAGCGGGCCTCCTTCGCTCCCGACAGCGCGCGCTTCACCAGCTCGCACTGCCGCTGAATGCGGTCGAAGAGCAGCGCATCTTTCGTCACGTCGATGCTGGCCATGCCCCAGATGGCGTCGGCCACCCAGCGGGCGAAGGCGAGGTCGAGGTCGTTGCCGCCGAGGCAGTCATCTCCGCCAACCGACCGAACGCTGATGCGCTCGCCCTGGCGTTGCACCACGGTGGTGTCGAGCGTGCCGCCGCCGAAGTCGTAGACGAGCGTGGGCGCTTCGGTGCCGGCGGCTCCCGCGATGCCGCGCGCGAGCGCACCTGCGACGGGCTCCGAGACGATGCGCAGCACCTCGAGGCCTGCCATGCGGCCGATGCGCACCATCGCCTCTCGCACCGGCGCTCCGGCTGCGACCGGCATCGTCATGAAGCACTTGCTGATGCTGCGCCCGAAGCGGGCCTCGGCGCGCTCCTTCAGGTGTCTGACGATGAAGCTCGCGACCTGGCTGGCCGTGTACTCGCCCGAGCGCGTCACCACGCTCACCTCTCGTGGTCCGCCACCCTTGAGCTTGAAGGCCGAGCCCGCGTCGAGCACCCGCGCCGCCGGGCTGTCGAGGGGCCGCGCGATGACGCGCTTGATGCCAGTGATGGTGTTCACCGGGTCGGTCGCCCGCATGCGCTCGGCCTCGGCCCCCACCAGCACCGGCCCCGATTTCGGGAAGTGCACCACGCTCGGAATGCAGGAGTCGCCGCGCCCATCGAGCGCGTAGTGAAACCGGCCGTCGATGACGAGGGCGGCGGTGGAATAGGTGGTGCCCAGGTCGATGCCCAGGATCGCCTCTGACGAGACAGCCATGATGATCAAGTCATCGGCACGCGGCCCGGCTGCCAGCAGATCAGCCGCGTCAGAAACGTGACGCCACTACTTCGTGCGAACGCACTGGCCAGCGCCGCCGTCGACCCGCGCACACACGAAGCCGGCGTCGGGCAGACACTCTTCACCAGCGCGGGCGCTCGGGTCGCAGGGCAGGCCCTCGAGGTTGTAGTTGCCGAACAGCGAACAGCCTGCCGTCAGCAAACCGGCCGCGAAAAGAACGATGCCCAGCGCGCGCATGACAGGTGTCTATCACCCTTCACGCCCTTGAAAGCCGCGCCCGTCGTCGGCTCTGGTCAGGCGCATGCGCCGCTCCCTCCCGTTCGTCGTGGCGTTCACCCACCTCGGCTGTCTGTGTGGCGGCCTCGGGCTCGAGCACGACCTGCGGCCGGTCGAGGTCGTTCAATCGCTCGACGCTGGACGAACGGTGGACGCAGGGCCTTCGCCCGACGCGAGCGTCGCTGATGCCAGTATCGTGGACGCTGGCCTTCGAGACGCCGGGTTCGTGCCACGGCCCTGCATCGCCGGCACCTTCACCGTGTCTCCTGCGGAGCCGGTCGTGATGTTGGTGCTCGACCGGTCGTCGTCCATGGCGGCGCCCATCTCTTCGACCCAGAACCGGTGGGAGTCGGTCATCTCGTCACTGGTCGCCACGTTGCCCGGCCAGGACGCGACGATGCAGATCGGCGGCCTCGCCTACCCGAACCTCGCGAACAACGCCGGCTCCTGTCAGGGAGGTCAGGTCATCAGCCCCGAGCGCAACAATGCCCGTCGGTTTCTCTCGTCGGTGACGAACCGGCGGCCCGAGGGAGAGACGCCGACGGCTGGCGCAGTGGTGGTCGCGACCGAAGAGCTCAAGCGACGTCGCGCGAGCAACGTGGCGCGGGCCATCGTGCTCGCGACGGACGGTGAGCCGGGCTGCACTCCGAACCCTCTCGACGGTGTGCTCGTCGTCCTCGAGCAGTCGGTGGCCGCGGGCGTTCCGACGTGGGTCGTGGGTCTGGGGGCAGACGCGGGGGACGAGCCTGCGCTCAACGCCATGGCGAAGGCGGGTGCACGACCCCTGCCCGGCGCGCGGGCCTTCTACTCGGCCCAGTCCGCGGCCGAGCTCGAGCTGGCGTTCGGCTCCATTCGCGACCAGGTGCGCTCGTGCTCGTTCCTCACCGAGTCCGTGCCCGACCGCGACGGCGGCATCACCGTCTCGTTCGCGGGCGCCGAGGTGCCGCTGGCGACGGACGGCGGCTTGAATGGCTGGGGGTGGACCGACCGCGAGAATGGCGAGCTGGCGCTGCTCGGCTCGGTCTGCGCGCAGGCGGTGGCGGCGCCCTCGAGCGTGGTGGTGACGGTGACCTGCGGCCGGTGAGTCACGGCCCGACGGTGACGAGGGTCTCTTTGCCGAAGTCGAGCACGCGACGGGCGACCTCGAGCACGTCGTCGGCGGTGACCGACTCCATCTCGTCGGCGTAGCGCACGTACTTCTCGGGCCCCAGGCCGTAGCAGGCGTCGAGCGCCATCGTGGCGGCGCGCGCGCCGTTTCGTTGCAGGCCAATCTGCTGCGTGCCGACGAGGTAGCGCCTCGCGCGCAGCAGCTCATCGTCGCCGACGCGAACGTCTTTGAGCTTCTGCAGCTCTTCGCGCATGCCGGCGAGCGCGGCGTCGACCTTCTCGGGGCTCGTCGCCATGTAGACGGCGAAGTAGCCGGGGTCGACGCCCTCGAGCGTCGTCGACGACACCGAGTACGCCATCGACCGTTTGTCGCGCAGCTCGATGAAGAGCCTCCCGCTCTGCCCCGAGAGCAGCGTCGACAGCACCTCGAGCGGCCTGCGCCAGTCGTCCGTCACGCGCGCGCCAGGAAAACCGAGCACCAGCTGCGTCTGCGCCTTCGCGAGCGTTCGCTTCACCTGGCGTGGCGCCTCGACCATCGGCTCCACCGGCACCGATGGCGCGACGGGGTTGCCCCTCGATTGCCCGAACGCCTTCGTCGCCGCCTCGAGCACCGCCTGCGTGTCGACGTCACCCACCACCGCGAGCGTCAGCCGTGACGGGTCGAACCACGTCGCGTGAAAGTCCTTCAGCATCGCGGGCGTGAGTGATTCGACCGACGCCTTCTCTCCCGAGAGCGACAGCCGGTACGGGTGCTTCGTGAAGAGCGTCTTCGAGAACAGCTCGAAGGCCACCGACGACGGCCGGTCTTCGCGCGCGGCGATGTCCTGCAGCTGCAGGTGGCGCTCGCGGGCGACCTCGGCCTCGGGGAAGGACGGGCGGTTCATGACCTCGGCGAACAGGTCGAAGCCGCGCTCGAAGTGCTTCGAGAGGAACTCACCGCGCACCGACATCGAGCTGCGGCCACCCATCGCGTTCAACGACCCAGCGAGCGAGTCGACGAGGTGCGAAATCTGCTCGGCCTCGTACGACGCGGTGCCGCGCGTGAGCGTTCGAGCGAGCAGCGACGTGATGCCGTTGGTGGCTTCCGTCTCGTAGCGCACGCCACCCTGAAACGCGGCGCGCATGCTGAAGAGGGGAACGGAGCGCTCCTCACGCACGATGAGCGTCGCGCCCGAGGGCAGCTTCTCGACGGTGACGCCTGGCTTCTCTTTTCGGCTCGAGCCCACGGTGCGCAGCGGCTTCGAGGCGGCGAGGTTTCGGGCGGGCAGGGGCGCGGGCCGCTCCTTCGCCACGCGCGCGAGCACCGCCTTCGCGATGGCTTCGTCGAACGCCGTGCCCTTCGGCAACAGCCCCGTCACCGTCGCGCGGTCGAAGGTGAGGTAGCGCTGCGCCACCTCGCGCACCTTCGCCGTCGTCACCTGCGAGATGGCCTCGTAGTACTGCGCCTCGCGCTCGATGCCGCCCATCGTCGACTCGTAGCTGCCGAGCTTTCGCGCCACGCCCTGCACCGTCTCGCGCTGGTACACGGCGTCGGCCTCGATGAGCGACTTCACCGTGTCGAGCTCGTCCTGCGCGACCTCGGTGGCCGTCATCGTCGCCAGCACCTGCGCCGTCGCCTCGAACGCGGCCTCGACCTGCGGCGTGCTCACCACGAGCGACGCGGCGAACAGGCCGGGCTCCTTCGGCGTCCACGACCAGGCGTTGACGTCTTTCACCAGCGACCGTTTTCGCTTCACCTCGAGCGACAGCCGCGACGAGTCGCCCTGGCCCACCAGCATCGCGAGCACGTCGAGCGCCGGCGCGTCGGCATGGTCCACCCCCGGCGTCTGGAACGCGAGGTGCAGCCACGACTCCTTCACGTCGTCGGTGAGCAGGCCGACCCGAACGCCGTCGAAGGCAGGCTCGAGCGGCCGCTCCCTGCGCGGTTGCGCGGGCCGGCTCCAGTCTCCACCGAGCAGCTCGTTCGCCCACTCGCGCACCTGCGCTTCGGTCACGTCACCGACGGCCGAGAGCACGATGTTCGAGGGCGTGTAGTGCTTCGCGTAGAAGTTCAGCACGCGCTCGCGGGTGTGGCTGCGCACGTCGGCCTCGAAGCCGATGACGGGCCGGCCGTAGGGGTGCGCGCGGAAGCTCGCCGAGAACAGCTCCTTCGAGGCGCGGCGCGAGGGCATGTCGTGGCTGCGTTTGATCTCTTCGCAGACGACCTCGATCTCGCGGCTCAGCTCGTCGGGGTCGAAGGCCGAGTTTCGAATCGCGTCGGCCAGCACGTCGAGGCCCTCGCGCGCGAACCGGCTCGCCATCACCACGTGGTAGACGGTCTGGTCGAAGCTCGTCCACGCGTTGATTTCACCGCCGTGCGCTTCGACGCTGCGGGCGATCTCTCCCGGGCCGCGGCGCTTCGTGCCCTTGAACAACATGTGCTCGTGCAGGTGCGCGAGGCCGACCTCGTCGGGCGCTTCGTCGGCGCTGCCGACCTTCACCCAGAGCTGAAACGCGGCCACGGGAGCTGCGTGGTTCTCTTCGAGGACGACCGTGAGCCCATTGGGCAAGCGGAATCGTGACGCCATGGCGGGCACGCTCGCATCCTCGCTCCACTGAAGGAAGAGGGTTAGGGTCGGGGCCCGTGGCCGTGAACGATGATCCGCTCTTCGAGCTGCGCGAAGAGCTGAACGACGAAGACGAACCCCTGTTCGGTCCCGCGCCCGCGAAGAAGCCGGCGACGGGAGGCTTCGCCGTGCCCCCGAAGGGCGCGTCACCAGCCAACGGCGTACCGAGCGCTCCGCCGCCGCTGCCACCTCCGCTGCCGAAGAAGCCCACCACGGGCCAGACGGGCGCGTTTCAGCCAGCGACGTCACCGCCAACGCGCGTCCCCACCACCTCACCCGCGCGCGGCGTTCCCGCGGCGGCGCCAAAACCACCGACCGGCCAGTACGCCAGCGCGCCCGCCGTTCAGTACCAGGTGACGGGCCTGCCGACGCTGCCGGCCATGGTGCAGCGCCCCGCCGGTGGAGATCCGTTTCAGGAGCCGCCCGAGCCCCGACTTCCGCCCGGCGCCGACCCCGAAGAGAAGCTCCGCAGCTTCCGCTCGGTCATCAAGGGCAAAGACGAAGCGCTCGGCCGAGGCCGCTCGCTGTACCAGGCCGTCGACGCCGAGTCGCAGCAGCTGCGCGCCATCGCCACCCAGCTTCGCGGTCAGCTCGAAGCGGCGGCCATCGAGCTGCAGAAGGCCTCGGAGTACCCGCAGCAGCTGCAGCACCTGCGCGAGCTGCTCGAGAAGGACACGATTCGGGCCGACGAGGCCGAGCAGAAGATGCAGGACATCGTCGCCCGCATCGCGCAGGTCGATGCCGAGCGACGCGACCTCGCCAACGCCGTCACCGAGCTCGAGGCGCAGAACCAGCAGCTCACCGCCCGCGTCGAAGAAGAGCGCAAGACGCGCGAGATGCTGGCCGACGAGCTCATCGGCGCGAAGGAGGCGCTCGGGCTGTCGCAAGACCGCGTCGCCGACCTCGCCAACCGGCTGACCGAGGGCAAGGGCCTCTACGAGAACGCGAACGCCCAGGCGCAGGCCTTCGCCGCCGAGAAGCAGCAGCTCGAGAACGACCTCGCCGCCGCGCGCGCCGACCTCGCTGCTGCGACGGGTGAGCGCGACCTCTTCAAGGGTGAGCTCGACGGCACCCAGCTCGAGACCGAGTCGCTGCGGCAGCGCGCCGAGACGCTCGAGAAGCAGCTCGCCGAGGCCACGCAGAAGGTCGCCACCTTCGAGAGCGAGCAGGAGTGGTCGAAGAGCACGCTCGAGCAGTCGACCGGCCGCACGCAGCAGCTCGAGACCGAGCTCGCCGAGCTGAAGGGCCAGCTCGAGGCCGTGCAGAGCCAGCTGGAGGAGCGCACCAACGTCGCTGATCAGCTCGCCGTCGACCTCGAGCGCGAGCGCACCGAAGCGAAGACGCGCATCGAGTCGCTCGAGGCGAACCTGCGAGAGGTGCAGGGCGTCGCGCGGTCGGCGGCGGGCACCCTGCAGGCGCAGCTGCAGCAGGCGCAGGCCGAGGTGCAGCGCCTCAACGCCGCGATGGAGGAGCAGGCCGGCCTGCTCCAGACCGCGCAGGACGACACCGCCACGCTTCACGCCCGCCTCGCCGACCTCGACGGGCAGCTCGCCGCCGTCACCGAGGTGAAGGACCAGGCCGAGGCGCGCCTCACCGAGCTCGAGGCCACGTATGCCCAGCTGCAGCCTCGCGCGCTCGCGGCTGATCAGGCCGAGGCTCGCGTGGCCCAGCTCGAGAGCGCCTACAGCCAGCTCGAGGGTTCGCTCGCCCAGCTCCAGCCCCGCGCCCAGGCCGCCGACGAAGCCGAGGCCCGTGTGGCCGAGCTCGAGGCGCAGCTCGCCGATGCAGAGTCGCGGGTGGTCGCCGCCGATACCCGCGCCGCTGAGAACCAGGGCTCGGCCGAAGCCGCGCAGCAGGGCATCGACCAGGCCGAGGCCCGCGCCGCAGACCTCGAGCAGCAGATCGCCCACGCGCGCACGCAGGTCGCCGAGGCGACGCGCCGGGCCGACGCCGCCGAGGCCAAAGCGAAGAGCTATGAGCAGCAGGCGCGTGACGTCTTCGGCAAGGTGACCGACGCGCAGTCTCAGCTGCAAGAGCTCGAGAACGCGCGTGGCGAAGCCGAGTCGCGCGTGGCCAGCCTCGAAGCGAAGGTGAAGGAGACGGCCGAGAAGCTGCGCGCCGCCGAGACGAAGGCAGCCCAGAACGAGGCCCGCGCGGCCCAGGCCGAAGCGCGCGCGAAGGACGCGCAGAACCGCGCCGAGCAGTCCTCCCGCAACGCCGCCTCGGGCGCCGACGCGAAGGCGAAAGAGCTCAAGAGCCAGCTCGACGCGTCGCTCGCGAACGAGCGCGTGCTGCAGCAGGAGATTGCAGCCATGCAGGCGCAGGAGATCACCCTCAAGTCCGAACTGTCGGCGAACGAGAGCCGCGCGCAGGAGCTGGAGCAGGCGCTCGAGCAGAGCAACGAGCGCGCGCAGGCCCTGCAACAGCAGGTGTCGCGGGCACGGTCAGCCGAGCAGGAAGCCTCGGTGAGCAGCCGGCGCACCCAGGAGCTCGAGCAGGAACTCTCGGACATGAAGACGAAGCTCTCAGCCGCGATTCAGAAGGCCGCCGAGGCGCAGGTGGCCGCGAAGAAGCAGCCGCAGACGACGCCTTCGGGTGGAACGGCGAGCGCGGCCGAGCTCGAGAAGCTCAAGACCGACAACGCCGCGATGAAGAAGAAGCTGATGGCCGCCGAGAACGCCATCGAGCTGGCCGCGAGCCTCAAGGCGAAGGTGGCTCGCCTCGAAGCGCAGCTGAAGAAGTAGTCAGACCGGCGCAGGCTCGACGAGGCCGGCTTCGTACAGGCGCAGCAGCGAGTCCTTCACGCTCTGCCGCGAGATGCCGAGGTCGGTGAACGCCTTCTCGATGTCTTCCACGCGCAATGGCGCGGGCGCGAGCTCGCTCACGTACGTCGCGTCGTCGGGGCTGATCTTGAACGACTTCGCCCACTCGCCCTGTGCCGTGTCGAAGGCCGACTTGCCGTGGTTCTGCGCCGCGGCGAGGGCCGTCTTCCACGAGCTGTGGGCCTCTTCACCCCTGGCAGTGAGGCGGAAACGCTGACTGCGGGCCCACTTGAGCCGTGGGCGGGACTCCTCGGTCGTCATGTCGGCGGTCCCTAGCACCCCTTCCCCGAAGAAAGGGAGATGGACTTGCGCGCCCCTGCCCGGTGGAGCAACAGATGGTCCGTGGCTTCACCTCCCCGCGCCCCGATGGACGAGCTGACGAACCTCAGCGCGGCGCGCTTCGCCGTCTACGTTCACTTTCCGTACTGCCTCTCGAAGTGCCCGTACTGCGACTTCGCCTCGACGGCCGCGAAGCAGGTGCCCGAGGAGCGCTACACGAAGGCCATTCTGCGCGAGCTCGAGCTGCGCGCCGCATCGATGGAGTCGCGCACCGTCGACGCCATCTTCATCGGTGGTGGCACGCCGTCGTTGTGGAACCCGAAGCACGTGAACGAGGTGTTGAGCGCGCTGGCTGGCCGGTTTCCCCTCGGAGACGGCTGCGAAGTCACGCTCGAGGCGAACCCGGGCGCGAGTGACGAGGCTCGGTTCTCGGGCTTCCTCGCGGCGGGAGTGAATCGCCTCTCCATCGGCGTGCAGTCGTTCACGCTGTCGACGCTCGCGAAGCTGGGCCGCTCCCACGATGGCGAGGCGGCGAAGCGGGCGGTGCGGGCAGCGCGAGAGGCGGGCTTCAGCAACGTCTCGATGGACTTCATCTACGGCGTGCAGGGCCAGACGGTCGACGAAGTGCGGCGCGACGCAGAGACGGCGGTGTCGCTTGGCACCGAGCACCTGTCGGCCTACGCGCTCACGCTCGACGCGGAGTCCCTCGCCGAAGAAGTGCCGCTCGCGAAGCAGCTGTCGCGCGGGGAAGTGCAGCTGCCTCCCGATGAGACGGTGGTGGCGATGCAGCGCGTGGTGCGTGACGTGTACCGGCAGGCGGGCCTCCATCGGTACGAGGTGTCGAACTACGCGAAGCCGGGCTTTCACTCTCGCCACAACGCGACGTACTGGACGGGCGGCGACTGGCTCGCGCTCGGCGTTGGCGCGACCGGCTCCCTCGGAGCGACGCGGTATTCCAACCTTCGCAGCGCCGAGAAGTACCTCGTCGAAGTGGAAGCAGACCGGCTCCCGCAGAAGACAGTCGAGGCGCTCTCGAAGGCCGAACGGTTCGAAGAGCGGGTCGCGATGGGCCTGAGGCTCACCTCTGGTCTCGCGCTCGAGCAGGTGTGTCGCGACGCTGGCCAGTCGTTCGAGCAACGGCGCGCGTTCGTCGAGCAGTTGCTGCGTGAAGGCCTCGCGGTGATGGACGGGCCGCGGCTCAAGCTGACCGACGAAGGGCTCGACGTGCACAGCGCCGTCAGCGCCCGGCTCATGTGAGTCAGGCGGCGAGCTTTCCCATCAAGCCGCCGAGCGCTTCGGCTTCACGAGACAAGCGCTGGCTGGCCTCGGCCGATTGCCTGGCGCTCGAGGTGTTCGCCTCGGTGACGCGCTGGGCTTCGCCGACGAGGCTCGTCACGCTCGAAAGGCGTGTCTGCTGCTCACGCGACGAGCGCTCGATGGTGCCGAGGTGCTGGGCCGTCTGCGCGGCGCTCGAGGCGATGGTGGTGAACTTCTCGGAGACGGTGCCAGCGAGCGCGCTCGCCTGCTGACTGAGCGTCATCGCCTCCTTCAGGCGCTCCTGCGTTCGCCGCGAGGCGTCTTTGCTTCGCTGCGCGAGGTCACGCACTTCGGACGCGACGACCGCGAAGGCCCGGCCCGAAGCACCAGCGCGCGCGGCCTCGACCGCCGCGTTCAGCGCCACCAGGTTCGTCTGCAGCGCGAGCGCATCGATGTCGTCGATGATGACGGTGCTGTCCTTCGACGAGGTCGCGATGCGCTGCATGAGGTTCGCGAGCTCGGTCATCGCTCCCTGTGCCTGGCTGGCCTGTTCGCTCACGGCGCGCGCCTGCTCGGCGGAGTGCAGCGCTTCGTCGTGGGCGCTGCTCGACGAGCTGACGAGGTCGCGCACCTCTCCGGCGGTGCGGTCGAAGAGGGTGGCCTGCAGCCCGGCGCCGTCGGCCACCGACTGGCTCATCGTCGACAGCCCCGACGAGGTGTTGGCGATGACGTTGGCCGACGCAGCCACCCGCTCGAGCTTCTCGTCGAGTTGCGAGAGGGCGTCGTTGAGCGCGGTCTGCACGGCATCGAACTCGGGCGCGTACTGGCCGTCGAGGCGTGCCGAGAGGTCGCCCTGGCGCATGCGCTCGTTGATGGCGCGCGTGGCCGTCGCGAGGCTGCCCGTCTGTCGCTTCATCCACCGCGCTGCGAGTGTGGAGATGGTGACGATGAGGGCGAGCGCAAGCCCGCAGGCGCCGAGCAACGAGAGCAGGTCACCCCGCAGCGCAGCGTCGTCGTCGAGGCGTTGCCTGGCGATGAAGTCGTCGAGCTGGCGAACGAGCTCGGCAGGGCGTTCGGGCATGCCATCCGACTCCAGCGTCTCGAGGAGCGAGCGACGGAGCGGCTCGAGCCCTTCATCGGACACAGGCGTTCGAAGGCGCTCTCGCAGCGTGTCGGCGGCAGCGGCGAGGCGAGGGTCGGCCGTTCCTGCGAGCGCGAGCAGCTCGGCCTCGCGGGCGTGATGGCGCAGGGTCTGGGCCGTCTCTTTCGTCGCCGCGGCGCGTGCCTGACGTTGAAAGACCGACAACGTCACGCCTCCAACGCCACCGGCGGCCACGAAGGCTGCACCTGCCACCACGAGGTACGTGTGAATCACGCTGAGCCGCACGAGGCGCGGTTGTGCAGCGCGTGTGCCACCTCGAGCGGGGCCTCTACCGTCAGAAGCGTGACGCGTTCGCTCGTGTGATCAACCGTTCCCGAGGGACGCGCTGGGGTGGGTGGTTCAGGTTCGACTGCGTTCGTGCCCGCTCGGCTATGGTCCGCCGCGTGGGTTCGTCAGCGTGGCTGCAGTGGATCATTCTCTCGGGGCTGACCGGCTCGCCCGTCGGCTCGGCGCTCTTCCTCATCGTCTTCTGGTTCGTCGTCGACCGCTTCACGCTGGGCCTCCTGCCTGACCCGATTCGCCTCGTGATGCGCTGGCGGCGCGCGTCGCTGCTCGAACGAACGCTGCTCGGCAACCCGCACGACGGGCGCGCGCGGCTCGAGCTCGCTGGCCTGTACGTCGACCGCAAGAAATACACGCGCGCGCTCGAGCTGCTCAAACCCAACCTCGAGAAGGGCGATCACGACGCGCAGACGCTCTTCACCATGGGCGTGGCGTGTCTCGGCGCGGGCTACGTGGAGCAGGGCGAGAAGCTGCTCGAGAGCGTCGACGAAGCCGCGCCCGGGTTTCGCGTGCACGAGGTCGATCTGATGCGCGGGAAGTTCCGGCTCGCGCGAAAGGACTTCAAGGGCGCGAAGGAGGCGCTCGAGAACCTGGTGAAGGCGCGCTCGGGCACCATCGAGGGCCGCGTGATGCTGGCGCAGGCGATGGAAGGCCTCGGTGACGACGGCTCCGGTGCGTTGATGAAGGACGCCGCGTGGAACGAGTACGTGAGCGCGCCCGGGTTTCAACGCCGCAAGGAGCGCTTCTGGGCATGGCGTGCGCGCCCCTCACGGCCGGCGACGTATCTGTTCGCGTTGGTGCTGGGCCTCATTCTCTTCGTGACGTTCGGCGTGCCGAAGCTGAACGCGTGGGCGGCGTCGATGAAGCGCGAGCGCGGCGGGGCGTACGTCGACCCGGGCCTGCAGGAGCCTGACGAGTAGATGCTCGACGCCTTCGACGCGCTGGTGCGTGGGCTCGGGCCGTGGGGCGTGCTGCTGCTCGGGCTGGGCGCGCTGCTCGAGTACGTCTTCCCTCCTTTTCCCGGTGACACGGTGACGCTGCTCGGTGGCGCGTACGCGGCGCGCGGAGATCATCCCGTCTGGCTCGTGCTGCTCTCGCTCATGAGCTTCAGCGTCGGCGGCATGGTGGCGATGTGGCGGCTGGGCGTGAGCCTCGGCACGCGGCTCGACCACGCGAAAGAAGGGCCGCTCTTCTTCGGCATCACGCACGAGCAGCTGCGGCGCGCTCAGCAGACGATGCTCACGCGGGGCACGTGGGTGCTGGTGTTGAACCGCTTCATGCCCAGCTTCCGCGCGGTCGTCTTCGTCGCGGCGGGTGCGAGCGGCACGCCGTTGCCGAGGGTGCTGTTGCTGGGCGGCGTCTCGGCGCTCGCGTGGAACGCGCTGTTGCTCGTCGTCGGAGATGCCATCGGCGCCCGGGCCGACAAGCTCGAAGACTGGTTGTCCCGGTACAGGCTCGTGGCGCTCGCGGTGACGGCGGTGGTGGTGCTCGCGCTGCTTGTTCGCTGGCTGCTGCGACGAAAGAAGGTCGCGTGAAGAGCCACCACTGCGCGGTGCTCCTCGCAGGGCTCGCCGTCTTCGGGTGTCTGGGCTGTGGGCTGCTGGGCGCCGTCTTCGTGCGCGCCTTCGACTCGAACGACCCGGAGTGGAACGAGGTGTCGGTCTTCCGCTCCGAGGTGCCGAATGTCTTCGGCGTGACGCTCGTCGATGAGCCGCTCGTCTACCGCAGCCACGCCGAGGGCTTTCAGGACGGCTTGTGGAACGTGGTGGCGCGTTTGCCCGATGGCACGGCCGACCACTTCTTGAAGGCGAATCACCTGACGCGCTCGTCTGCGCCGTTCCTCGACCCGCGGGCCGTCGAGGCCATCGGACAGTTCGCCGCCGACGCAGGCACGTTCAGCATCAGCGAGCTCGAGCTGCCCCAGCTCGTGACCGACGCAGGCTCGCAGAGTCATCGCCGTGGCTTCCTCTTCGAGCGCGGCGCCGAGGTGTGGCTGTGGCTCGAGGCTTTCGAGACGTGACACTCCCGGCCGTGAGAGGATGCGGCCTTCCCGGCCGGCTTTGATTGACGAGGCGATGGTTCGACGCAGCGCAGTGATGAAGGTCGCGGCCCTGCTCGGCGCGCTGGTGGTGAGTGGCTGCCGCGGTTGCGGTGGTGGCACCAGCATGGTCGAGACGCGCTTCCGCGTGGCGCCCGAGACGGCGGCGCTCGAGTTCGGCCGGGTGCTCGAAGGCACGATGGTGACGAAGCAGGTGACGCTCATCGCCGAGACGCGGGCGAGCGTGTCGGTTGGCGCGACGACCATGGCGCCGTTCTCCACCATGCCGCTCATCGACGTGCCCGGTGGCAGTCAGGTCGACGTCGATGTCGTCTTCCGCGCAGGCAACGGCGAGTCGAACGGCGAGCTCGTGTTGACCTCTGGCCGCCAGGAGGTGCGCGTCGCCCTTCACGGCGTCGGCGTGCGCCCACCGTTCTGTCCCGCGGCGACGTGCCGCATGTCGTCGTACTCGCTCGAGCTCGACCGCTGTGTCGAGACCCTCTCTCCAGACGAGACGGCGTGCGAGCCGACGAGCCAGTGTCTCGAGCAGGGCCGCTGCCGAATGGGCGAGTGTCTGGGCGTCGCGCGTCGCTGCAACGACAACGACGCGTGCACGAGCGACGCCTGCTCGATGGACGCGGGCTGCATCAACACCCGCATCGTGTGCCCGCAGCCGACGACGCCGTGTCGCGTGCCCACCTGTGACGCGCGCATGGGTTGTGGCGAGGCGATGGCTCCCGATGGAATGCCGTGCGGCACTTCGAACTGCGTCTCGTCGAAGCTGTGCGTGAGCGGCGCCTGTCAGGACATTCCCACGCCCGACGGCACCGAGTGCGCGCCCGCCATCGCCTGCTACGGCATCTCGCGCTGCAAGGACCAGAAGTGCGAGCGCCCTGACGCCGGAGCGTGGTTGCCCGCGTGGACCGCCCGCATCGAAGGCCAGCCGCTGACCGAGCCTCCTGCGCTGCTCTCGTTCGGTGGAGGCACGGTCTTCTTCACGGTGTGTGGCCTCACGCCGCTGCCGGTCGATGCAGGCCAGGTCGATGCAGGCCAGGTCGATGCAGGCGTGGCGGACGCGGGAGTCGGAGACGCAGGGCTCGACGGTGGCGAGGTCGACGCGGGTGAAGTCGATGGTGGCGTCGATGCCGGCCCGCCGACCGAGTGCGCGTTGGTCTCGTACACGGGCACGGGCTTCGAGCGCTTCACGGCGCGCGCCGCCGAGGTCGAGCGGCTCTCTCACGTGGGGCCCGCTGGAGTCTTGCTGCGCGTCGACGGCGGCGTGCTCTTCCGCGCACGGGCGATGGGCGGCGTCCTCGGAGGCTGGGAGACAGGCTCCCTGAGCGCCTCACGCGTCGCGATGCTGCGCGATGGCGGCGTGCTGGTGGCGATGCGCGGAGACGGCGGCACGCACCTGGTGATGACGTCGACGATGTCGGCCGAGCCGCTCGCGTTCCTTCCCGCCGACATCACGCACGTGGCGACCGCGCTCGACGACAGCGTGTTCGCGCTCTCGAGCACTGCCTCGCTGACGCGGCTGGGGCTCGGCGCCGACGGCGGCTTCTTCATCTCGACGCTGCAGCTCGACGCAGGCCCGACGCCGATGCTCGCGACGGCCGGTGAGTCGACGGTGGCCTTCGACCAGTTGGTGCAGTGGAGCGCCACGGGCTTCCTGCCGCCGCGGCCCTTCGAGGCGCCGCCCGACGCAGGGCTGCAACCGCGCGACGTCATCATCACGCCCTCGACGGTGTTCCTCTTCTTCAAGGGCTGCGTGTCGCTCGCGATGTCGTGTCTGCCCGAAGACGAGGTGGGCTGGGTGCGCGCGTTCTCACGCAACACCGGCGCGCTGCTCTGGGAGGACCGCATCTTCCCCGCGCGTTCGCGGGCCCGGCTCGTCGAGGCGACGGCGCTGCGAATTCCCGGCGGCATCGAGAGCGCGCTCGCGGCCGTCATCGAAGGGGAAGTCGACGGCGGCGTGGTGAACGGGCTGGTGGTGAACGTCGACGGTGGGCGCTCGCTCGAGTGTCCTTTCCCCGACGGTACGGGGCGGCTCATCGCCGGCACGTTCGCGGCGGGCCAGTTGGTGACGCTCGCGACGCGACCTGATGGTGGCGTGACGCTCGAAGGCTGGCCGCTGGGCGCGCTGCCGCTCGAGACCTCTGGCTGGGTGAGCGCTGAAGGTTCGTCGGGTCAACGCCGGCCCACGCCGTGAATGAAGGAGTGACACATGCTGCGCGCAGGCGTGGTGGGGCTGCTGCTCTCGACGACGGCCGTGGCGCAGACCCGCGCGCCACCTCCGGGCTTCGTGCCGTCGAAGGCGTACCAGCTGGTCGACCTCGCGCTCGAGGCGACGGCTCGCGAGATTGACCGCGTCGGCGCGCGGCCCACCATCAACTCGCGTGAACTCTTCCTCGCGACGTCGGCGCTCTATGACGCGTGGGCGCTGTTCGATGAGAAGGCGCTCCCGTCGGTGGCGGGCCCGTTCGAGCGGGCGCCGAAAAAGCTGCGGAGCGACGGGCACCGCGTTCGCGCGATGACGGCCGCGCTGCGGGTGGTGTTGCTCGAGCTCTATCCCTCCGATGCGGCGTGGCTCGAGGCCGAGGTGGCGCGGCTGGGCTTCGACGCGAAGGGTGACGCCGAGAAGCGTGGCGCGCAGGCAGGGCAACGGTTGATGGAGTCACGTCGTCACGACGGCGCCAACCAGCTGGGAGACGAGCGCGGCTCCACCACGCCTTCGCCCTACGCCGACTACACGTTCTACACGCCGGTGAACTCACCTGACCGCGTCATCGACCCAGACCGCTGGCAGACGATTCCCTTCACGCTCGACTCTGGCCAGAAGGTGCGGCCTGGATTCCTGACGCCGCACTGGTACCGCGTGCAGCCGTATGGGCTCGCGTGCTCGAAGCAGCTGCGGCCGCCGCCTCCGCCGAAGTTCGGCACGGCTCAGCTGAAGGCAGAGGTGGACGAGGTGGTGAAGCTGAACGCGACCCTCACGCCCGAGCAGAAGGCCATCGTCGAGTTCATGCGCGATGGGCCGCGCTCGACGGGGCAGTCGGGCCACTGGCTGCGCTTCGCCCAGGCCGTCTCACGTCGCGACCAGCAGGACCTCGCGCGCGACGTGAAGCTCTTCTTCGCCGTGGCGGCCGTGTGCTTCGACGCCTTCATCGCCGCGTGGGATGCGAAACGCGCCTACGACTCCTCGCGCCCGTGGACACTCGTTCGCGTCATGTACGCCGGCAAACAGGTGCGCGGGTGGAAGGGGCCGGGGCAGGGCGTGGGTGACGTGCCGGCGGAGCAGTGGCATCCCTACTCCCCTGCGTCGTTCGTCACGCCTCCGTTCCCCGGGTACGTGAGCGGGCACAGCACCGTCAGCGGAGCGGCGGCGAAGACGCTCGAGCGCTTCACCGGCTCCGACCGCTTCGAAGATGAAGACGCCCGGCGCGCGGGCGTGCTCACCGAGAAGGGCGCGTCGCACGCGGCGATGCAGAGCGTCGATGGCAAGGCTGCGAAGGCCGATGAAGCAGCGTGTGACGTGGTGCTGAAGCTTCCGACGTTCAGCGCGACGGCCGAGCTGGCAGGCTTCTCGCGCGTACTCGGCGGGTACCACATTCAGAGCGACAACCTCGAAGGGCTGAAGCTGGGCCGCGCGGTCGCTGAGGTGTCGTGGGCGCGTACGACGGCGTTGTTCGAGGGCCGGCCCGCGCCCGAGCAGAAGTGTCCGTGACCGTTACCGCTTCTTTGGCTGCAGCTTCATTCCTTCTGCGAGCGCGAGCGCGATGACCTCTGCCGGAGTCGTCGGCCATGAGCCCAGCTGAAGCGGCGTCAGCACCTGAACGCTCACGCGCTCCTTCACGGCCGCGAGCGCCGCCTGCTGGAGGCCTGCCGTCAACTTGAGCAGCGCTCCCTGCCGCGACGGCCCGTCGAGCTCGAGCTCAGGCCCCGTCGTCACCAGCACCGGGTCTGCATCGAACGGCAACAACACCACGACGCGGTTCTCGACCGCCGTCTTCCACCGCACGTCGACGTACGCCGCGAGCTGACTGAAGACGACGCGGCGAACGCGCAACGGCGTGGTGAACTCGGCCACCTCGGGGAACAGCGCCACCCTCGTCGCGCGCTCGACCGCCGCCGCCCGCGCGCCCGACACCTGCCACGCGTGCACGTCGACGGCCTTCGCGTCTTCCACCAGCCGCACCGCTTCGGCTTCGTCATCGGTCGTGAGCGCGCACAGCGGCACCGGCTGCTGCAGCGCCGCGGGCTTCACGTGCAGCCGCGCCGCCGCGAGGAACTGCTGGTCTCTCGTCAGGTGCGCGCCCGACGCGAACACGCAGCGGGTCGTCTTCAGGAAGGGCCGAGGCGTCACGACCCACAGTCTCCCATGAGTCGCGCCGTTTCCATTGAACGCGCGCCATCACCGCGACAAGAAGACCCCGGCTTCGTCACACCACCCCCGAGGAGAACCGATGCTTCGTCGAGTCCTGACTGCCTTCACCGTGTTGTCTGCCGCCGCTGCTTTCGCCCAGAAGCCGCCGACGCCTGTGCCCGCTCCCGCCGCCGTCAAAGATGCGGGAACGCCCGCGCCTCCGCCGAAGCCGACCGCCGCACTCACCATCACCGAGGGCCTCTCGACGCCCGAGTCGGTGCTCTACGACGCCGAGACCGACACGTACCTCGTCAGCAACATCAACGGCTCGCCGCTCGCGAAGGACAACAACGGCTACGTCGCCGAGTTCTCGCCTGACGGAAAGGTCGTCGCCGCGAAGCTCGTCGAAGGCGGCCAGAAGGGCGTCACGCTGAACGCGCCCAAGGGCCTCGCCATCGCGCAGGGCACGCTCTACGTCGCCGACATCGACACCGTGCGCATGTTCGACCGCAAGACGGGCGCGGCGAAGGGCGAGGTGAAGGTGGCCGGCGCGACGTTCGTGAACGACCTCTTCGCCACCGCCGACGGCAAGGTCTACCTGACGGACTCGGGCATGAAGCTGGGCAAGGCCGGCTTCGAGCCCACGGGCACTGACGGCGTGTACGTCATCGAGCCGGGCAAGAAGCCGAAGCTGAAGACGCTGCTCAAGTCGAAGGACCTGAAAGGTCCGAACGGCGTGTTCGTCACCGCCGACGCCATCTACGTCGCGCCGTTCAACTCGAACGAAGTCACCGTGCTCGACCTGAGCGGCAAGAAGAAGGGCGACGCGCTCAAGCTGCCCAGGGGTGGGCTCGATGGCGTGGTGATGATTGGCGACAAGCTCTTCATCTCGTCGTGGGAGGGCAAGTCCATCTCGTCGGGCAAGCCGGGCGAGGCGTTCACCGAGGTGTTCACCGAGCTCGAGGCGCCGGCCGACATCGGCTTCGACAGCAAGCGCAACCGCGTGCTGGTGCCGCACTTCATGGGCAACAGCGTCGCCGCGTGGGACGTGAAGTGACGTGACGAAGGCGCTCGTGCTCGCGGTGGCCGAGACGGACTCCACCTTCGACTCCCTCGAGGTCGATGGCCGTCAGGCCTGGCGGGGCAAGTGCCTTCACTGCAACACGCCGCTGCTGGTCTTCGTCGACGGCAGCGGCTCTTCCACGGTGACGCTGGAGCACATCGTTCCGCGCACCGCTGGAGGCACCGACGAGCTCGGCAACCTCGGGCTCGCGTGCCCCCGCTGCAACCACGGCAAAGGGGTTCGTCACGACCGGAAGGCGTTGACCGACCCTCGCAGCCTCGAGGTCGTCGAGCGGTTGCTGGAGAAGCGACGCAAGCGCTGGCGAGAGCCAAAGGCGTGGACCCGACCGCGCTGAGATACAAGCGTCACGGCTTCTTGTCTGAGGACTCCACCAGCGCCGGCAGCGACAGCTCGAGGCCGCCGACGAGGGTCTGGTTGAGGCTGGCCAGCGACGCGGTGCTGACGTCGAGCGTCGAGCGCAGCCGCTGCTGCACCAGCTCGAGCACGCGCTCCCTGGCATCGACGAGCCAGCGCGTCGTCGTTGCCCGGTGCACGCTGTACATGCGGCCCAGCGCCTCGGCCGAGATGCCCTCGACGTAGTGGAGCCTCAAGATGGTGCGCTGCCGCACCGAGAGCGCTGCCATCGCCTCGTTCACCGCGCGCGCGGCGTGCGGCTCGAGCTCGGCCCACTGCACCTGCGTCTCGGGGCCCGTGTTCGAGCCCGCGATGGAGGCGAGCTCGAGCCAGCCGTCGCCGACGTGCTCCTCCCGCCGCCGCTCATCACTGCGCCGCGCGTCTGCCAGGCAGCGCATCGCCATCACCATCACGAAGGCCTTCAGCGGGCCGACGCCCGTGTAGTCGGCGAGCCTGGGCGCGCGCGTACCCTCGGCCACCAGCAGCTTGATTTGCACCTGATGAATCAGCTCGTCGGTGTCTCTGGCATCACGGCGCACGGCGAGGGCGATGAGGGGCCGCGTGAAGCGCTCGAAGGCGGCGAGGGCCTCGCGCTGCTGACTCAGGCAGGCCCACGCGAGGAAGAGGTCTTCGACGTGCAGCGAGGTGAGGCCGTGCCCTTCGATGGCGCGCTCCTCGAGGAAGGCGCCGAAGGCCGTGCCGTCGAACTCGAGCTGCGGCCACCGCTCCTGAATGGCGCCGACGAGGCGCGCCGCGTCGAGCACGGTGGGAATGAGGCCCTTCGTCGCGGCCAGCAGCGCCTCGGCGTGTGGCCCCGTCATGACGTGCTCCGTGAGGCCATCGACCGCCACCCACCGCTGCGCCAGATGACGACGAGCAGCGTCAGGCCCACCACTACCGAGCCCGTGTAGAAGCGCTCGGCCAGCGCGGGGAGCCACAACGCCAGCAGCTGCCCGATGACGAGGGTGAAGGCCGCCACGCCCATGCTCCAGTGGTGAATCAACGCGGCCGTGCCCAGGCCCACCGCGATGAGCGGCAGCTCGAAGGCGATGACCTGTGCGCGTGAGAGTTCGAGCCAGCCGCCCGCCGCGCGAATGAGCACCTGGCCCAGCGTGATGACGACGGTCATCGAGACCAGCTGCCGGCTCAGCGCCGAGCCGCGCAGCGCCGCGCGGAACACGAAGGCGAGCGCGCCGATGGCGACCAGGAACAGCAGCGACGCGATGGTGAGCGCGAACCGCCCCGACGAGAGCGCGGGGAACGAGAAGCGCAGCGCGTAGAAGCTGACGGTGGTGATGAGAATGGCGCTCAAGAGGCGAATGCGGTTGTCGCGGCCGACGCCGGGGTCGTGGGCCTGGGCGTAGCGCTGCAGCTCACGTTGGGCTGCGCTGGCCTGCTCCACTTTCTCACGCAGCTCGGGCATCGGCGTGGGGCTCGCCTCGAGCGCCTGCGCTGCCACCGCCGGGTGTCCGTCTTCCAACGCGCACTCGACCTGAAACGTCGTCAACGCGCGGGCCACGTCGCGCGCGCCCTCGTGGTCGGTCGCCAGCTCGAGCGCCGTGAGCAGGGCGAACGAGGCTTCGTTGGCTGTTCGCATCGCAGCCTCGGAGCGGGACGCGCGTTGTTCCCTCGCCCGCACGAGCAGCTGCTGCGCCCGGCGCACCAGGCGCGAGGCGTTTTGCGTTCGCTGGCACGCCTCGATGGCGCGAAGGAACTCCGTCGCCGTCGCGTGGCGCTCGTTCGGGTTGGGTGAGAGCGCGCGGCGTGCCACCTCGACGAACTCGGGGCTGTCGACGTCGCCTTCGAACGAGGGCACGTCCTTCTCCGAGCGGTGGGCCACGCCGATGAATGGCGGGCGGCCGAACAGCAGCTCGTAGAGAACGGCGCCCAGCAGGTAGACGTCGGTGCGCGCAGAGAGCGGAGCGCCGGCGCCGGGCAGCGTCTCGGGGGCCTGGTACGCGGGTGTGCCGGCGCCGTCACCGGCGACGACGTGCGGCAGCCGGCCGCTCGGGTCCTCCTCGAGCAGGCCGCCGATGCCCCAGTCCATCAGCAGCACTTCGCCGAACCGGCCGATCATCACGTTCGCCGGCTTGATGTCGCGATGAAGCACTCCGCGCTCGTTGGCGAAGGCGGTCGCGCTGCACACCGTGGCCAGCACCCGCAGGTTCCACTCGAGCAGCTCGGCGCCGAAGCGTCGCTGCACGGCCTCGCGGTCGTGGAGCAGCGCAGACCAGGGCTCGCCCTCGACGCGCTTGAGCACCACCTGCAGCTCGCCCTCTTCACTCGTCGCGAGGGAGTGAACGGGCACGATGGCGGGGTGCTCGAGCGCGCCCGTCAGCCGGGCTTCTCGCAGCAGCTGGTCGTACGCGCCCTGGTCATCGCGCCGCCGCGACATCTTGACGGCCACCTCGCGCTCGAGCCCGTGCTGGGTCGCGAGCATCACGGTGGCCATGCCGCCGCGGCCGAGCACCCGGCGCAGCGAGAGGCCCTCTGAGCGGTCCGTCACCTCGGCCTCGAAGAGCGGCGCACGAGCCGGGCGCGCGACGACGTCAGCCAGCGCACGGCGCAGCGTGGGGCTCTCGTCGAGGGCCTGCTCGAAGGCCTCGAGCTCGGCTCCCGCCAGTTCTCCGCGCGCGAACAGCCGCAGGCGCTCGTCGCTCTCCATTGGCGACAGAGAATCGCAGAGCGCCCCGGGTTGTCGAGGTCGTCGCGACGTCAGGCAGACGTCACGGCAGCAGCCCCTCGGCTCTCAAGTCAGCGACGAGCAGTTCGGCGGGCGTGCCCTGGGCGCGGCGTTCTTCCCGCATCGCGTCGACGACCCTCATCTCGTACGAGATGTACGGCAGCCCCGGCTCCTCGAGCTCGAGCGCCCGCATGCGCGCGTCTCGCTCGGCCGGGTCGATGGCATCTCCATACACGCCGGTGTCGAGCGGAGTGCCGCTCGCCAGCACGTCCAACGCTTCGTCGAGGTGGTCGTTGCGCGCGAGCTCGGCGAGGTCGGCGCTGCTCAGCCCGGCGTTGGCCAGAATGCTCGCCCGCTGTCCCATGATCTCTTCGGTCTGCTCAGCGGTCAGCCCATGGGTCTTCGCGAGCGCTTCGCCGATGGCCGCGCGGTACTCGTTGTCTCCAGCGATCTGGCGCGTGATGAACCTGCCGCTGAGCGCGACGAGGCCGGCCCCGATGGTGATGGGCCCGGCCCCGAAGACTGCAGCCACCGCCGCCGCCGTGCCGAGCGCTCCGAAACCGGCTGCGCCGAGGCTGGCGGGGTCTCCCGTGCGCATGAAGGCCGAAAGGTCGGCGCCCGCGCCGATGGCGTTACCGATGGCCGAGAGCGCTGGCGTGCTCCTCGCGAACCCGGCCGCGCCCAACAAGCCGCCGACGGTGCGCACGGCCTGCTCGGCGTCGATGCCGGCCGAGAGGTCTTCACGCAGACCCGTCAACGCGGCGCGCTCGGCGACGCCCTGGGTCTCTTCGCGTGGCAACGGCGCGTCACGACCACGGCCGTACTGGCCAGCGAGCTCGATGGCCTGCGCGTACTCCGAGGAGCTCGCCAGGGTGTCGAGGCCCGCCAGCATCGCCATGCGGTTGCCGACGTTGCCCTGGGTGATGCCGTCGGCGCGAAGGTGGGGTTCGCCTTCCCGCAGGGCCGTGGCCAGCTCGCGCGCTGCTGTGCGCTCGGCCTCGTAGACGTCGGCGTGTTCGCTGATGAACTCGGTGCGGAACCGCTCGGCCGCCTCCGGGTCTCGCAGCGAAGGCTCGGTGCGAAGCGCGCGCTCGAGCTGTCCGTTGAGGCGCGCGACCTCTTCGCGGGCCGCGGTGTAGTTGGTGCACGCGGCGGCCACCTTGTCGGCGGCTTCGGTCGCGGCCGCACTGGCAACGGTCCCGAGCGCCACCGGAGCTCTGGGCTTCGCGGCTTCGAAGGTGCTCAGGTCTTTCTGGCATGCACGGGCTTCTGCTGCGGCCGCGGCGCGCTCGGCGGCTCGGGCTTCCGCGGCGCGCTCTGCTGCGGCTCGCTGCGACTCCGACGTGCGATCACTTCCGCCACTCCCACCAACTCCACCGAGTCCGGCCATGTGTGTCCCCGTTCTGAGAAGTGCTTCTCGTGCGAGGACGCTCGCGCCGACGGACTGTCGCAGCCCTGTCGTTCTTTTGCGGACCAGCCCAGCGAGATTCAGCGGTTGGCCGAACGAGAGTACGGTCGACGAATGGCCGAGCGCAGCGCAGCCCTCGCACTGGTGAGGCGTGGGCCTTCGGGCCTCGCCGAGGTGTTACTCGTGCACCCCGGCGGGCCGTTCTTCGCGAAGAAGGACGCGGGCGCCTGGAGTCTTCCGAAAGGGCTGCTCGAGCCAGGCGAAGATCCGCTGACCGCAGCGCGCCGCGAGTTTCACGAAGAGACGGGCATGAAAGCGCCCGATGGCCCCGCGACACCGCTCGGAGAAGTCGTGATGAAGAGCGGCAAGCACGTGGTCGCGTTCGGCATGGTCGGCGACTTCGACGTGACGACGCTGAAGTCGAACGACGTCGAGACCGAGGTGCGGGGAAAGCAGGTGCGCTTCCCCGAGGTCGACCGCGCGGAGTGGGCGACGCTCGAGCGTGCACGTGTCTCGATCAACCCGGCGCAGCTTCTACTGGTCGAGCGTGCGCTCTCGCTCGTATGAGTCTCGAGCCGATGCTCACCGCTGCGACCGAAGCCGATGCCCGAGCGCAGCTGTCATCACTCCACCACGCGTGCGGAGACTCGACGTTCGCGCCGCCGATGATTCGAAGCCACGATGAGCACGGCCTGTGGCTCGTGTTCCGTGGCGCCTGCCCGCGCTGCAACGAGCCGCGTGAGGTGCGGTTTCATTCGAAGCGACCCCTGCCGCGCGCCGAACGGGTGCCAGGCTTCACGTCCATCACGGGCGCTGAAGAGCGTGAGCTCTACGGCACGACGGTCACCCGCGTGTGCTCGGCGTGCGAGGGCAAAGGTCAGGTGTTCGAAGTCACCGGTGACTACGCCGCCGCCGAAGTCACCTGTCGCAGCTGTTCGGGTTCGGGCAACGTCTAGCGCATCGCCCTTCCGTCAGCGGTCGTCGCCCGACCGAGTGACACGTTGTCACGGCGACTCGCCCACCATCGCCTCAGGTGCGCGAAAGCACGAGCTGGCATCGGCCTCGCACTATCGCGGCCGATGCTTCGAGTCCTTCTCGTGCTCACGCTCCTCTCACTCCCCGTGCTCGCTGAGCCTCGTGAAGGCTGTCAGGAGCTCCGGAAGACCGGCCGCTTCACCGTCTATTTCGAGCGCGTCGAGCTCGACAAACTCGTGCAGACGGTGAGCGACGCGACGTGCAAGTCGTTCATCGTCGCCGACGGCGTGAAGGGACGCATCAGCATCGTCGGGCCCGAGAACGGCAAGCTGATGCTCGACGCCGAGCAGTTCTACGCAGCGTTCCTCGCGGCGCTCGACGCGAATGGACTGGCCGCGGTTCCACAAGGGCGCTTCCTTCGCATCGTCGAGAAGCGCACGGCGCGGCAGTTCCCGGTGCCGGTGCTCGACACCGACGATGACGTGCCTGGTGGGAACGAGGTGCTCACGCGACTTCATCGGCTCGCGCACGTCGACGTCGAAGCGGTGCGGCCGGCGGTGAGCGCATTCTTGAGCACGGGTGGAGACGTGGTGACGGTGCCTCCCGACCTCATCATCGTGACGGACCTGGCGTCGAATCAGCAGCGCATCGCGAAGGTGCTCACGCAGTTGGATGTCGTGCGCGCCAGCACCGAGGTGACGCGCCTGGTGAAGGTGCAGCACGCGACGGCCGATGACCTGCTCGACAAGGTGACGCGGGCGCTGACGCCGAAGGCGGGCCAGAAGGCCGACCCGTTCACCGCGCTCGCCGATGACAGGACGAATCGCATTCTGCTCGTCGGGGCTCCGCTCATCGTCAGTCGTGCGGAGGAACTCATCGGGCAGCTCGACCTCGAGGTGCCGGGCGATTCCCGCGCGCGGGTGGTGAAGCTGAAGAACGCCGACGCGAAGGACCTCGCGGCCACGCTCGAGGCGATGACGGGAGCGCCGAAGAAGCCGGGCGCTCCTGCTTCAGGTGACGTGCGCATCAGCGTGAACGAGGCGCTCAACGCGCTGCTCATCGTCTCGGGCGCGAGTGACTTTCGCACGCTCACCGAGGTCATCGACCAGCTCGATCGGCCCGTGCGGCAGGTCTTCATCGAGACGGTCATCATGGAGGTGAACTTGCAGCGCGACTCGAAGTTCGGCGTCGCGGTGCATGGTGTTGGTGGCAGCTCGACGGCGGGCATCGTGTACGGAAGCCAGCCCGAGGGCGCGCCGTCGTCGCTCGGCCTGACCTCGCTCGCGGGCGCGAATGGGTTGTTGTTCGGGCTGCAGGGGCCGGTGCTGACGCAGGTGGCCGACCTGCTGGGGCTCAAGCTGCCGGCGTTCGGGCTCACGGTGCAGGCGTCGCAGAACACCTCTGACGTGAACGTGTTGTCGATGCCGCACATCCTCACCGCGGACAACAAGGAGGCGGAGATTGCGGTGGGCCAGCGCGTGCCGTTTCAGCTCGGCGTGAATCAGTCACAGCTGGCGACGGCGATTGCCTCGGGGAACTCGAGCGCCGCGAGTCTGCTCACCGGCAGCATTTCGCGAGAGAAGGTCGAGCTGCGGCTGACGGTGAAGCCGCATATCGGCGACTCGGGAGACATTCGGCTCGAGATCAACCAGCAGGCCGAAGAGCTGGCGGGCACGAGCAGCTCGGCCGGACCCATCACCTCGACGAGAAGTCAGAAGACGTCGGTGGTGGCGAAGAACGAAGAGACGCTGGTGCTCGGCGGCATCATGCAGGACCGCGAGATCGAGCAGGTGTCGAAGGTGCCGCTGCTGGGTGACGTGCCCATCATCGGAGCCCTGTTCCGCAACACGACGAAGACCAAGACGAAGGTGAACCTGCTCGTGTTCCTGACGCCGCACGTGATTCAGGGCGCGCAGGACTTCAAGCGGCTCATCGAGCGGAAGATGGCCGAGCGCGCGAAGGTATTGGACCAGCTGACGGCCACGCGGGCCGAGGCGGACCCGAACTCGGTCGACTACGCGAAGCGCCCTGGCCCACTCGCGGCCATCGCCCGCGCCCTGGAGACGGAGCAGCGGTCGGTCGTGGAGCCGAGATGACTCACGCTGCTTCGACGACGCGGTTCTTTCCGGTGCGCTTGGCCCGCAGCAGCGCCTGATCAGCCGCGTCGACGAAGGCGTGCACGGTCATGCCGGACGCGAGGGCGACGACGCCGAGGCTGCAGGTGACGTGAAGCGGGGTCTTGCCGAGGGCGAACGGCTCGTCAGCCACGGCGCGTCTCATGCGCTCGGCGACGAGCTTCGCGCTCGAGGCGTCGACGCCGGGCAGCAGCAGCGTGAACTCCTCGCCGCCGTAGCGGAACGCGGTGGCGCCGCTGCGAAGGTGCGTGCTGAGTCGTGAGGCGAGGGCCGCCAGCAGCTCGTCTCCGGCGAGGTGGCCGAAGCGGTCGTTCACGCCCTTGAAGTTGTCGAGGTCGATCATCACCAGCGAGAGCGGGTGCTCGTTCGCGCGCGCGTCTGCGATGGCGGCGGTGAGTCGCTCCATGAGCGCGCCGTGGTGGCCGAGACCAGTGAGCGCGTCGGTGCGGGCGGCGTGGGCCTCATGCTCGAAGCGACGCGCGTTCTCGACGGCGCGGCCTGCGTGGTCGGCGACGAGCGCGAAGATCTGCGCGACCTCGGCCGAGCACTTTCGTTCGGTGAAGCGGTTGTCGGCGTAGAGCACGCCGAGCGTTCCGTTCACGCCCTTGAGCGGAGCCGCGACGCCCGTTGGGAGATGGAGCAGCCCATCGAGGTCGTCGTCTTCTTCGGTCGTCTCCACGAGCCGGCCTTCGCGCAGGGCAGTGGAGAGGAGCGAGGCTCCTTCGAGCCGGAGCGTTCGCACCTGGCGATCGAGCGGCGCGTGGGCGTCACGAGCCGCGAGGCCTGACTGGTACAGCGCGGGGAGCGAGTCCTGCCCACGCTCGATGGCGCGCCAGATTCGATCGGCTTCGACCTCGTCCGCCGGTCCGACGGCCATCATGCCGACGAGCCGCGACGGATTCTCGCGATCGACCTCGAAGAGCATTGCGCGGTTGAAGCCGAGCCCGACGCCAGCGGTGACTCCGGTGAGCACCGCGTAGCAGGCCGCTTCGACTTCGAGCGAGCCGTGCAGCAGGTTCGAGACTTCGTGGAGCAGTACGATGGCGTGACGAAGCGCGGCGTTCTCACGCTCCAGCGTTTCGAGCCGTTCGTCAGGTGCCGTCACCCGCCGCACCGTACTCCACCCGTCGACGCTCAGTGGCCGCCACGCTCGGTCGGCGTGGTGAGAATGCCGTCATAGGTGGCGCGCGAGATGAACTGCGGTTGGTACGCACCGCCAAGCTGACCCACGTACGACCGAAGGTGGTTGCGGCTGCCGCGCGCGAGGTTGTCGTAGACGGCCAGTACGTCAGCGCGTGCCGTCTTCGTCGCGAAGCGCTCGAGGTCTGCGAGGTCGAGGTCCTCGATGGTGGCGCCCACGACGAGTGCGTCGACCTGACTCTTCGAGCCCTTCTCGACGAGCTCTGCATACAGCTGCTGCAGCGTCGCGTTCTCGAACTGGCCCGCGCTCTTGCCGGCCACCGGGTCTTCGATGCCGAAGCTCGTGAGCAGACCCATCACGGCGTCGGTGTGTGTCTGCTCGCTCGCCGCGATGTTGCCGAACGTCTGAAGCGACCAGCGCGCCTGCAGGGCGACGTAGACGTCGTGCGCGAGCTTCTCCTCTTCACGCAGGAAGCGCAGGTCTTCACTGAGCGAGTCGTCGATGACCACCGGATCCGTCGTCAGCTCGGGCCCGCAGGCCGTCAGCACCACCGCCAACATCCAGAAGGACTGTCTCATGGGAGGCTCCTGTGACACCCGGCGGGACTGTCGGGTCTGCCTCTGGGAACCCGGCGGAGCGGCGAACGGTGCTGCGACACAGTGTCGCAGGCCGCGCTACTGCCCCAGCACGTCGAACGCGGCGTTCACCACGCCCGAGTATTGAACCTGCCAGAGGTGCGCGAGCGGCGTGTTGTGCGGTCCCTCCATCAACACCGTCTTCGCGCCCGGCATCGCGAGCTGCGCGCTCGGCATGTAGCCATCTCCGTCTTCGAAGATGCCCTTCTTCGGCCCGAGCGTCGGCGTGCCCGTCGTGCCGATGATGGTGACACCGCCCGGCAATTGCCCACGCTGCTTGTCCCAGCTGTCGTTCAGCTTCGCGACCAGCTTCGAGCCCACCGCCAGCTCACGCGCCGCATCGTCGACGTTCTTCACCGGCTGACCGACCGTCGCGCCAATGTTGCCCACGTACGTTCCATGCGACGCGGGCCCAATCATCACCGCGCGTTCGATCTTCGGCCCCTTCGAGGCATCACGGCCATCGAGGTAGAGGCGGAAATCGGTGCCGCCCGCGCTGTGCGTCACCACGTCGAGCGTCTGGCCGGTCGCCGCGCCGATGCGCTCCATCGCCTTCGCGATCTGCGGAGCCTTCGTCGTCGGCGCGCCCCACGGGTCTTTGTATTCGAGCTCGAACAGCTTCGCGTTCTTCAGCTCGGCGGCCGTCGCTTCACGGCCTCCCTTGTCGCCGATGCGGAAGGTGTCTTGCGACGCGACGTAGACGACGACCGGCCCATTGGCCTTGTTGGTCGCGAGCTGGTCGCCCATGCGGTCGAACGACTGCGCCGGCATCGTCAGCCCGGGAATCATCACCACGGGCCGCTTCAGCGTCGGTGGCTTCGCGAGCGGGCCGTACGCGACCTTCTGCGCAGGCGTCATCTTGTCGGGCCCCGAGCGCGGACGGAGCGACTCGAACACGCGGTCGCTCATCCAGTCCTTCGTGGCGTTGAACGGGTCGATCTTCGGACCCTCACCACGCCGGAAGGCCTCGGGCACCAGCTTCGTCATCGACGTCTTCGGGCCCCAGCCCGCGCTCTTCGGCGCTTCAGCTTCGACGGACTTCGGAGCAGGCGCGCTGGGCGCCGTGTTGGCTCGCGGCTTCACGGCTGACGTCGTCGGGCTGTTCACTCGGTTCGGCATGGTCTCTCCAGGCTCAGAGGTGCGTCATTGTCGTCGAGCGCCGTGACGGCCGCCTTGCCCAGCGGCGCCAAAGGCATGTGCAGAAGACGACAACGTTGGTCAGACGCGCTCGCGGAAGGCGCCCGGCGTCGTCCCCGTCCACCCGCGGAATGCACGCACGAACGCCGGCACGTCGACGTAGCCGACCTGCTTCGCCACCTCGGTCACCGAGAGGTCGCTCGCCTCGAGCAGCCGCTCGGCCCGCTCTCGCCGCACCTGCGCGAGCAGCGTCGCGAAGCTGAGCCCCTCGGAGGAGAGCCGCCGCTGCAACGTTCGGTCGCCGACGTGGAGCCGCTTCGCCACCGCCGCGAGTGACGGCTGGCCCTTCGGCAACGTCTCGATGACCGCTGCGCGCGTTCGCTCGAGCACATCGTCGACGTGACAGCTCTTCATCATCGCGGCGCCGTGCACCTCGAGCGCGCGGTTCAGGTCGGCGTCTGCCTCTGCCGGCGCGCGCTCGAGGTCCTTCACCGAGAACGACACACCGTTCGACGCGCGTCCGAAGCCGATGCGGCTCGTCTTCAAGAATCCGGCGAGCTCGGGAGCGCACTGCTTCTCCTCATGCGCGAACCACGCGCGCCGCGGCGTCAGCTCGGGCCCGAGCATCTCGCGGGCAATCTGCAGAATGCGCGTCACGGTGAACACGTTGCCCTGCCGCCCGACACCGCCACGCCGCGGAGGCCGGTGGCTGACCGAGATTTCATCGCCGTCGACCTCGACGCTCCAGCGCACGAGCGGGTTGATGATGGCGCCGTAGCGCGCGAGCTGCTCGATGGCCTTTCTCGCTGTCGGCGCACAGCGCAGCGCGAACTCGAGCAACCCATAACTCCCTCTCGGCATCGCGAGCGCTGCGTGCAAACCGAAGAGCGGGTCTTTTGTCAGCTTTGCCGCGTCTTCGAGCACGCCCTCGAGCTCAGACAGACTCACCTCGGCGCCCTGGCCGGTCGCCGTCTTCAGGTGCAGGTACTTCTTCTCGAGCGCCGCAGGGTCGAGGCCCTGTTTGCGAATCAGCGTGAGCACGAAGGGAACCAGCGACGACGAGAAGCGCTTCGCAGCGAGTGAGGCCATGGGGCCCGCACTCTTTCACGCGCAGACGGCTCAGCCCAACACGGCAGACGTCAGCAGCGCGCCTGCCAGCAACCCGCCCAGCACGTTGAGCAGGTGGTTCTCGTAGGGCTGCAGCAGTCGCTCACCCGCCCACAACACGAGCCCGGCTGGGAGCGCGCCGAAGATGCCGAGGAAGGTGAGCCCGAAGAACTCCAGGAGCACGGTGGCGAGCGCCGAGCCGGCTTTCGCTGCTTCGTTCAGGGATCCACCGACGAACGCCCCGAGCACGATGCCGACGCAGCCCGCGGTGATGGCGCCCATCCAGACGACGCCGCCTTCGCCCTCCATGCCCCACACCAGGAAGCCCGCGAGCGCCGCGAGCGCGCCGAGACAGACGCCCACGGCGAGCGCCGTCGCGGGGTCGTCGATTCCACCCGCTGCGAGCACGACTGACAGCAGCAGGAACGCGACCGCGCCCGCAGGCCGGGCGAGCTGGTCGATGACGCGAGCAGTGACCAGCGCTCCCAGCATGAGCGCGAGACTCACGACCACGAGCAACGTCCACCCTGTTCGAAAACCCGGCCAGTCGAAGTCGACGAAGACGCGGGTGAGGCGCGCGCCGCGAAGGTGCAGCCCGGTGGCGACCGCGCCGAGGAGCGCAGCCCCGAGAAGAAGTGGAGGCCTCAGCCCGCGACGAACGAGGTCAGCCATGCGTCGTCAGCCGGCGATCCACAGCTCTTCGTAGCGAACCTGCGGCGGCGTCTGGTGCAACCTCAGCCCCTGCACCGAGGCGGTCGAAATCGCGTGGAACCGCTCGTGGTACAGCGGCACCAGCACGCAGTCTTCACGCACCAGGTGCTCCACCTTCCGGTACAGCTGCTCGCGCAGGCCCGGGTCGATGGCCACGCGCGCTTCGTCGGTGAGGCGGTCGAGCTCGGCGTTCTGGTAGCCGAGGCCGTAATAGCTCTGCGCCTTCGAGTTCAGCAGCAGGTGCAGGAAGTTGTCGGGGTCGGCGACGTCGGCGATCCAGTTGCCGCGGAAGATGGCGAGCCTGCCTTCGCGCACCTTGTCCCAGAAGCCGTCGTGCACCGGCTGGTGGTCGAGGTCGACGAGGCCCGCTTCGATGAGCGGCCCGAAGAGCACCCGGTCTTCCGCGCGCGTGTCGCGGTCGGGCGGGTAGGGCAGGGTGATGCGCAGCCGCGTGTGGCCGGCCTCGTTGAGCAGCCGCTTCGCGAAGGCGACGTCGGTGCGCGGCTCGTGAATGCGGTCGACCTCGAGCAGGTTGGGCGGCGTGAGGCTGCGGGCCACGCGAGCGCCGGGATGAAACCCATCGACCACCGCGCGCACGTCGAGACCGGCGCGAATCGCGCGACGCACCCGAACGTCGTCGAACGGCGCCGTGCCCGCGTGAAAGCCGAGGAACCAGCTGTTGGGAGTGTTCACCATCGACGAGTCGGTCGGCTCGATGCCCGCGCCGGTGAGGTCCTTCGCGTGCAGGTTGCTGACGAGCTGCACCTCGCCCGAAGAGAACGCGCTGACGGCGCCCACGCGGTCGGGCAGCTGCTTGAACTCCACGCGCTGCAGCAGCGGCAGGCCGGGCTTGTAGTAGGCGGGGTTTCGCTCGAGCACGAGTGACGTCGAGCTCGCCGCGTCGTCGATGCGGAAGGGGCCCGTGCCCATCACGCGGCCCTGCACGATGCGCGTCACGCCGGTCGACGGGAGCGCGAGCAGCCGCAAGAAGAACGCGCGCGGCTCGTCGAGGCGAATGTCGAGCGTGTGCGAGTCGAGCACCTCGATGCCCGTCACCTCTTTGGCCTGCCCCGCGAAGTACGCCGGCGCGCCGCTGATGTCCTTGAAGAGGGCCGCGTCAGGCGCGCGCGTCGCGGGGTCGAGCAGCCGCTCGAGGTGGCCCTTCACGTGCGCCGCGGTCAGCTGCATGCCGTCGGGGAACATCACGCCGCGCCGAATCGAGAAGCGGTAGCGCCGGCCCGTCGGGTCTGACTCCCACGACTCGGCGAGGTCGGGGCCAATCATGCCGTCCTCGAGGCGAACGAGCGTCGAGTACAACGACGCCGACACCTCGGCGAGCTGCAGCTGAATGACGAAGAGCGGGTCGAGGCCCTTGGTTCGGTCCCACTGAAGCGGCTGGTGCAGGCCGACCGACAACGAGCCGCCCGCGCGCGGCTGCGGCAGCTTGAAGCGGAACACCTCTCCGTCGAGCGTCTCGGCCTCGTGCGCGAGCTGCTCCACCGTGCGCGAGAGCGCGTCGCCGATGCGAACGACCGTGCGCGCGTCTTCACGCACCTCGGCGACCTCTTCTCCGATGGCCGAGTCGCCCTGCGTCAGCACCAGGTGCGCGGCGCGAATCTCGTCGATGGCAGCGGTGAGGCGCAGCACCGAGTCAGAGAGGTCGCGGCCCACGTCGACCTGCCCGGTCGCGCGCGTGGTGGCCTCTTTCGCGCTGCGCGCCATCTCGTGCATCTGCCTGGCGAGCTCACGGCCCCACTGCGCCTGCTCCTGCGCGAGGCGAACCACCTGGGCGACGCGGTCGGCCGTCTGTCGGCTCGACTCCGCCACCAGCTGGCCCTGCTGCTCGAGGCGCTGCGTCTCGGCGCGTGTCGCCTCCACGGCCGCGAGGGAGCGCGTCGAGATGCCACGAATGTCGGTGAGCGCCTGTGCCGCCTTCTCACCCAGCGTCACGCCAGCCGTCGCTTCGTCGCGCGCGCGCGTCACGAGGCCCACCGCGCGCTCGGTGCCGTCACGCACGGCCTTCACCTTCTGGCCGATTTCACGCGTCGAGTGCGCCGTCTTCTCGGCGAGGTTTCGAATCTCGCTGGCGACGACGGCGAAGGCCTTGCCCGACTCACCGGCTTGCGACGCGATGATGGCGGCGTTGAGCGCGAGCAGGTTCGTCTGGTCGGCGATCTCCTGAATCACGTCGACGACGCGCCCAATCTCGGTGCTCGAGGAGCCGAGCGCATCGACCAGCCGCGCCGCGTGACGAACCGTGTCGTCGATGCGCTGCAGGCCGCGAAGGTTGTCGTTCACCAGCGACACGCCGCGCTCGGCCATGGTGGTGACTTCGTGGGCGAGCTCGCCCGTCTCGTCAGAGCGCCGCCGCACCGCATTGATGGCGCCCTCGGCCGCGCTGACGGCTTCACGCGTCTGCGACGACAGCCGCACCAGCGCTTCACCCTCGGTCGACACGGTGATGGCGCGGTGGCTCAGCGCATCGGCGCGCTCGGCCAGCTTCAGCGTCGCTTCGTTGAGCCCGCCGAGCGTGGTGGCGACCTGCTCGATGCTCTCGGTCATTTCGGAGAGTGCGGCCGTCGTCTCTCTCGCGAACGTCTCGAGCTGGCTGATGCGTTTGCCTGCGCCGACGAGCGACTCACCCATCGACTCCACGGCTTTCTCGCTGCGGTCGACGGCGCCGCCCTGACGACGTGCGGCTTCGAGCAGGGAGCGCGCACGCCCTTCGACGTCGCGGCTGGTGCGGTGAAGGCTCGCGGTGACGCGCTGCACCTGCCAGATGGCGCGCCGCAACGAGAGCGCGAGCTGCTGCAGCTCGGGGTCCGACGAGTCGCCGGTCGCGGGGAGCGCGGTGAGGTCGCCCGCGACGAGCTTGAGCATCTCGGTGCGACGGGCCTCGGCGCGGCGCTCGAGCACGCCCCACTGCGCGACCCACAAGGTGAGGCTGATGCCGGCGATGCACGTCAGCAGCAGCAACACCCAGGCGGTCGGGGTCGACGGGTGACCGGTGAGCGCGAGCAGCACGAGCCCCGCGAGCGTGCCCGTCGTGAGGCCTCCCAGCGTGCCTGCGATGACGAGAGAACGGCGGCTCTCCATGGGGAGCGCGACCGTAGCGCACCCATGCGGCCACGGCAGAAAACCGTCGGCTCGACGAGGAGGCATGGTGAGTGGAGACTCGTCGGCGTGACGCTCCTGCTCTCGATGCTGGTGACGGCGGCCCCGCTGCGGCTCGTGCAGTCGGTGCAGGGCGTGCCCGTCGGCGTCATCGAGCTCGTCGAGGAGAAGGGCACCATCACCTACCGCGCCGAGCACGTGTTTCGCGGAGAGGCCCGCCGCTTCGAGCGCTCGTGGCCGGTGAAGGCGAAGGACCTCGAGTCAGAGCTGCAGGTGCTCTCGCGGCGGCGCGTCGGCTGCTTCGACGTTCGCGAGGAGCGCACCCAGAAGGTCGAGCGGCTCTGCGTCGATGCGCGCGGTGAGGGCTCCATCGATGACGTGCGCATTCGCGTTCGGTGGGACGACGTCGGCGCGCTGCGGTCGGTCGACGTGCTCGGAGTGGCCGACTCCGTCGTGAGCCGGTTCGAGCGCAGCGACGCGAAGCTCGATGCGCGCGCCGACGTCTTCGGCGCCGGCTTTTCCGTGAGCGGCGAAGGGCCGGTCGTTTCTCTCTTGCCACGCGCTGACACGAAGGTGGTCGTCGTCGAAGGCGTGGAGTCGCGTGTCGAGGGGTCGTGTCTTCCCGCAGCGCGCACGTGGGCGGCGACGCATGAGGGCAGCGCGGTGCAGCTGGGGCTCGTGCTCGAAGCGGGGCGTGCGTGGCCGCATGCGTGGGTTCGCCGCGCCGAGGGCTCGTTCGTCGACCCGACCGTCGAGCGTGACGCCGACGTGCTCTCGCGTCGCGTGTACGTCACGCTTCCTTCGGCAGACCTGTTCCTTGAGCTCGCCGCGGGCGCGCGTCGCGTCGTTCGGAGTGCGAGGTGATGTGGTGGTTGTTGGCGCCGCTGCCCATCGTGGCGTTGATGCTGCGGGCTCACGGGTTCGGCAGGCGCGCGTTCGACGCTTCACCACGCGACGCCATCATCGTGCTCGGCGCCCGGGTGCTGCCCGACGGCACGCCCTCGGAGGCGCTCGTCGCGCGCGTCGAACACGCCGTGAAGCTGTTCCACCAGGGTCTCGCGCCGCGCCTCGTCTTCTCGGGTGGTGGCGCGGGAGCAACATCAGAGGCCGTCATCGCGCGCACCCTCGCCCTCGCCGCTGGTGTTCCCGAGAGTGCATGTGTGCTGGAGCCGAAGAGCGGCTCGACCTTCGAAAACGCCTCGCGCTCGGCTGCGTTGCTCGCGCCGCTCGGCTTCACCCGCGTCTTCGTCGTCACCGATGACTTCCACGCCTGGCGCGCGGCCGCTCACTTTCGCCGGGCGGGCTTCGAAGTCGTCGTCGCTCCCGTGCGCCGCGCCCTGTCGACGAGCTCGCGCCTGTGGTGGACGGTGCGGGAAGTCGTGGCGGTGCTGCGTCGGCCGTGGCTGCTCCACTGAGCGTCGTCAATCGACGTGTCGCACCTGCGCCGACACCGCATCGGATGAACGGCCGTCGAAGCCCTGATCTGCTCGGTGGGCGCTAGAGTCGCAGGCCGCATGCGCTTCCACGTTCGCGTCTTCCTCGCCTCCATCGCGCTGTGGGTCTCGGCCTGCAGCAGCTGCGGTGGCGGCACTCCCGCGGGAACTCCCTGCACCTTCGACAGCGAGTGCCCGGGCAGCGAAATCTGCGGCCCCTCCAAGCGCTGCGTCGCCAAGCCCGTGTGCCCCGAGACCGCGTGCGTCGAGGGTCAGGCTTGCGTCGCGGGCAGCTGCTACTCGCGAGCGTGCGCGAACCGAACGTGTGGTGACGGCCAGGTCTGCGCCGGCGGCCAGTGCACCGATGAGCAGTGTGTCGGGAAGAGCTGCGCTGGTGGCGGGTCGTGCGTGAAGGGTGGCTGCTACACGCGCGGCTGCGACATCGACGTGTGCACGCAGGCCGAAGTCTGTGTCGCGCAGGAGTGCATTCCGAAGAAGTGCCTCGGCGTGACGTGCCCGGCTGATCAGCGCTGTGCGGCAGACGGCAAGTGTTACGACCGCGGTGGCGCAGGTGGTGGGCCCGGCACGGGTCCTGGGCCGAACATGGTTCCGCAGGCGATGGGCGGTGGTTCGGCAGCTGGCAATGCGGGCGCAGGCAACGCGGGCGCTGGGAACGCAGGAGCAGGGAGCTCGGGCGCAGGAAGCTCCGGTGCCGGCAACGCAGGGGCAGGAAGCTCCGGTGCGGGCAACGCGGGCGCAGGCAGCTCGGGCGCAGGCACGGGCGGTTCGGGTGCAGGAACCGGCGGCTCGGGTGCAGGCACGGGCGGCTCGGGCGCAGGCACGGGTGGCTCGGGCGCAGGCACGGGTGGCGCTGGCGCAGGTCCTGGCACGATGGCGTGTCAGGGCCGCTGCACGGCGACGCAGGTGTGCATCAACAACGTCTGCACCGAAGCGCGCTGCGTCGGCGTGACGTGCCCGATGGGTCAGGCGTGCGCTCAGGGCTCGTGTGTCTCGACGGGCTGTGGCGCGAGCGGAGCGGCGTGTCCCACCGGTCAGGCGTGCGGCTCGGGCGGAACGTGCGTGCCGACGGCGTGCGCCACCGTCACGTGCCCCACCGGCTACGGCTGCGCCTCGGGGCTCTGCATTCCCGCGCTTCCAGACGGAGGCACGCCGCTGCTCCCTGACGGTGGGCCCGCGGTCATCATCGGCCCTGACGGCGGCATCATCGGCGTGCCGCTGCCCGACGGCGGCCTCGCGACGTTGCCTGATGGCGGCGTGGTCGGTGGCCCCTGTCTGCCGTGGCAGTGCACCGAGGTCTCGTGTGACAACGGCGTCGACGACAACCTCAACGGCCTCGTCGATTGCGCCGACCCGTCGTGCGGTGGGCAGCGGTGCAACGACGGCGACTCGTGCACCTACAACGAGGTCTGTCAGGTCGGCTCGTGCAACGCCCAGACGAGGCTCACGTGCAACACTCCGCCGCCCGGCCCGTGCTGGCAACAGCAGGGCTCGTGCACCTTCGAGGCGACGTGCCTGTACTCGCCCAACTTCTCCGGCACCTGCCCCATGCCAGGCGAAGTCTGTCGCCCGGGTGGAGCGTGTGGCCCCGCGCCCGGCATTCAGTTCGGCTTCACGCCCGCGAACGTGAACCCCGCGATGCTGCCGCGACCCGTGCAGGGCATGGTCAGCATCTCGGGCAACGCCACCTTCAACAGCAATGGCAACGTCTTCGGCGGTGCCTGGAGCGGCCGCCCCCTCGTGCAGGACGTGTCGACGCCGACTGGACCCGCCGTGGTGCTCATCTTCGACCAGCTCCTGATGAACGCTGGCAGCAACCTGCGCCTCCTCGGGAACAAGCCGGTCATCTTCCTCGCGTACACGGGCATCGCCATCAACACCGCCACCATCGACGCCTCGGGGTACGGCACCACGCCTGGCCCCGGCGGCAACCTCAACTGCGGGACCTCGGCGGGTGGCAATGGCTCCACCAACAACCAGACCGCGGCAGGCGCAGGCGGCGCAGGCAGCTTCAAGTCAGCGGGCGCACCTGGCGGCGGAGGCAGCACGTTCACCACTGGCGGCGTCACGGGCACCATTCGTTCACGCGGCCGCTTCGACCTCATCGGCGGCTGCCCCGGCGGCAACGGCGGTGGCGCACAGGGTGGTTCGGGTGGCGCAGGCGGAGGCGCGTTCCAGCTCATCGCCCGCTACGGCGTCATCATGGACGCCTCGCGCATGCTGGTGAACGGTGCGGGCGGCGCTGGCGCTGGTGGCCAGACGAGCCAGGGCCCTGGTGGTGGCGGTGGTGGCGGCTCGGGTGGCTCCATCGTGATTCAGGCGCCGTACATCATCGCCACGCGCTCGGTGATCGTGTCGAACGGTGGCGGTGGCGGTGAAGGCGCCGGCATCATCGACCTCGGCTTCGTGTTCGGCAGCGGGCGCGACGGGCAGAACGGCAACGTCATTCCCGGGTTCACGGGCGCGGCGGGTGGCTCGGGCTCTTCGTACAACGGCGGCAACGGCGGTAATGGCGGAGCGCTCTACTCCTCGCCGGGTGCCGGTGCTCCGGGGTCGAGCTACTTCGACAGCGAGAACAACGGCCGCTACGAGGCCGGCGGTGGCGGTGGTGGTGGCGCCGGTGGCCATACGCTCATCGATCTCGTCACCACGTCCATCGCCGGCTTCTCGAGCTGCGAGGTCGATCGCAACGAGACGATTCTCAGCCCGACCCGCGACGTGCCGCTCATCTGCGGCTGACACGAAGCTGCAGACCTCGGTCGACGAACACGTCGCGGCTGATCGATGCCCGACGCGGGCGTTCGTGATGCGTCAGCGCCGCCCTGCCGTGGACGATTCGGTGACGTTCACGGCAGCTTGATGGAGGGCTGCCCCTGCGCACCGTCGACGACGATGTTCGCGCCGTTCACCCAGCTCGCCCGCGGTGACGACAAGAACGAGATGACGTTGGCCACCTCATCGAGCGTGCCCATGCGCCTCCACGGGAACTCGCGCGCGACGAACTCGTTGATGACCTCGGGCATGGTGGTCGAGCGTTTGTGCCACGAGCCGCCCTCCCAGAGGATGCTGCCGGGGCTGACGGCGTTGACGCGAATGCGCTGCGGCGCGAGCTCACGGGCCAGCGATGACGCGAGCTGAATCTCTCCGGCTTTGGCGACGCCGTATTGCGCGCGCGGGCCCGGCCGTGAGCCCGAGATGCTGGCGACGATGACGACGCTCGCGCACTCGCTCTTCGCGAGGTGTGGCGCCGCGGCCTGAATCACCCGCACCGCGTGCACCAGGTTCACTTCGAACGTCTTCACCCAGTCGGCCGCGCTCGTCTGAAGAAAGTTGCCTCCGAACGTTCCGCCGACGTTGGCGACGACGATGTCGAGCCTGCCGAGCGCCTTCACCGACTCGTCCACGAACCGCTCGACACCGCCGACTTCGACGAGGTCGACCTGCGTCGCGCTCACCCGCCGGCCCGTCACCCTCAGCGTTCTCACCGCGTCGTCGAGGGTCTCTTTCGTGCGGCCGCAGATGGCGACGTCACAGCCTTCTTTCGCGAGCGTGAGCGCCGTGTGCCGGCCGATGCCGCGCGTGCTGCCGGTGACGAGCGCGACCTTTCCATCGA
>JBEOKA010000159.1:0-5371 GCA_040275325.1 Myxococcaceae bacterium | reverse complement strand
GGTCTTTCGTGAAGAAGAAACGCACGACGCTCAAGACATCAAATGTCTCTTTCGTGGTGCTAGGCTCGGAAAAAGGAAAATGCTCGCAGTCGATTCCCCGGAGTGCCAACCGGCGATACTTCTGCCCATCCTTCACTTTCGAAAGAAGGTCGTCGGAAACCGGGTTCACGCCAGGCAGGTAGTAGTTCACGAGTTCGGCACGACGAATGCCACGTCGCTGAAGCCCCCAGAGCAACTCGTAGTATGCTCGAGCGACTTGCCGAGCGGCCCAACCAGGAGTTCGCTCCTCCGCAAGCCGCCTTGGGTACTCGGGGCCGCAGTAGTCAAGGTCAGCACCAGCAAAGAAGTTCGCCACCACCACCTTCGGGTCGAGGTAACTGCCAAGTGAAATCCAATTGCCATTGAGCACTACGCCATCAAAGCTGTTCAAACGCCGAATGAGTGAAGCCCACCTGAGTGGAAGAATGAAGTCGAGCCCTGACGGAAGGCGATCTCGACACAGATCAACTACCCAAGAAGGGTAGCCAACCGCCAACTCAGGGTCCCACGACTCGGGTCGATCAAGCTGATACTCCTTCGGCGCGTCGACGAACAGAGTCACATCCACACCGAGTCGCCTCAAATACTTGGCAATCTGATAGGACATGTTGTTCATATTCCCAAGAAGGCCGATGGTGAGCATGGGGCTCCAGTCCGAGGATACGTTGTGAGCTTGCGGCATCGACTTGTAGCGAACTACGGCTCTCAAGCAATCGTGGCTGCATCCAACATCCTTGTCGTGCCCCTCTTCTGGGGCCTGATTGGCGCTGAGGGATACGGCCTCGTTTCCTTCTTTGGCCTCATGCAATCATGGTTCCAACTCCTTGACCTTGGCCTTGGCCAGACGCTTGCGCGCGAAGCAACCCGCTACAGGGGAGGAGCACTGGATAGTCGCTCGTTTTCAGGCCTGCTCAGAGCGAGTGAATTTCTCTTCTGGATTGTGGGGCTGTTGGCGTCTGTCTCAGTCATCGTTCTTTCGAAGTGGCTCTCACAGTCGTGGCTGAGAGCACCGCCCGGCACTGGTGACACGGTTGTCCTGAGCATTCGAATCATGGCGGCGATCGCAGCGGCTCGCTGGGTGGCGACACTCTATCGGAGTGTCCTTCAGGGCCTTGAGGAGCAGTTCAAGCTCTCCGGACTTGCGAGTCTGGTCGCAATTCTGCGGACATTTGGCGTCCTGCTCATCCTGAAGACCTTTGGTGCGACCATTGAGATCTTCTTCATCATCCAACTCATAATCGCGGCAGCTGAACTCCTCGTACTGATTGCCTGGGCGCGACGAGCCGCCCCACCACAGGTGGAGAACGCTGGCCCTTTGACCCTCAAACCCCTCCTTGGGATTGCCGGATTCAGCGCCTCAGTTGCGTTCTCGTCGGCGGTCTGGTTCTTCCTCTCACAGGCCGATAAGTTGGTTCTTTCTCGCATCATGACACTGTCAGAATTCGGCGCGTTCTCGCTCTCGGTTGTCGTTGCGGGACTCGTCCACCTCATGGCCGGCCCTCTCGGACAGGTCGTTCTCCCACGCCTGACGGCACTTTACTCAGCGGGGAACGCTCCAGAATTCACTGTATTGTATCATCGCGCCACGCGGATAGTTTCGATCATGGTATTCCCTGTGAGCGTCGCGATGGCTGCGGCAGCCGAGGTAGTTCTGTACGTATGGTCAGGAGACCAGGCACTGTCGCACTCAGGGGCTGGCGTATTCAGATTCTACGTCTTGGGCAATGCGCTCCTCTCCCTCTCTTCGTTTCAGTACTATCTTCAGTACGCGAAGGGCGATTTGCGCCTCAACCTCGTGGCAAACGTCGCATTCCTGCTGGTGTTCTTTCCAATCCTCGTTCTACTGGTTCGCGAGTTTGGCGTTCTCGGTGCAGGGTGGGGTTGGTTTGGCCAAGCAGCGTTCTACCTTCTCGTATGGTCCCTCGTTGTTCATGCTCGAAGTGGGCTCATACTTCATTGGAAGTGGCTGGGTAGGGACATCGGGCTGCCGCTTCTTGTTTCCGTGATAGCAGCGCTCTTGCTCCAGCGCCTTGGGCTCGTCCCCAGCAGCGAGATGCTGAGCCAGAACCGCGCCTACCTAGCCGTACGACTCATTGGCTTTGGGTTGCTCGTATTGCTCCCTGTTGTCGCTTTGAGCGGCTGGGGTGAGGTGCGCGCTCTCTTCTCAAGGTTCGGCCACCAGCGCCTTGGACATTGAGAGGGTATCTCCATCCGTCAACGTCAAGAATCCGAGCTTTTGGTAGAGTCTCGTTGCCAAGCTATTCGTTCGAGCAACCTCGAGGGTCATTTCAAGCATGCCGACCGACGCCGCGTGGGCAACGCACTTCATCATCAACTCGGCACCGATTCCCCGGCCCCCCCAGCCACGAGTGACGCTCACGCTGGTGACGAACGCTCGCCTTGTTGTCATATCGTTGCAGTAGGCTGCTACAAGACCAATGAGGTTGCCTTCCGACCAAGCCTCGAAGCGGTCAGCGTGACTCACGAGCTTCTTCGAATACGACGAGATCTCGACTCGCAGACTGAGCCGCGGTTCGAAATCGGCATCGCAGCCGCTGAGATGGGCCTCAATATCGGTGGCCGTCGCGACGTTGTGGCGGTACTCGACGGTCACCGCTCCAGCACCGCGGCGCCGAACCCGTACTTGCCGAACTCGTTGCCGTTGTAGAGCAGGTACGTCTTCCCATCGCATTGGAACACGTGCGGGTAGCACTGCATGTCCGAGTCCCACGTGTCGGGAGTGCCTTCGAGCGACGGGTTCTCGTCGTCGCGCGTCCAGTTCACGAGGTCGTCAGACCACGCGTGGCCGACGCGATAGCCGCGGTCCTTGTTCTTCCGGAAGTCGACCGACTGGCGGTAGCAGAAGAACATGTGGTGGCGGTCGCCCACCTTCGTGACAGTTGGGAGCGCCTGGCTCTCGGACTCACCGAGGCGGTCGCTGATGATCTGCCGCGCCTCTTCCTTCACCCAGCTCACGCCGTCGGCCGAGGTCGCATGGCCAATTTTGTACGTGCGCTCCGCGGGCGCGTCAGCGGTGGAGCGCTTCCACGCGGTGCCAAAGATGTACCACATGTGAAACACGCCATTGATGACCTGCACGAAGCCGTCACCGACGAGGAAGGGCTCTCGCAGCGTCGGCCCGAGCACAGGCCCGTCTCCGACGCGCTCGAAGGTGAGGCCGTCGTCACGGCTCACCGCGAGGCCGACGGCCGTCTCGACCGAGACCGAGACGCGACGGCTCCAGCCGCACGTGTAACCGAGCACCCGGTCGCCGTGCCGCACGACGTTCATCGGGAAGATGCCGTGCTCATCGAAGGTGCCGAGCGCGCCGAGGGGAATGACTGGCTTGTCGGCGACGCGCAGCACCCGGCTCAGGTCCTTCGTCAGGTCGGCGAAGCAGATGTGGCTGAGGTACTTGCCGGTCGCGTCGACGGCGCGGGTCGAGAAGTAGATGCGCACGAAGTCGTCGAAGACGAGCGCCTGCGGCGACTGCGCGAAGAGCGTGCAGCCGTTCGGCACCGCGTGCTTCGACGGGTCGAACACGTGGCCCAGCTTCTTGAAGCGGAGCTGGCTCACGAGAGCACTCCCTCGAGCTGCGCGAGCCCGAAGCCGTGACGACCAACCTGGTTGCCGAGGTACGCAAGGTACGTCTTGCCATCGAGCTCGAACGCGTGCGGGTAGCTCACCATCTCCGAGTCCCAGCCCTCGGCCGAGACGTCGACGCCCGCCTTCGCGTCGTCGCGCACCCAGTCGATGAGGTTGGCGCTCGATGCGTAGCCGATGCGGTAGCCGCGCTCCCGGCCGCGGTAGTGCTCGCTGAACCGGTAGCAGAAGAACATGTGGTACCGGCCGTTGGCGAAGATGACGTCGGGGCTCGCCTGCGCCTCGTCGGGCTCGACCCTGCTGGGAATCAAGTCCTTGTTCAGCTTCTCCCAATTCATGCCATCGGCGGAGCGCGCGAGCCGAATCTTGTACACAGGCTCTGCGCGACCATCGACGAGCTTCCACTTGCGACCCGCGATGTAGAAGAGGAACCAGGTGTCGCCGAAGCGCCGCACCTTCGGGCCGCTCATCACGAAGGGCTCGTCGGGCGAGTACGGGAGCGCCGGGCCCGGGCCCAGCTTCTTGAACGTCACGCCGCCGTCGTCACTCGTCGCCGTGCCGATGGCCGTGTTGAAGGGCACCGACTCGCAGCGGGTCCACCCGGCGTACCACGCGCGCACGCGCGGGCCGTCGCGCACCACAGACACGGGGTAGGTGCCGAACTCGTCGAACTCACCGACGCCGCCCATCGGCAGAATCGGCTGCTCGCTCACGCGACGCACCTTGAAGAGGTCGGCGCGGTCGAGGTCGACGAACGCCGAGTAGCTCACGTATTGGCCGTTGGCGTCGGCCGGCGGCCGACACGAGAAGTACATGCGCACGAAGTCGTCGAAGACGAGCGACGCGGGCGCCTGGGCGAACTCCTTCAGCCAGCTCCGCCCCTGCACGGCCTGCGGGTCGAAGACCCGCCCCAGCTTCTTCCAGGTGAACATGGTGTCGCGTGGCTCCCGGCCCGTCACTTCCGCCGCTGGCACATGAGGAAGATGCTCGAGCAGAGCTCGGGGTACCGATGCCCGAGCTGGAAGCAGCCCTCGAGGTACTCCTTCGAAATGATGTCGGTCTGCAGCAGGCGGTCCCACTGAAAGTTGGCGAGCGCCTTGAAGAAGATGCCAGAGCGGTGCACCACCTGAAGGCCGGCGGCGCGGGCGTCACGCTCCAGCGTGTCGAGCGAGTACGTGATGCGGTGGCCGTGCACCGACTCGGCCTGCGTGACGGCGGCGTTGTGCGAGATGAGCCCCATCAGCACGGCGATCTGCCGGCTCGCGGCGTTCGCGTTCGGGCACACGAGGAACAGCGCGCCGTCGTCGCTGAGCCACTCGTCGTTCACCCGCTTGAGCACCTTCACCGGGTCGTCGAGGTGCTCCAGCACGTGCGTGAGCACGATGTTGTCGTAGCGCTTCGGCAACGTCGCGGCTTCGAAGGTCGAGTGCACGAATTTCACCTTGTCGCCGAGCGCCTTCTTCGCGGCGCCGATGGCCTCTTCGGAGGCCTCGAGGCAGGTGACGTCGTCGAAGTGGGGCAGCAGCCGCCGCGTGAAGTCACCCTTGAACGAGCCCATCTCGAGCACGCTGCCCTTGCGGAAGAAGGGCTCGAACGAGCGGAGCATGAAGGGGTGCATGACGTCGAAGTCGAACCCCCACGCGTACTTCTGGGTCTGGGTGTCCTTGTGCTCGGCGTCGTAGTCGCGCTGGCTCATGCAGGCTCCGGGGCTTCAATCAGCTCGTAGTGG
>JBEOKA010000158.1:0-10632 GCA_040275325.1 Myxococcaceae bacterium | reverse complement strand
GCGCGTTCCCCCGTGACGTGAACCTCACCAGCATCTTCTCGAAGACCGACCACGTGAACCCGTTCCCCTCGTGTCTGGTCGAGAACGAGTTCGACGCGCCCAACGTGCGCAACATCGAGATCGCCGACATCAAGCACCGCGAGTTCGTCACCAGCCGCAGCGTCTACCAGGTGGTGCGTCGCGAGCTTTTCACCGGCTACGGCCTGCCCGTCCCCGCCGAGCCCAAGCCCCGCCGGCTGGTGCCGCTGCGCTGATTCCCCTAAACGGGCCGCGTGCAGCCGACGCGGTGGGATCTCATTCTCGAGCAGAAGCCGATTCCGGTCATCGAGCACCTGCTCGAAGAGGTCTCGCGCCTGTTCACAGCCGACCTGCGCACCTGGCCTCCCCGCGTCGACGAGTTCGACCCGCAGACCGGCGCCTCGCTCGAGCGGCTGCTCGCTGAACGGCCCGAGCGCCCCGACGACAGACTGTTCGCCCAAGCCTTCCGGCTCACCCGGTGGGACCTGTCGCGTGACTTCGAGGCCATCGACGATTACTGGCGGAACCAACGCCACCTCGAGGTGGGTCTGTCACCCGCCGACAAGCCGATGATTCTCTTTCTGAGCCGTTTCATCTCCGAGCAGCTGCTGGCGCTGGGCGAGGCCACCGAGGGCCGCGTGAACCGGCCGCGCATGCTCGACGCCTTGAGCCGAATCGAGCGACACTTCGCCTCGAAGGGACCCCCGTGAACGTCACCGCGACTCCATCATCGTCGGCCAAGGCGAGCCCGCCGGTTCGCCCGCCCAACAAGCTGCCTCGCCCGGCCGATGCCTGCTGGTGCGGCTCGGGCGACAAGTACAAGAAGTGCCACAAGGACGCCGACCAGACGTACCTGAAGGACGAGCGCAAACGCCTCGAGGCCCACCGCGTCGTCGGCGGCGCCATCTCAGCGAAGCGCGAGGTGCCCATCACCATTCGCCGGCCCGACTACGCCGACACGGGCACGCCGAGCCGTGGCTCTGGCCGCAACGTGCGCACGCCCGAGGAGCTGGTGCGCATGCGCCGCGCCTGTCGCGCTGCCGCCGAGGTGATGCGCAAGTCGGGCGCGCAGGTGAAGCCCGGCGTCACCACCGACGCCATCGACGCCTTCTCACACGACCTCATCGTCTCGCTCGGCGGCTACCCGAGCCCGCTCAACTACCGCGGCTTCCCCAAGTCGATCTGCAGCTCGGTGAACGAGGTCATCTGTCACGGCATCCCCGACGACCGCAGGCTGCTCGACGGCGACATCGTCAACCTCGACATCACCGTGTTCCTCGACGGCATGCACGGTGACTGCAACGCCACCTTCCTCGTCGGAGACAACGTCGACGCCGAGTCGCGCCAGCTCGTGAAGGTGACGCACGAGTGCCTCATGAAGGGCATCGAGGCCGTGAAGCCGGGCCGCCCCATCAGCGACATCGGCCGCGCCATCGAGCTGCATGCGGACTCGTTCGGCTACGGCGTCGTGCGCAGCTACTGCGGCCACGGCATCGGCGACGTGTTCCACACCAACCTGCAGATTCCGCATTACTTCGACGCCCGCTCCACCACGCGCATGGAGCCCGGCATGACCTTCACCATCGAGCCGATGATCACGCTGGGCACGTGGGAAGAGGCGCACTGGGAAGACGGGTGGACGGTGGTGACGAAGGACCTGCGGCGCACCGCCCAGTTCGAGCACACCATTCTCGTCACCGAGACGGGCGCCGAGATTCTGACGCGGGAATGACCGTGGCGACGATGGGGCTCGGCCTCGCGGCCCTTGGTCGGCCCGGGTACATGACGCTCGGCCACGCTGATGACGTCGTCGATGGCTCCGAGGCCGGCATGCAGTGCGCGGCCTTCGAGGTGCTCGACGAGGCGTGGCGGCTGGGCGTTCGGCACTTCGACACGGCGCGCTCGTACGGAAAAGGGGAAGCGTTTCTCGGGGCGTGGCTCGCCGCGCGTGGGCATGTTGGAGCGACGGTCTCTTCGAAGTGGGGCTATCGCTACACGGCGAACTGGCAACGCACCGCCGACGTGCACGAGGTGAAGGACCACTCGGTTTCGCACTTCGAGGCGCAGTGGCCGCAGAGCCAGCAGCTGCTCGGTGAAGCGCTGCGCGTGTACCAGGTTCACTCCGTCACGCCCGACAGCCCCGCGTTGACGGACACGGCGCTCCACGATCGGCTCGCGCGGTTGAGGGACTCGGGCGTCGTCATCGGCGCCTCGGTCTCGGGCCCACGCCAGGCCGCGCTCGTTGAAGCGCTCCTTCGCATCGAGCGTGGAGGCGCGCGGTTGTTCGGCTCCGTTCAGGCGACGTGGAACGTGCTCGAGCGCTCGGCTGGCCCTGCGCTGCTCGCTGCGCATGAGGCGGGGCTGCTCGTCATCATCAAGGAAGGCCTGGCGAACGGCCGGCTCTCGGCGCGCGGAGACGTTCGAGCCCTGAAAGACGACGCCAGCCGCCTCGGCACGACGCCCGACGCCCTCGCGCTCGCCATCGCCCTGGCCCAGCCGTTCGGCGATGTCGTGTTGAGCGGCGCCGCCACGGTGACCCAGGTCCGCTCCAACCTCGCCGCGCGCGAGCTGCCCGCCTCACCAGGGCGTCTGGTCGAGCTGACGCTGCCGCCTGAAACGTATTGGGCCGAACGCGCCACCCTGAAGTGGACCTGACCCATTGAGGGCGCGGGCCGTTGGTTGCTACATCGGTGTCTCAGTGCCCGGTTCGATGCCTCCCAGGTTGTTGGTGGTCGATGACGACGCCGAGATCGTCAAGCTCGTGTCCATCGCGATGCGCGCGCGTGGCTACCTCGTCGACGGAGCCACCACGCTGACCGAAGCCGTCGCGGCCATCGACACGACGACGTACTCGGTGGTGCTGACCGACAAGAACCTGAAGGGCGCGACGGGCCTCGAGCTGATCGACGCGCTGACGCTGAAGGCTCCCGCCACCGCCATCGTGCTCATGACGGCGTACCCCGAAGGCGCGCTGGGCCGGTTGGCGTCGCTCGATGGCTACGTCGGCAAGCCGTTCAAGTCGCTCGACCTGGTCGCGCAGGCGCTTCAAGACGCGAGAGAGCGGCGGGCCAGGACCATCGAGCGGCAGAAGATGGCCGGCAAGCTGGGCGAAGTGCAGACGGCCCTCGGTCCGTCGACCGTTCGCCGCTGAGGCGCTGGCATTTTCTGGTCCCGCATATGGCGGTCGGTCAGGCCGACCACAGCACCTCGGGGCCGGAGAACGTTCTGTTCGGGTCGACCATCGTGCCTGGCGGGCCGACCATCGCTCCTGGCGGGCCGACCATCGCTCCGGACGAGCCGACCATCGTTCCTGACGAGCCGACCATCGCTCCTGGCGAGCCGACCATCGTTCCTGACGAGCCGACCAACGCCCCGAGTGGGACACCGAACGCTCGTTTCGCGACGACCATCGCCTTTTTGGGACAACCAACGCCCCAAACGAAGCCCCGGAACCCCTACGGCCGGAGCACCAGCACGCGCTCTTCGGTGAAGTCGGTCATCGCGTAGCGCACGCCCTCGCGTCCCAGGCCCGAGTCCTTCACGCCGCCGTACGGCATGTTGTCGCTGCGGAACGAGGTCGCGTCGTTGACGATGACGCCGCCCACCTCGAGCTCGTGAAACGCACGCCGCACCGCCGAGAGTTCGTTCGTGAAGAGCGCAGCCTGCAACCCATACCGGCCCGCGTTCACCGAGCGGAGCGCCTCGTCGAAGCTGGCGACGCGCTCGAGCACCACGACGGGCCCGAAGATCTCCTCCGAGACCGCGCGCGCCTCGCGGGGCACGTCGGACAACACGATTGGCGAAATGAGGGAGCCGACGCGCGGCTGACGTCGCAGCACCTTCGCCCCCATCGCCACGGCCTCGTCGACCCACGCCTCGATGCGCGTCGCCGACGCCGAGTCGATGACGGGGCCGACGACCGTCGCCTCGAGCGAGGGGTCGCCCACCTTCAGCGCGTCGACCTCTGAGAGAAACGCAGGCACGAACGACTCCCACGCCGCGGCCTCGACGATGATTCGCTGCACCTTGATGCAGACCTGCCCGGCGTAGGTGAAGCCGCCGATGGCGAGGCGCTTCGCGGCCTTCTTCACGTCAGCGTCGTGGCGAACGATGGCGGCGGCGTTGCCACCGAGCTCGAGCACCGCCCTGCCCTTCACCTTCGCCTTGAGCTGCCAGCCCACCTTCGCGCTGCCGGTGAAGCTGACGACGCGCACGCGCTCATCGGTGGCGAGCGACTCGGCCACGTCGACGGCGCAGGGAAGCACCTGGAGCGCGGCGGCGTCGGCTCCAGCGGCCAGCGCGACCTCGCCCAGCAGCAGCATCGCGCTCGGCGCCTGGGGAGGCGGCTTCACGATGATGGGCGCTCCCACCGCGAGGGCGGGCGCGACCTTGTGGGCGCCGAGGTTCAACGGGAAATTGAACGGCACGATGCCGACGACGACGCCGACCGGCACGCGCCGCACCTCGGCCTCGGTCCCTTCGGAGCCCGGCGTGAGATCGACGGGAACCACCTCGCCGCCAAACCGGGACAGCTCGGCGCTGGCGAGGGTGAACGTCTCGACGGCACGCGACACCTCGGCGCGCGCGGCGCTCAGCGGCTTGCCCGCCTCGTGCACGATGCAGTCGACGAACTCGTCACGGCGCGCGGTGAGCCCACGCACGATGCCGTCGAGCACGGCGCGGCGCTGGCCGGCTGAGGAACGTTTGAGCCGCTCCCGGCCGGCCGAGGCGAACTCGATGGCGGCTTGAACCTGCTCGCGTGAAGCCTGCGCGACCTGCCCCAGCACCCGGCCATCGAAAGGCGCCCGAACCGGCGCCTCGAAGGGCCCTTCGACGAACGACCCAGCGAGCAGCAGCTGGCGCGGCATCAGGGGGGCTGGGGGCCGCGAACGGCGGTGACCTGGAATTGGCGGCAGACGCTGCCCGAGCCGCCGTCCATGCCCGGCGTGGTGCAGTTGTCGGCCTCAGTGATGGGCGACCACTGCTGGCCCAGCGCCGGCCCGTCGAAGCACTCGAAGCCCAGGCGGTTGCCCGTGGGGAACTTGGTCGCGCTGTCAGGGGTACCGCCCCACATCTCCATCCAGATCAGATAGTCGCCACCGGTGGTGACGTTGAGGAACCGAATGGGAATGCTGCCCGACGCGTTGGTGATCGGGCGCACGTCGATGCCGAGGTAGACGAACTTTCCGCTGTCTTCGAGCTGCTTCGCGTTGACCGCCATTCGCCCCGGAGCCGCCGCCTCGACGCTCGAGCAGGTGACGGGCGTGCCGTCGGCTTGCGTGCGGCGGATGAAGCGCGTCGCGATGCTGCGGGTGAACGAGATCGGCGTTCCCCATGCCTGCTGCGCGCTGAGAATGACGTCGACCTGCACGTTCTTCGCGAAGGCGTTGCACTTCTTCTCGGGGCCGCCGTCGGGCGACGCGCAGAACGGCAGCGGCACGTCGTTGAAGTAGCTCGTCTGCAGACAGTCCGTCTGCTTCGTGCACACCGTGCCGCACTTGGCGCAGGTGCCGTAGAAGCCGCCATCGAACGAGCACTCCGACTTGCCCTTGCAGTCGGGGTCGGCGCAGTCGATGAGGCCGTTGTTGTCGTCGTCGAGGCCGTTGCCGCAGGTCTCACGCGCTCCGGCGGGGCCCGTACAGGCGCTGACTGACACGAACATGAGGCCGGCGCAGAGGGCGACGGCGGCGAGCAGACGGGTCATGGGCACTTTCCGGTGCAGCTTCGGTCAGCCGGCACGCAGGCCGAGCCACCGGTGGTGAGGGTGAGACAGGCAAAGCCCTGCGGGCACTCCTGGCCGCCACCGCAGAAGCGGGCGCACACGCTGGTGCCCGACGGCAGGGCCACGCACGTTCCACCCGGGCACTCGGCCGAGGTGGCGCACGTCTGACAGAAAGGGAAGTCGCTCTTGGCGTTGCGGCAGAGGTTGGTCGAGCCTTCGCAGACCTCGCAGGTGTTGCAGGCGCTGGTGCCCTGGCAGGCGCGCGCGGTGCCGATGATGGGGCCCTCGCAGATCTTCGTGCGGCCGTTGCAGCGCTGATCGAGCCCGCAGTCGGCGTTCACCGAGCAGCCTGGAGCGCAGCCGAAGCGATTGCTGGCGGTGCGCGCGCAGACCTGACCGACGGGGCACTGGGAGTCGGTGGTGCAGAAGGGCTGGCAGCGGCCGGTGGGCTCGCCGGGCGGCTTGGTGCAGACGCGGTTCTCGGCGCAGTCGGTGTCGACGTTGCACTCGTTGAGCGGCTCGCACACCTTGTTGATGCAGCGCAGCTTCGAGTCACCACAGTCGGCGTCACGCGAGCACTCGGCGACGCACAGGCGCGCGCGTGGGTCGCACGTGGTGCCGAACGGGCAGACCTGGGCGGCGGCGACACACTTGCCGAGGCGCGGGTCGCAGCGCTGGGTCGAGTCCATGCAGTCGGGCGTGGTGTTGCACGAGCGCTGGCTGTCGGGGATGCAGCCCTGGAAGTTGCGGCACGAGGCCGCCTGGCCCTGCGGCGTCTTGTCTGGCCAGCACTGGCCCACGCCGTCCTTCTGCTGGCAGGTCGAGCCGCGCGGGCAGTTCGAGGTGTCGGTGCACGCCTTGCCGCAGAACTTCTGGTTGAGCGTCGTGTCGAGCACGCAGTTGTCGTCTTTGCCGCCGCACTCGTTGTTGGCGGAGCAGGGCTCACAGAAGCTCTTCAAGGTGCGGCACGCGCGAATCGACGGGTCGCAGTACTCGCCCATCGCGCACTCGGTGTCGAAGCGGCAGCCGGCGATCTCTTCCACGCACTGGCCGGTGAAGTTGTTGCAGTACTTCGGCACCGCGCCGAGCATCGTGCCCATTCGGCAGGAGTCGTCAGAGAGGCAGATGCACTGCCGCCGAACCTTGTCGCAGCGAAGCACGCCGCACTCTGCGTCGACGTTGCAGGCGCGACCGACGAAGTCCGCCGTGCCCGCGTCGGGCGGCAACGGGGGCGGCATGTTCGTGTTGGGACAGCCGAGGACCAACAGGCTGAGGACGAGAGGGGCGACCCGCGACATGAGTGGCGGCGGCTTAGCCCTGTGCCGACAGGGGTGCAACGGGCGGCTCAGGCGCGCGACGCACGACGGCGGAGGGCCACGAGGACTCCGCCGTCGGTGACGAAGGCATAGCCACCCGACGCGCCCCAGATCGAGGCCGCGCCTCCCTCGATCAGACTGCCAACCGCGGGATCAGCGCGATCCCCAGCCCGACGAACGCAAGACCCCTCATCACCCGTGAATCGCGGAATCTCGTGCGCCGAGATCGGCAAGACGGGTCACCACGACGACTCTTTCCAGTCGTGGGGAAGTTCCATGCGCGAACACCCTCAGCGTCTCGACCGCCGCGATGCGCTCGAACGACTTGAACACGCGAACGGTTCGACGAGGCTTCATGCGGGTCAGCGGTTCATGCCACCGAGGAAGTCTGCGTTCCCCTTGCTGGGGCGCATGTGCTTGAGCACGAACTCCATCGCGTCGATGGGCGTGAACGGGTGCAGCACCTGGCGCAGCGCCGTGATGCGCACGAGATCAGACGGCGGCAGCAGCAGCTCTTCCTTGCGCGTGCCCGACTTGTTGATGTCGAGACACGGGAAGATGCGCTTCTCGAAGAGCTTGCGGTCGAGCACGATCTCGCTGTTTCCCGTGCCCTTGAACTCTTCGAAGATCACCTCATCCATTCGGCTGCCGGTGTCGATGAGCGCGGTGCCGATGATGGTGAGCGAGCCACCCTCTTCGATGTTTCGCGCAGCGCCGAAGAAGCGCTTGGGCCGGTGCAGGGCGTTCGCGTCGACACCACCCGAGAGGATCTTGCCCGACGCGGGAACGACCGTGTTGTAGGCGCGCGCGAGGCGGGTGATCGAGTCGAGCAGAATGCAGACGTGCTGCTTCTGTTCGGCCAGGCGCTTGGCCTTGTCGATGACCATCTCGGCGACCTGCACGTGGCGCGTGGCCGGCTCGTCGAACGTCGACGACACGACCTCGCCGCGCACCGAGCGCTGCATGTCGGTCACCTCTTCGGGCCGCTCGTCGACGAGCAACACGATGAGGTGAATCTCGGGGTGATTCTTCGAGATGGCGTGCGCGATGTTCTGCAGCATCACCGTCTTGCCGGCCTTCGGAGGCGCCACGATGAGGCAGCGCTGGCCGAGGCCGATCGGGCAGAAGAGATCGATGATGCGCGTCGTGTAGTCGTTCGCGTCGTGCTCGAGCTTGAGCTTCTTCGTCGGGTACAGCGCCGTGAGGTTGTCGAAGAGAATGCGCTCTTTGACGTCGGCCGAGAACGGGTCGGCGAAGTTGATCTTCTCGACGCGCTGCAGGGCGAAGTAGCGCTCGCCTTCACGCGGCTGACGAATCGGGCCGGTGACCGTGTCGCCGGGGCGCAGGTTGAAGCGGCGTACCTGCGAGGGCGAGACGTAGATGTCGTCGGGGCTGGGCTGGTAGTCGGAGTCGGCCGAGCGCAGGAAACCGTAGCCGTCGCTCATCATCTCCATGACGCCTTCGGCCTGAACCTCGTACTTCTTCTCGGTGACGTTCGAGAGAACGCTGACGAGCAGCTCCTGCTTCTTGAGGCCCTGCGTGCCCTCGATGCCCAGGTTGTGGGCCATCTTCGAGAGCTCGGTGATCTTCATGCGCTTCAGGTCGTTGAGCTTGAGCTCCTGAAGCTGCGCGTGCGGCGCGTTCTCGGCAGCGGCGTCGGCGGCGTCGTTGCTCGCGGGCGCCTCGGCCTGCTCGGTCTTCACCAGCTCTTCGCCCGAGATCTGCGCCTCACGAATGTCGTCATCGCGCACGGCGCGGTTGGCCATCGGCGTCAGCACCGGCTTGACGCGCGCCTCGCCATCTTCGCCCTCGTCGCTGTCACGCTCGTCGGCGTCGCCGTCGGTCCCTTCGTCGCGCTCCTCGTCGGCCTCGGGCGGGTCGGGAATCTCTTCGACCTCGGACGCGGCGGCCGCGCGCTTGACCTTCTTCTTCTTGTCGTCGTCGTTCTTCTTTGCAGCGCGCTTCTTGTCGGACTTGGCGGGTGCCCTGGCCATGACGGTCGTACTCGGGGGAACCAGGGAGGAGTGCTGCGTGCTGCTCACCCGGATCGATGTGGCGGTGTTTGAAAAGCGGAGCGCGGGAAGAAAACCGTGCGCCCCGACAGCGAGTGCAAGGTACGGGCAGGGTTTTCAGGTGTCAAGGTGATCCGTCGGGCGGGTACGGTGTCTGGCATGAACCGCTCACTGATGCTGACCGTGCTGGTGCCGCTCTTCGCGTTCGCCGCTCCGAGGGAGATCGGCCCGACGGCCAACCTCTCGAACGAGATCTCGACGCTCATGCCGGGAGACGAGCTGATTCTGCGCGGCGGTACCTATTCGGTGACGTCACTGCTGCGCATCGATCGCAACGGCACGGCGGGCTCGCCCATCGTGATTCGGTCGAAGGCCGGAGAGCAGGCGATCATCAACCGGCCCAACGCGAACCAGAACATCGTCGACATCGCCAGCCGCTACCTCGAACTGCGCGACCTCGAGTTCTCGGGCGGCTCGGCGGGCCTGCGCTTCCTCTCGGGCGCGTCTTTCATCACCATCGAGAACTGCAACGTGCACGACACCGAAGACGTGGCGATTCGAGCCAACGACACCGGCGCGCTCTACGACGGCTTTCGCATCGTGCGGAATCAGGTGCACCACACAGGCGGCACGGGTGAAGGCATGTACCTGGGCTGCAACAGCTCGGGCTGCCGGTTCGCGAACGGTCTCATCGCTGGCAACTGGGTGCACCACATGAACGGCCCGACCATCGTGCAGGGCGACGGCATCGAAGTGAAGGAGGGCAGCTACAACAACGTGATTCGCGACAACGTGATTCACGACACGAACTACCCGTGCCTCACGCTCTACAGCGCGGGCACGAACGCGGCGACGCCGAACATCATCGAGCGCAACGTGATGTGGCGCTGCGGAGATCACGGCATTCAGGTGACGCGTGATGCGCGCGTGCGGAACAACATCGTCTTGAGCGCGGGCTCCGATGGCATCTCGGTACAGGCGCACGCGCAGGTGCCGAGCGGCTCCGGCGCGGTTCAGATCGTCAACAACACCGTGCTCGACGCCGATGGTGCGGCCATCGCGGTGCGCGGCGCGACCTCGGCGGTTCTGGTGGCGAACAACGCCGTCTACACGTCGTCGGGCGCGGCGCTGTTCGTCAACGGCTCCGGCACCAACGTGACGTTCTCGAACAATGTCGGCGTGGGCGCGGCGGCGATGCTCACCATGGGCAACCTCGCGAGCGACTTCGTGGCAGCCAACCTCGGCGGCACGGTGCCGAATGACGTGTTTCCGAAGGCCGGCTCGGCGTTGGTGGGAGCGGGTCTCGTCACGGCGGCTCCGATGGAGGACTTCAACGGCACGTCGCGCACGACGCCGACGACGGTCGGTGCGTACCAGGCGGCCGCGATGAACCCGGGGTGGACGATCGCCGCAGGCTTCAAGGCAATGAGCGCTGGTGGTGGCGCAGGTGGAGGGAGCGCTGGTGGTGGGACTGCGTCGGCGGGTGGGACTGCGTCGGCCGGTGGAGCGGCGTCAGCCGGTGGAGCGGCGTCAGCCGGTGGAGCAGTGTCTGCTGGAGGGACGG
>JBEOKA010000157.1:0-5084 GCA_040275325.1 Myxococcaceae bacterium | reverse complement strand
GCACGTATCGCATCGCCGTCGCCTTCGAGCAGGACTACGGGCTGGGCACCATGGCCCGCCAGTCGCGCGCCACCGTGCGCGTGTACCAGTTTGGAATTCTCAAAGCCGAGCTCTCGCGAACGATGGTCGACCGGAATGAGGTCTGGTTGGTCGCCGACATCGTGTGGCCCTCCGGAGACGTGACGCCCGTTCCATGAAGCCCTCCACGCTCCTGCTGGCAGCCCTCGCGCTGAGCGCCTGCCCTCCTGTGAAGATGACGACGGACGCTGGCCGTCCGCCCGAGTGCGAGACGCGCGCCGAGTGCTCCGCCGGCAAGGTGTGCACCGCCGAGAAGTTCTGCGACTTCTGCTCGACCTCGGGCCAGTGCAGCGTGCGGGAAGAGTGCAACCCCGACACGAAGCTGTGCGGGCTGCGCAGCGGCTGGGGCACCGAGTGCTCGAAGAACGAAGACTGTCAGGCCGGCAGCTGGTGCAAGCAGGGCCTGTGTCTTCCCCGCGCCGACGTGAACCTCTGCCCCACCGGCATGAGCGCGTCGTGCCCGCAAGGTGAGCGTTGCAACGTCATCACCACCGTCTGCGAAGAAGACCTTGGCTGCTCCACCAACGACGACTGCTCGATGGGCGAGCTCTGCAACACGGGCAGCCGCAAGTGCGTGCCCCGCTGCACCGTCGACACCCAGGCCACCGTGTGCGCTGCCGGAGAGCGCTGCGTGAACGAGCGCTGCGTGCAGTGCACCCAGCAGAGCGAGTGCCCCGTCGGCCTCATCTGCGACATGGCCGGCAAGTGCAGCACCGCCGAGCGCTGCTACTCCGATCGCGACTGCATGATTCCGCTCGCGTGTTTCCTGCAGACCGGTGCGTGTCTGCCAAAGCGCCGCTCGTGCACGTCGAATGACGTCTGCCCGCCCGACCAGCGCTGTGACGTCGGCGCCCAGCGCTGCGTACCGCGCACCTGTCAGCCCGACCGCTACGAGCCCAACGACGAGCAGACGAAGGCGTTCGGCGCCATGGCCGGCACCTATCGCGGCATGACGTTGTGCAACGGCGACCAGGACTGGTTCGGCCTGCAGCTCGGCCGCGGAGACCTGCTCGGCGTGAACCTCGACGCCGACCCGTTCAGCGAAGGCACCTTCAGCACCGTCATCAAAGACGCGAGCGGCCGCACGGTCGCCGCAGGCCGGCTGCTGGTGAGCTACGTGGCGCCAGCACCTGCGAAGTACTTCGTCGTGGTCTCCTCCACCGACCCGTACCAGACGTACGACACGACGTTCCTGCTCTCGCGCGGCAACCCGTGCGACGACGACACCAACGAGCCGAACGACGCCGTCGAGACGCCGACCGTGCTGAACGCGCAGACGCAGATCGACGGGAAGATCTGCGCGCAGGACAAAGACCACTTCCGCCTGGTGGCGCCGATGGGCCAGGGCGTGAAGGTGTCGCTCATCAACTACGACGCGGGCCGCGGGCTGCTCCGCCTTTGTCTGCTGTCGAACGATGGAATGACGGAGTACGGCTGCAGCGACGACGTGACGCCGGTGGTGACGGCGACGGCGGCGCAGGTGGCCGGTCAGACGTTGCTGGTGCGGGTGGCCGGCAGTACCGACCGCATCGCCAACGCCTATACGCTGAAGGTCGACCCCCCGTGAGGATGCCCATGAAGAAGACAGGCCTGCTGTCTCTCGTCTCGCTCGCCGCGTTGCTGGCGTTGACCGGGTGCCCGAAGAAGACGACTCCAACCGACGCCGGCATCACCGAGTTCGACGCAGGCGTCGAGGTCGACGCGGGCGTGGAGGAAGACGCTGGCGTCGAGGTCGACGCAGGTTCGGTCGACGCCGGGCCGCCGCCTGAGCTGCGCGTGCGTCGCGTACTCCCGCCGCGTGGCTCGAGCGCCGGCGGCAGCACGGTGCTGCTCGAGGGCTCGGGCTTCTTGCGTGACTTCGCCACCACCGGCAGCCGCGCCAAGCCGCTCACCACGGTGAAGTTCGGCACCAACTCAGTGCCCGACATCACCATCATCGACGACCAGACGATGGAGGTGCGCACGCCGCCCGGCCTCTCTGGCCCCACCGGTGTCTCGGTGCAGAACCCCAACGGCCGCATCGTCTGCAACAACTGCTTCACGTACTTCGAAGACCTCGTCGTCACGGGCTTCACGCCGCGAGAGGGCGCGCTGCAGGGCGGCACCACCGTCACCATCACCGGCCAGGGCTTCGACGATGAGGTGCAGGTGCTCTTCGGCGACAACTCGGCGACGACGGTGACGAAGGTGAGCAGCACCGAATTGCGCGTCACCACGCCTCGCGGGCAGGCGGCCGACGTCGTCGACCTCGTCGTCTACAACAAGAACGGCGTCTCGACGCAGCGCCGCGGCTTCCGCTACCTCGCCGACCTGCGCGTCACGCGCGTCTCGCCGCCGTCGGGCCCCATCGCAGGAGGCACCGTCGTCACGCTGCAGGGCACCGGCTTCACGGGGGCCACGGAGGTCCGCTTCGGCGCCACTGCGGGGACGGCGCTCACCACCAACAACGACAACGAGCTCTCCGTCACCTCTCCTGCTGGAGCCGCAGGCGCCGTCGACCTCACCGTCGTCACCCCGCGCGGCACGTGGACGGTGAAGCGTGGCTTCTCGTACGTCGACGCGGCCGGTCCGCTCGCGCTGTTCGCCGTCTCCCCTCGCGTCGTGAAGGCGGGCGACCAGGTCACGCTCGTCGGGCAGGGGCTCGACGCAGCAGGCCTCACCGTCACCATCGGCGGCGTCGCAGCCACCGTCGGCGCGCAGACCGCGACCTCGGCGGTCGTCACCATGCCTGCGCGTGGAACGGCGCCGCGTCGCTCCGACGTCGTCGTCACCGGGGCCACCTCAGTCACGCTCACCGAGGGCATCACCTGGCGCGTCGCGCTGCGCACGGTCTCGCCGACGAACGGTCCTGTCGCGGGCGGCACGTCGGTCGACGTCGTGGGCAGCGCGATTCCAGCTGACGCGCTCCTCTCCATCGGCGCAGGCGCGGCGGTGAACCCGATGGTCACCTCCGAGACGGCGATGTCGGCCACCACGCCCCGCGGCTCGGGCGGCGCGGCGTCTGACCTCTGGGTGCGTGAAGCGGCCGACTTCGAGAACGAGTTCGTGCTGGTGGGCGGCTTCACCTACGACGAGCCGCTCTCCATCGGTCGCGTGCAGCCCGACCGTGGCGCCATCGCGGGCGGCACGCTCGTCACGGTGCTCGGCAGTGGCTTCGGCGAAGGCACCGTCGTGCAGTTCGGCCAGTTCACCGCGAAGGACATCAAGTTCGTCACGCCGCACCTCATCACTTGCCGCACGCCGCGCGGAGACGTCGGCACGGTCGACGTGAAGGTCGTGCGCGCCATGCAGAACGACACGCTGCCAGGCGGCTTCTCGTACTTCGACCCGCGCAGCATCTCGGGCGGCCTGTCGGGCGGCCCGCTCGTCGGCACGCTCAACGTCACCGTGCTCGACTCGACGCCCAGCAACTACGGCGCGCCCATCTCGCTCGCGCGCGTGATGCTCGGCACCGATGAGACGACGCCGTTCCAGGGCTTCACCGACAACCGCGGCCAGCTGACGTTCTCTGACCCGTCCCTGGTGAAGGCGCAGACGGTGACGGTGTTCAAAGAGAACTACCAGACCGTCACCGTCACGAGCGTGAACGCCGAGAACCTGACCGTCTTCATCTCGTTCACGGGCTCGGGCGAAGGCAGCCCCGGAGCGCCGCCGCCGGGTGTCCCGCCCTCCCAGATTGCCGGCCGCGTGCTGGGCTTCAAGGTGCCGCGCCCGCTGATGAATGGCGAGACGCTCGAGGCGCGCGTCTTCGTGGCCCAGACCTCGCTCTTCGCCGGAGCGCCCTTCCGCGGCGCCCCGACGCGCATGGGTGAGAAGTGGAAGGTGACGGCCGATGGTGGCGAGTACCTCGTCTTCACCGGCGCCGGCCTGCGCGCGGTCTACGCCATCTTCGGCATCGTCAACGCGGGCAACGGCGCGTTCACGCCCATCACCATGGGCGTCAAGCGCGGCATCACCACCTCGGCCGACAACCCGGCGGTGGGCAAAGACATCATCCTCGACATGCAGCTGGACCTCACGGTGCCCATCACCATCGACTCGCCCATCAGCTTCCCGGCGTCGATTCAGGGCTTCCCGGACGAGCCGGGCAACAACAAGGTCTACGCGTGGCTCGACCTCGGCGCCGAGGGCTTCGTGCCGAACCCGAACAACTGGGCGAGCGGCACCTCGGGCAACACGTCGGTGGCGAGCACCAACCCGACGCTCTCGTTCCCCAACTTCCCGCAGCTCGACGGTTCGAACTTCATCTTCATGAACGAGTCGTCTGGCGCGCAGCCCTACCCCGTGACGTACTTCTTCCGACGACAGCCCGGGCCGATGGCGCCGGGCGTGACGGTGGGGCCGATGCTGCCGCCGCCGCTCATGGTCGAGCCCAACGGAGGCTTCACGGGCGTCATCTCGTGGACGACGCAGCCCGGCGCAGTGGCCGACCTGCACAACGTGCAGATTCTGAAGCCGGGCCCGACGGGCAACACCAACGTGTGGGACATGGTGCTGCCGGGCGCCGAGAACCGCGTCGTGTTGCCGCCGCTGGCCGTTCAGAAGCTGCGCACCGAGAACCCGGGCGCGATGCTGTTCGCCGTCGTGTACTCGAGCCGCTCTCCGAAGTTCGCCTACAACCAGTGGACGTACGATTCGCTCTCTGGCGTGGCGTGGTCGAGCTTCTCCATCGCTGTTTCACCGGCCTTTACGCCCTGACGTCGGAGCCGGTGTGAGCGAGCTGAAGCAGTCGAGGTGGGGAGCGGTGGTGCTGCTGACGGTGACGTCGGTGGCGCTGGGGCTGGCGTCGTGTCGCGACACGAGGGTGATGGGCGGCAAGTGTGGCGTCGACGCCGACTGCGCGATGTCGATGACGTCATCGTTGGTGGTGGGCGCGCAGGCCGGGGCCTACCGCTGCGAAGCCCAGACGGGCGTCTGCTACTGCCGCACGGACGAAGCGTGTCCTCCTTCGCAGCTCTGCAACGGCCTGGGCTTCTGCCAGGACCGCTCGGGCTGCGCGACGAACG
>JBEOKA010000156.1:0-24456 GCA_040275325.1 Myxococcaceae bacterium | reverse complement strand
GGTGGAGCTCCGCTGCCCGGCGCTCCGATGCAGGCTCGGCGCGATCCCTTTGGTCTTGGGGCTCCGCCTCCGGGTGGCCCGATGCAGGGCCGGCCGATGCAGCCGCCTCCACACCAGCAGCAGCGCCCGCCCGCGCCGCAGCAGCGTCACGAGACGTTGTCACTCGACGACAAGCCTGCCGACGGCGGTGAAGCCACCCTGCGCGCCGCCCTCTCGGCCGCCTCGAAAGAGGTCATCGAGAAGATCGCCTGGGAGGTCGTTCCCCAGCTCGCCGAGACCATCATTCGCGAAGAGCTCGATCGTTTGATCAAGGAGCGCGAAGCCAAGGGTCTGGCCTGAGAAGACCAGCGTTGTCTTGAGAGTCAGTTGTGATTGAAGGCGGCGTCGACTCCAGTGAGAGTCGGCGCCGTTTTTCTTCGCTCGTCCCCACCAATCAGGGCGCAGGAGCACCATGAGTTCAGCCGAATTGTCGAAGTCGTACGAGCCCGCCGAAGTCGAAGCCCGCTGGTCGAAGAAGTGGCTCGATGATGGCCTCTTCACCGCCGACCCCGACTCGAAGAAGCCTCCGTTCTGCATCGTGCTGCCGCCGCCGAACGTCACCGGCAGCCTGCACCTCGGCCACGCGCTCACCGCGACGATTCAGGACATTCTGACGCGGTGGAAGCGCATGAACGGCTTCAACTGCCTGTGGCTGCCCGGCACCGATCACGCCGGCATCGCGACGCAGATGGTCGTCGAGCGCGAGTTGATGAAGACCGAGAAGAAGACGCGGCACGATCTCGGTCGCGAAGAGTTCCTCAAGCGCGTGTGGGCCTGGAAGAAGCAGTACGGCGAGCGCATCGGTGAGCAACACAAGCTGCTGGGCGCGTCGCTCGACTGGTCGCGTGAGCGCTTCACGATGGACCCGGGCCTGTCCGAGGCCGTCAAAGAGGTCTTCGTTCGTCTGCACAAAGACGGGCTCATCTACCGCGCCAACCGCCTCATCAACTGGGACCCGGTGCTGCGCACGGCCCTGTCGGATCTCGAGGTCGACAACGTCGACACCAACGGCACGCTGTGGAGCATCGCGTACCCGGTCGAGGGCTCCGACGAGAAGCTGATCGTCGCCACCACGCGCCCCGAGACAATGCTCGGAGACACCGCCGTTGCCGTGCACCCCGACGACGAGCGCTACAAACACCTCATCGGCAAGAACGTCGTGCTGCCGCTCATCGGCCGCAAGATTCCGATCATCGCCGACGGCCTTCTGGTCGACCCGAAGTTCGGCACCGGCGTGGTGAAGGTGACGCCCGCGCACGATCACAACGACTACGCGACCGGCCTTCGGAACAACCTGCCGATGATCAACATCTTCACCGAGACCGCGTTCGTGAATGAGAACGGCGGGCCGTATCAGGGGCTCGAGCGGTTCGCGGCGCGAAAGAAGATCCTCGAGGACTTGAAGACCCTCGAGCTGCTCGTCGAAGAGAAGCCGCACAAGCTGCCGCTCGCGACGTCGCAGCGCTCGGGCGTGCCGGTGGAGCCGCGCCTCTCTCCGCAGTGGTACGTGAAGACGAAGCCGCTCGCCGAGCGCGCGCTCAAGGCCGTCGCCGATGGCCGCACGAAGTTCGTGCCCGATCAGTGGACGAAGACGTTCAACGGCTGGCTCGAGAACATTCAGGACTGGTGCGTGTCGCGTCAGCTCTGGTGGGGCCACCAGATCCCCGCGTGGTTCCCCGTGGGCCCCGACAGCACGGTCGACTTCGAGAAGTCGACGCCGGTGGTGAGCAAAGAGCCACCCGCTGAAGGCCAGTGGGTGCAGGACCCCGACGTGCTCGACACCTGGTTCAGCTCGGCGCTCTGGCCCTTCTCGACCCTCGGCTGGCCCGACGTGAACTCGAAGGATCTCAAGGCCTGGTACCCGAACCAGGTGATGGAGACCGGCCACGACATCATCTTCTTCTGGGTGGCCCGCATGATGATGATGGGCCTGCACTTCATGGACGACGTGCCGTTTCGCACCGTCTACCTGCACGCGATGGTGCGGGACGAGAAGGGCGAGAAGATGTCGAAGACGAAGGGCAACGTCATCGACCCCATCGACATCATTCAGGGGGCGCCGCCCGAGAAGCTGCCCGCGAGCGTGAAGAACAAGTTCCCCAAGGGCCTCGAGCCCATGGGCGCCGACGCGCTGCGCTTCACCCTCGCCGCGCTCACGCAGCAGGGCCGCGACATCAAGCTCTCGATCGATCGCATCGGTGGCTACAAGGCCTTCTGCAACAAGATCTGGAACGCCACGCGCTTCGCGCTGATGAACCTCGGCGACTTCCAGGAAGACGGCCGCGTGTTCATCGGTGAGCGCGCGCTGAGCCTCGCCGACAAGTGGATTCTGTCTCGCCTCGATCGCGCGGTGCGTGACACCAACGAGGCGCTCGAGCGGTACGCCTTCAGCGACGCGGCGTCGACGCTGTACCAGTTCCTCTGGCGTGAGTTCTGCGACTGGTACATCGAGCTCTCGAAGGGCTCGCTCTATGGCGACGACGACGCAGCGAAGGAGTCGACCCGCGCCACGCTCGTCTTCTGCCTCGATCGCGTGATGCGCCTGCTGCACCCGTTCGCGCCGTTCATCACCGAAGAGATCTGGCAGAAGCTGCCGATGACCCACGCGGTCGATTCGATCGCGATCGCCGAGTACCCGAAGGCCGACGAGCGGCTGCATGACGAAGTCGCCGAAGCGACGATGGCGCCGATCATCACCGCCATCGAGGGCATTCGCACCATTCGCGGCGAGTCGAACCTGTCTCCCGCGCTGCGCATCGAGGCGCTGATTCAGAGCGACGAGACGATCGTTCGCGGCACCCTCGAGACGTACAAGCGCTACGTCATTCCGCTCGCGGGCCTGGCGAAGCTGTCGGTCGAGCCGATGGGCACCAAGCCCCCGCAGTCGGCCGCCGAGATTCGGCACCAGATGGAGATCTACGTGCCGCTCGCCGGCATCGTCGACCTCGCCGAAGAGCGCGAGCGCCTGAAGAAGGACATCGCCAAGTCAGAGGCCGAGGTGGCGCAGATTCAGAAGAAGTTCGAGAACCCGAACTACGCCACGCGCGCGCCGGCCGAGGTCGTCGAGAACGACAAGGCCCGCATCGCCGAGCTGAAGAGCCGTGTCGGCAAGCTGAACGACAACTTGAAGCGCATCGCGCCCGTCGAAGTGCGGGTCGCTCCGCCTGCGGCTGGCCCGGTGAACCTCGAAGAAGAGCTCAAAGAAGAGCTCTCGGGCGTGACGGTTCCCGCAGACCCTGACCAGCAGGTGAAAGAGGCGCTGACGAAGCTGCGTGAAGGCACGAAGGAAGGCCTCTCGTCGCAGGATCATCGCGATCTCGGCGTGGCGTACATGAACATGGGCCTCGTCGACGACGCCGTGCGCGAGTTCAACGCGGCGAAGGAAGACGAGCCGAAGGCGAAGAAGAAGGCTGCTCCGGCGAAGAAGAAGCCCGCGCCTGCGCCGAAGAAGGCCGCGCCCGCGAAGAAGAAGCCCGTGGCGGCGAAGAAGGCGGCTCCCGCGAAGAAGAAGCCTGCGCCTAAGAAGAAGGCGGCGGCTCCAAAGAAGAAGGCAGCGCCCTCGAAGAAGAAGCCCGCTCCCGCTCCGAAGAAGAAGAAGCGCTGAGGCCGACATGCGCGATCACTTCATCGAACGCCTCATCGACCTCTCGCTGGACGAAGATCTCGGCTCGGCCGGAGACGTCACCAGCAACGCGCTCATCAACGCCACGGCGCACGGCAAGGCAGAGCTCTGGGCGAAAGAAGAGATGACGCTCTCGGGCCTCACGGTCTTCGAGCAGGTCTTCCGCCGCCTCGACGACTCGGTCGAGCTCGACTTCGATCTCTCCGATGGCGATCGCACGTTGAAGAAGCAGCGCGTCGCGCGCATGGAGGGCCCGATGCGGGTGCTGCTCGCGGGAGAACGCACGGCGCTGAACCTGGTGCAGCGGCTCTCTGGCATCGCGACCATGACGGCGAAGGCGGTGTCGACGATCGCCAGCGTGCGGGGCACGAAGCTGAAGATCCTCGACACGCGAAAGACGACGCCCGGCATGCGTGGCCTCTCGAAGGAGGCCGTTCGTCACGGTGGCGGCGTCAACCACCGCATCGGCCTCTTCGACGGCGTGCTCATCAAGGACAACCACATCGCGGCGGTTGGCGGCTCGATTCGAGAAGCCCTCAAGCGAGCTCGTGAGAATGCGCCGCGGCTCGTGAAGATCGAGATCGAGGTCACCTCGATGGCGCAGCTCGAAGAGGCCATCGACGCGGGCGCCGACATCGTCATGCTCGACAACATGAACGACGCGCAGATCGTTCAGGCGGTGCAGCTGGCCGATGGGCGCTGCGAGCTCGAGGTGTCGGGTGGCGTGACGCTCGATCGCTTGCCGGTGCTGGCGAAGCTGGGCGCCGACTACGTCTCGATGGGCGCCCTCACGCACTCCGCGCGCGCGATGGATCTCTCGCTCGAGATCCTCACGCCGCGCGAAGTGTCGAAGCCGCGAATTCGAATGCGCTGACCCTCACGGCCGACCGAGCACCTCGAGCACGTGGGCCATCGCGACGTCGATCGGCTCGGTGCCCGACACCAGCAGGTGGGCGTGCTGCTTCGACGGCTCGACGAACGCGTCGTGCATGGGCTTCACCTGGCGGTGGAACTGCTTGTGAACGCCATCGGGAGTTCGCCCGCGCTCACGAACGTCGCGCTCGAGGCGGCGGTTGAAGCGCACGTCTTCTTCACACTCGACGAAGATGGCCACGTCGAAGAGCGGCCGAACGTTCGGTGCGTCGAGAATCAGCGTGCCATCGACGACGACGAGCGGGCGTGCACCGAGGGGATCGGTGCGGCTCAGCCGCTTGTGCGTCGCGAAGTCGTAGATCGGCACCTCGACGGGCTTGCCCTCACGCAGCGCCTTCAGCTGCGACTCGAGCAGGGGAAAGTCGAGGCTCGACGGGTGATCGAAGTTCACGCTGCCGCCGTCGCCGTCGAAGCGCGCCGACTGGTCGATGTAGAACGAGTCCTGCATCACGAGGCAGGCGTCATCGGCGAAGGCGCGCACCAGCTCTTGCGCCAGCGTCGTCTTGCCCGAGCCTGAGCCGCCCGCGACGCCGACCAGAACCCGGCGCCCGTTCGCGAAGTGGGCCCTACACCGTGCCAAAGAGTCGGTCACCGGCGTCTCCCAGGCCCGGCAGCAGGTAGCCGCGCTCGTCGAGGCCCTTCTCGATGCTCAACGTGAAGATCTCGACGTCGGGGTGCGCGTTCAGCACCTTGTCGATGCCCACCTGCGCCGAGAGAATCGTCACCACCTTGATCGGCCCGACCTTGTACTGCTTGAGGCGATCGAGCGCGGCGAGGCAGGTGTCTCCGGTGGCGAGCAGCGGGTCGATGAGCAGCAGCCGGTGCCCGTCAACGCGCTTGGGCAGCTTGAAGTAGTACTCGACCGTCTGGTTCATGCCCTTGTCGCGGTAGATGCCGATGTGACCGAACTGCGCGAACGGCAGCATCGACATGAACGCGGGCAGCATGCCCTCGGCGGCGCGCAGTACGGCAGCGACGGTGATCTGCTCCTGCACCTTGTACGCGGTCGTCTTCTGCATCGGCGTGACGACGGGCGTCCTGGTGAGCTTCAGATCGCGCGTGGCCTCGTAGGCCAGAATGGAGCCCAGCTCGTTGAAGATCTGCCGGAACTCGTGAGGCGTCGCGTCCTTGTTTCGAAGGTGCGCGAGCTTGTGCTCGATGATCGGGTGAGAAATGACGTGAACGTTCTTCATGATCTCTTTCGTGAAGGTCAAAACACCATTCCATCGCTCTTGAGCGTCAACGGAGGCACACCGCCTGGCCGTTTCTGCTTCGCGATGACCCGCCCGGCGCTCCACGTGCCTCCCTGCAGCACGCGCGCGAGCGGCAACTGTTGCTTCGTCTTTCCCATGCGCTGACAGACCTCGTCACCGACGCGATCGAGCAGCTGCACCGTGAGTGCGCGCCACTCGATGATCGCGGGGTGTGACGCTTCGAGCTCGACGTTCGCGAGTGACGGGTCGCGCAGCGTCAGCACACCGGAGTCGAGGAAGAGCCCACCGTTGCGATACTCCGGAAGGCCGGTCAGCTCTTCGACGCCAGTGAACTGCACGCCGCCGTGTTCGAGCGGCTCGACGAGCGAGTACGCGAGCCACTGCGACAGCTTGTGAAACGGCACCCACGCGTCGATGCCTTCACCACGCCACGGCCACACGTCGCCGAAGCCCACGCCGTCGAGCGTCACGCGCGAAGGCCACATGGTCGAGAAGCCGAACAGCAGCAGCCGCAGCAACGACTTCGCGGCCACCGGCTGAGGCTGGGCGAGCAGGGCGTCGAGCATGTTGCCCGGCCGCCCATTGCCGAACAGCGACGGAGCGCCGGTCAACGACACCGACAGCCGCTGCAGCAACGACGCGCGCCCCTCGAGGCCCGTCATCGGGTTGGTCGCGCTCACCTGCATGCCGCGCGAGACGTCGGCGACGGTGAGCTTCGCGAGCCCCTCGGCGGTGACCCGCTTCGAGTGATCGTGACTGAACGCGCCCGAGAGGAACATGGCCACTGACGCGACCGCGAGCCCTTCCGAGCGCGAGTACGTCACGCCGTCTTCGACGTACTTCCATTCGGGGCCGGCGCCGGCATCGAGCAGCACCGAGACGACGACGAGATCGACGAGCGCGCGAGCCTGCTCCTTCTTGTCGGTGGTGCCGAGCGCGGCCAGCACCTTCGCCACGCGATCGACGCCGCCTGCGCGCAGGTGCTCGTACCGCCCGTGAAAGGGAATGTTCCCCGTCGGGTAGTTCTCGTTCGTCACCTGCATCACGAAGTCCACGAGCGCCGGCAGCTTCGAGAGATCGACCGCGAAGGCCGTCTCTCCGGCGAGCGCGGCGTCGAACACGCGCTTCGTTCGGGCACGAATGGTGGCCGGGTCAGTGATCGTCTCGAGCGCGCCCGTGACGTTCGGCCAGGGCAGCTCACTCATCGAGGCGTCGCCCCTTCACCTTCACCAGCTCGTTCTTCTTCATCGAGCCCGTGGTCTTGTTGAAATACCCGGCGGCCTTCTTGGCCTCCATCTCGACCGACGCGTCGCCTGGAATCTTCTCGGGCGGAATCTCGTAGCGGCGCACGACCTTGATGCCGCTGCCGGTGATGGCGTCGTGCTTCATGTTCGACATCGAGATGAGGTTGTCGATGCGCTTGATGCCCATCCAATTCAGGGCGTCGGGCATCAGCTCTTGAAAGCGCATGTCCTGAACGCCGGCGACGCACTCGGTGCGGTGGAAGTACGTGGCCGCCGAGTCGCCGCCCTTCTGGCGCTTGCGCGCGTTGTAGACGAGGAACTTGGTGACCTCGCCGAGCGCGCGACCCTCTTTGCGGAAGTACACGATGTACCCGATGCCGCCGCGCTGGGCCGTCTTGATGCACTCCTCGATGCCGTGCACGAGGTACGGGCGGCAGGTGCAGATGTCGCTGCCGAACACATCGGAGCCGTTGCACTCGTCATGCACGCGCACCGTCACCTCGACGTCGTTGCGGCCGATGAGCTTCTCGTCACCGAACACGTAGACCGACGTCGAGCCGATGGGCGGCAGCATGACCTTGAGGTCGGGCCGGGTGATCAGCTCGGGGAACATGCCGCCCGTCTCTTCGAAGAGCGCCTTGCGCAGGGGAATCTCTTCGATGCCGAAGCGCTTGGCGACGCCGGGCAGGTGCCACACGGGCTCGATGGCGGCCTTGGTGACCGCGACGTCCTTGTTGGCCTTCACCACGCGGCCGTCGATGAAGATGCGGCCCTGGTTGATGGCGTTCTCGAGCTCGGTCATCACGAGGTGGGCGCGCGTGACGGCGATCGTCGGGCGAATGTCCATGCCCGCGGCGAGCTCTTTCTTGAACGTCTTGTGAACGAGGTGCCCCCACGGGTCGAGCGACACGATGCGGTTGGCGTCGTACCAGGAGGGGAACGGCCCAATCTGCGTGACGGGATCGGTGTTGGTGAGATCGGGCCGGTGATCGGGGTCCATCTGGCCGGCCGCCAACGCGAGCGCGCGATAGATCGTGTAGCTGCCCGAGTGCGAGCCGATCGCGTTGCGGTGCAGCTTGTTGGTGAACGAGGCGATGATCGGCCCACGCTTGTGGGGATCTTTCGCGCCCCAGCTCACGTCGGGCGAGTCGCCGTAGATGAAGTGCGGGTGTGACGTGAGAACGATGTGGTTCTTGCGAAGCCGGTGCGAGGCAGACGTGGGCACGGAGGCGTTCCTTTCGGGGGTGTGCTTCAGCTCATCCAGTTGAGGTCTTTGGGCATCGTCCACTTGGTCGTGACCTTCTTCAGGTCGGACCAGAAGTTGAGCGACGCAGGCCCGGTGATGTCACCGTGGCCGAACTTCGATTCGTACGTGCCGCCGAACGAGAACGGCTCGCGCGGCACGGGCACGCCGATGTTGATGCCCACCATGCCGCTGTTCGCGCGGCGGGCCACTTCTTCGGCGATGGCGCCCGACGAGGTGAAGACGCTGGTGGCGTTGCCGAAGGTGCTGGAGTCGTCGACGGCGAGCGCTTCGTCGAGCGAGGTCACGCGCATCACCGACAGCACTGGGCCGAAGAGCTCTTTCGTCGCCGCTTCGCTCGAGGCTTTGACGCCGTCGAGGATCGTGGGGCCCAGCCAGTTGCCGTTCTCGTAGCCGGGCAGGGGCTTGACGGTGCGGCCGTCGACGAGGGCCTTCGCTCCGTCGGCGACGCCGCGATCGATGGCGCTGCGCAGGAAGTCGACCTGCTGCTTCGTGATGATGGCGCCCATGGTCTCGCCAGGGCGGTGAGCTGCCGCGCGCTCGGCCACTTTCGCGAGAATGTGATCGACCTTGCCGACGGCGAGCACGACCGAGGCAGCCATGCAACGCTGGCCCGCGCACCCGGTGAAGGAGTCGGCGATGCCGGCGGCCGCGATCTCGGGGTCGGCGTCGGGCATCAAGATGATGTGGTTCTTCGCGCCGCCGAGGCAGAGCGCGCGTTTCCCCAGCAGGGTGGTGCGTGAGTAGACGGCCTTCGCGACGGGTGTGGAGCCGACGAAGCCGACCGCGCGCACCTCGGGGTGATCGATGATCGCGTTCACCGCATCGACGCCGCCCTGCACGATGGTGAGCACGCCCGGTGGCAGCCCTGCCTTCGTGAAGCATTCGCCGAGCACCTGCGACGTCATCGGCACCTTCTCAGAAGGCTTCCACACGAAGGCGTTCCCCAGGGCGATGGCGATGGGCATCATCCACATCGGCACCATCGCGGGGAAGTTGAAGGGCGTGATGCCGGCGACGACGCCCAGCGGCGCGCGGCGCACTTCGCAATGCACGCCGCGAGAGACCTCCATCTTGCCGCCCTGGTCGAGGTTCTGCAGCGCGAGCGCGAACTCGAGCACCTCGACGCCCTTCATCACGCCGGCTTCTGCCTCGGCGATCGTCTTGCCCGATTCGTACGAGATGACGGCGCGCAGCTCTTCGAGCCGGTTGAGAATGTTCTGCCGAACCTCGAACAGCAGGCGCGTGCGCTCTTTGATCGGGGTCTGCGCCCACTCCTTCGCGCCGGCAGCGGCTCCAGCGACGGCCTCGTCGACGAGCGCGCGATCGGCGCTGCGCAGCTCGAGCATGAGCTCGCCCGTGTACGGGCTGGTGACGGTGTGTGCGCCCTTCTCGAAGCGCCACTGGCCTTTGACGAGATGGGGAACGACGCGGGGGCCCTGCGACAGTCGCTGGTACGGGTGCATGAAGGGTCGCGCACCCTACAGCTTCGGAGCAGCGACGAGGAGAGAGACGTGTCGACGCCCGGCGTCAAACCGGAATCGGGGCGCGCACGAGACGGTTCTTCTCCCAAGCGAAGAGGGGCTCGATGGGCTTCAGCTTGAAGTGCGGGTCGGCCGAGAAGGCGAGGGTGAGCTCGAGCCGCTTCATCACCACGAGCGAGCTGCAGTCGGTGAGCGAGAGCCGGGGCACTCGTGGCGCGAGCTTGCGGAACAGCGAGAGTGACTCCGAGAGCCCTTCGGGGCCGACGCGAACCAGCTGCATGTCGCCGGCGGCCACGATGGCCTCGAAGTCGTCGAGAAAGTGGAGCGCCGCCTCGGCGCCCGCCGTCGCGTGAAGGCCGGTGAGCGTCTCTTCGAACACGAGGTCTGACGTCACCCGCACCGAGCCGTGAGCGTCGAGCCAGACGTCGGCCTCGAGCACGTCGTCATGGGCCGGGTCGCGCCGGTTCGACATGGCGAGGAACGCCCAGGTGTCGACGAAGATGGCCTTCACTTCGGCAGCGGCTCCGTGGCGGCTTCGAGGGCGAAGTAGCCGCGACGCATGCGCGCCTTCGCAGCGGCCGAGCGCGTCTTGAGCGTCTCGAGGTCGCTCCGGCTCTCACGTCGCTCGAGCGCCAGCTCAGCGCCCTCGATCAGCAGCTCTCGCACCGTCACGCCGCCCTGCGCGGCGGCCGTCTTGAGCCGCGCGTGCAGCGCCGCGTCGAGCTGAAACGTCATCTTCACGGCCTTCATACAGCTCGCTGTATCAGTTCAAGCGTGAGGCCGTAAAGGCGGCCACGTCAGACTGCCGGCGCAGAATCTGCACAAGAAGCACTGCTCCACGCCCGCCGAGATTTTTTCATCGCCGCGCGGGCGCTGGAACATCTAGAAGCCAATCCGTGCAATTGCGAATCGTTCTCATTCTCTCGGCCCTGGCGCTCGCGAGCTGCCCTCAGCCGACGAAGCCCGACCCGGGAGAAGCGCTGCAGCGTCAGGCGCTCGCGGCCATCGAGGGGAACGTCGCGCGCCCGTCACTCGAGCGGTTCGTCACCGATTCGTCGGCCTTGCAGCTCGCGGTCGAGGCGTGGCGGCAGGCGCCAGCGGGGCAGGAGACCGCGGCCCTCGACGACGCGAAGAAGAAGTTCGAAGTCGCCTTTCTGTCCTGGCAGCGCGTCGAGTTGCTGCAGTTCGGTCCTCTCGGGCCGGCGACGCGGGTGACGCTGGGAGAAGGCCTTCGAGACGAGATCTACTCCTGGCCGACGGCGAACCTCTGCCGCATCGACGCCGCGCTGGTGGCGAACACCACGGCCGATGACGCGTACTTCGACGCCGCGCTGGTGACGTCGAAGGGCCTGCTCGTGCTCGAGGAGTTGCTGCACAACCAGTCGACCGCGACGACCTGCCCAGCGACGGCGACCATCGTGACCGACGGCTCGTGGGCTGCGCTGTCTGGCACGCCCGTATTGCAGGAGCGGCGCAAGGCGTGGGCAGTGGGCGTCGCGCGGCACGTCGAGCGCACCGCGAAGAAGGCTCGAGATGGCTGGGTCGCGTACGCCGAGAAGCAGGCTTCAGCGGGCGCTATGGGCTCGCCGTGGAGAACGCCGAAAGACGCGCTCGACGACGTCTTCGCCGGCCTCTTCCTCGTCGACCAGCTGGTGAAGGACTCGAAGCTGGGCGCGCCATCGGGGCTCAACATGGCGTGCATGGCGACCTCGTGCCCCGAGCTCGCTGAGTCTCCGAGGGCGCTGCTCTCGAGTCGCGCCGTCGTCGAGAACCTGGTCGCGCTGCGTGCCGGGTTCACGGGCTCCTTCGAGGCAGACGCCACGGCCATCGGCTTCGACGATCTGCTCGTGGAGCGCGGCGCGACGGAGCTGAAGGATCAGATGCTCGCGGCGCTCGATTCGGCGCTCGTCGATGCGCGCGCGCTCGATCGCCCCGTGCAGCGGCTCGTCGTCGAGAGCCCAGACGCTGTTCCCGCGCTCCGCACGAAGGTGAAGGCCTTCACCGATCTCCTCAAGACGCAGTTCGTGACCACCCTGTCGCTCAAGGTGCCCAAAGAGGGCGCCGGCGACAACGACTGAAGCACCCGGAACCAACCACCATGAGACTCATCATCGCTTCCCTCACGCTCTCTCTCGTCGCCTGCGGCGGCATGCCCAGCGGCAACGACGCCGGCTGTGAAGTCACGCTCACCGGCGCGTACCCCGACACCACCTTCGCGACGGCCGCGGCGAACGAGGTCGCGATGCTGGGCCGGCTCAACGCCTTCAGCGCTCCCCTTCGCAGCGCCGCGCTCGACGCAGGCACGACCGTCACCCGCGCGCAGCTCGACGCGCTCTTCACTGCGGGCACGCCGTCGCTCTCGACGTACATGACGCCCGGCTTCCAGGCGACGCTCGACGAGACGCTCACGGCCTTCATCGCGGCGCAGGGCAAGACGTTCACGCCTGCGAACCCGGCGACGGGCACGGGCGGTATCTATGGCGTGGGCACGACCTCGTACGTGCTCTCGGAGAAGGGCGTCGATCTGCGTGAGGTCGCCGACAAGGGGTTCTACGGCGCTGTGTTCTACGCCGAGGCGGCGAAGCGCGTTCCCACGGCGACCACGCCGGAATCGATCGATCAGCTCGTGGCGCTCTTCGGTGCAAACCCGACATTCCAGCAGAGCGACACGGCCGCGATGGGGAAGGACGAGATGGCCGCGAAGTACGCGAAGCGCCGCACGCCGGCTGGTGGCCCCGGAAGCTATGTCGTCATTCGAGACGCCTTCGTGCGCGCGCGCCTGGCGGCGACGTCGAGCTCGGCGGCGTGTTCGGCGGAGCGTGCCGCGGCGCTCGAGACCGTGAAGCTCGAGTGGGAGCGTGCGCTCGCCTCGACCGTGGTCTTCTACGTGAACTCCGCCGCGACGAAGCTGCAGGATTCCGCGGCTGACGCGACGAAGAAGGCGTCGGCGCTGCACGACCTTGGCGAAGGAGTCGGCTTCTTCGTCGGGCTCAAGGCCGTGCCGCAGGCGAATCGGAAGATCACCGACGCACAGCTCGAGCAGGTGCTCACCGCCATGCGCACGCCGTCGATCTCGGGCTCGACGCTGTTCCGCCTCGTCACCGACACGCCGGCCGACGTCGACGGCCTGCTCATGGCCAACACGCGCATTCAGCAGGCCTACGGCTTCACGGCCGACGAGATGACCCGCTTCAAGACGAACTACTGAGCCATGCGCGCCACCGCCTTCATCAGCCGGTTGAACGAGCCCGTCGATGGGCGGTCGCTGCGTGTGTTTCGTGCGGCGCTCGGCGTGCTGCTGGCCGGAGCCCTCGTTCGCCTGCACCTGACGGGGTGGACGGCGCCGCTCTTCCTCGAGCCCGAGTTCCGCTTCTCGTACGAGGCGTTCTCGTTTCTGCCGCCGATTCCGCGCGCGCTGGTGCCGGTGTCACTCGCGGTGGGAGCCCTGGGCGCGTTGGTGCTGGGCTTCTCGAGCGGCGCGCTCCGTCGGGTGGGCGGCCTCGTGTTTCTGGGCTGCTTCGGCTGGCTCAAGCTGTTCGACGTCACGAACTACCTGAACCACGACTACCTCGCGTTTCTGCTCGGCGCGCTGCTCACGCTCTTGCCGCTCGACGGCGCGACGATTCCCCGGTGGGCGTTGTGGCTGGTGCGCTTTCAGGTCGGCGTCGTCTACGTGCACGCAGGCCTCGCGAAGGTGAACACCGACTGGTTGCTGCAGGCGTGGCCGCTCGAGACATGGTTCGCCGCGAATCGTGGGTTGCCGGTGTTGGGGCCGCTGCTTGGGTTGTCGTTCGCGCCCATCGTCGCCGCGTGGGCGGCGTGTCTGTACGACTGCACGATTCCCTTCTGGCTGCTGAATCGTCGAACGCGCCCGTTCGCCTTCGTGGTGCTGCTCGGCTTTCACGGCACCACGCACGCGCTCTTCGACATCGGCATCTTCCCGTTCATCATGACGCTCGCGGCGACGGTGTTCTTCGAGCCGTCGTGGCCTGCGCGCTTCGGGCTGGTGCTGCGTCGGACCGCGACGTGGAAGCCGCTGCCGAAGGCGTTCGTCGGTCTCATGGCTGGCTACGTCGCGTTCCAGGCGCTCTTCCCGCTGCGCTCGCACTTCATCGGAGATGACGTGCTCTGGGACGAGCAGGGCATGCGCTGGTCGTGGAAGGTGATGCTGCGCGAGAAGAACGGCTCCATCAGCTATCGCGTGCGGGTGCGTGGTGAAGCGCGCGAGTGGCAGGTCGACCCGATGGATGTGCTGACGCCGCGGCAGTCGAACGAGATGAGCGGCCAGCCCGATCTCATCGTCGCGCTCGGCCGGCACGTCGGCCGTCAGATGGAGCAGAAGCTTGGAAAGCCCGTCGAGGTGTTCGTCGACGCGCTGGTGTCACTCAATGGCCGCCCCCCCGTGCGGCTCTTCAAACCCGAGGTCGATGTGATGACGCTCGACGGGTGGGACTTGCGGCCGGCGCTGTTGCCGTCTCCGCGATCGTCTCAGCCGGTTCGTGTCGCGGGGTGGTGAGAGATGGTCTTTCTGTTCAGTCTCGTCGTCGCGGCGGCACCGATGATGCCTTCGCTCTCGGAGCCGGCGCCTGCGCCGAAGCGGCTTCGGGTGGCGCAGTTCGACGTCGGTGACGGTGGTGTGTGGGCGTACGACGATGATCCGATCGATGCCGGCGCTGCCGATGCAGGCGTGAAGTTCTCGACGCGGGTGGTGGGCCAGCGCGGTCCCGACGTTCGTCGTGTGGCTGGGAGCGCGATCGCGCTCGGCGAAGAAGATCTCGAGCGGCGCGAGCTCAACGACGTGCACCGCGTGTTGGCGGAAGTGCCGGGCGTCTACTTTCGAGAGGAGGATGGACTCGGCCTGCGGCCCAACATTGGCCTGCGCGGGGCGAACCCCGATCGCAGCGCGAAGGTGACGCTGATGGAAGACGGCGTGTTGGTGACGCCCGCTCCGTACTCCGCGCCCGCGGCCTACTACTTCCCGCTCATCACCCGCATGGTGGGCCTCGAGGTCTACAAGGGCCCGGCGGCGATTCAGTACGGCCCGCAGACCATCGGTGGCGCGATCAACCTGCGCACCCGCGAGGTGCCCACGTACAACCTGTTCAAGCTCGACGTCGCCGGTGGCAGCCGGTTTCAGGCGCGCGTGCATGGCGTCGCGGCGGCGGGATCGGAGAAGTGGGGCGTGCTGGCCGAGGGCGTGTTCCTTCGCGATGACGGCTTCAAGCGCATCGACGGTGGCGGCAACGCGGGCTTCGAGCGCAGTGAGTTCATGATCAAGGGGCGCATCTCGCCTGGCGACGCGTGGAAGCAGCAGCTGATCGTCAAGTCGACGCTCTCCCTCGAAGACAGCCGTGAGACGTACCTGGGGCTGACGGGCGCCGACTTCGAGGCCACGCCACTTCGGCGCTACTCGGCGACGGCGCTCGATCGCATGCAGACGAACCGCCTCTCGGTGAGCGCGCGGTGGTCAGCGCAGCCCGCGCCCTGGCTCACGTTGACGGCCGACGCCTACCGGCACGCGTTCGATCGCTCGTGGAACCGGCTCGATCACTTCCGTCGTGGCCCCGATCTCTACACACTGCTCGTTCAGCCCGTTCGCGGTGGGCTAGATGGGCAGTTCCTTCAGGTGCTGCGCGGTGCGACCGACTCGAGCAGCCCCGACGAGGCGCTGGTGGTGCAGCGCAACTCGCGCGCCTTCATCAGTGAAGGGGTGCAGTTCAACGCACGCGCGACGTTCTCCACCGGCCCCATCGCGCACGAGGTCGAGGCGGGAGCGCGCTTTCACCACGACGAGATTCGCCGCGATCACACCGGCCAGAGCTACGCGATGACGAACGGTGCGCTGGTGCGTGACGAGACGCCGATGACGCAGGAGGCGCTCAATCGTGGCGTCTCGCGTGCGGGCGCGTTGCAGCTGCACGACACGCTGACGTGGGGTCGGTTTCTGCTCTCGCCCGGCGCTCGCCTCGAGCTGATCGACATGGCGTTCTCGGACGATCTCGCGAAGGCCTCGAGTCGCGGCCTGCAGATCGTGCCGCTGGTCGGGCTGGGAGGCGTGGTGGCGCTCCCGTTCGGCATCAACGTGTTCGGTGGAGCGCATCAGGGCTTCAGCCCCGTCACGCCGGGTCAACAAGATGACGTGCGGCCGGAGCGTGCGACGCACTTCGAACTCGGGGTTCGTGCGCCGAGTCGCAAGCGCCGCTTCGAGCTGGTCGGCTTCTGGAGCGAGTACACGAACCTCACCGGCGAGTGCACCGGCAGCTCGGGCTGCGTCGACGACTCGCTCAACCGGCAGTTCAACGGCGGAGCCGGGCGCATCATGGGCGTCGAGGCGCTGGCGTCGATGTCGTTCGCCTTGCCCGCGAGCATCGAACTCGTGCCGCAGCTCACGTACACGTTCACCTCGGCGCACTTCCTCGCCGACTTCACCTCGGCGAACCCGATCTGGGGCGCCGTGCGCGCGGGCGACTCCATTCCCTACGTGCCGGCGCATCAGGGTTCGGCGCGGGTGATCATGAATCGCGACGCGCTCTCGGTGTCGGTCGGCCTCGAAGCGAACAGCGGCTTTCTGGAAGAGGCCGGTGATGGAACGAGACAGCCGGTCGTTCCAGGTCGCGTGTTACTCGACGCGACCGCCAGCTATCGGCTGGGCGCGTTTCAGTTCTACGTGACGGGCACCAACCTGACGAACCAGCAGGCCGTGGTCGCGCGGCGCCCCTTCGGAGCCCGGCCCATCGCCCCCATCGCCGTGCAGGGTGGTGTTCGCGCGCAGTGGCCGTAGTCGGTCACCACTTCGTCATGGCGGGCCCATCGTCGACGGCGTGCTCGATACGGTGCCGGCGTCATGACTCCTCTGCGACGACAGCTGCTCGAGCGGTACGGCACGCAACCCGTTCCCCGGTACACCTCGTACCCGCCCGCGAATCACTGGCGCGCGATCACCGACGCGACGCTGCCCGTGCAGACGTACGGGGCGATTCGCCGGCCACTGTCGATCTACGTCCACGTCCCGTTCTGCAAGAAGCTCTGCTGGTACTGCGGCTGCAACATGCTGATCGACCACCGCGGTGAGCTGGTCGAGCGCTACCTCTCAGCCATCGAGCGTGAGTTCGAGCTGGTCTCGCAGTTGCTCCCCTCGCAGCGAGAGGTCGTTCAGGTTCATCTCGGCGGTGGCACGCCGACGCATCTGACGCCGCCGCAGCTCGAGCGGTTGATCGGCGCCCTGCGCGCGAAGTTTCCCTGGGCGCCCGACATCGAGGCGTCGATCGAGGTGCACCCGCCGGTCACCACCTTCGCTCAGCTCGAGACCCTGGCCTCGCTCGGCTTCAACCGCCTCTCGATGGGCGTGCAGGACTTCGACGAGCAGGTGCAGCAGCGCGTGAACCGCCCCCAGCCCTTCGAGCAGACGCGGCAGCTGGTGGCCTTCGCGCGCGCGCTCGGCTTCGAGAGCGTGAACATGGATCTGATGTACGGCCTGCCGCTGCAGACCGTGGAGCGCTTCGCGAAGACCCTCGAGCTCGTGAAACGAATCGACCCCGATCGCCTCGCGCTGTTCGGCTACGCGCACATGCCGTCGATCAAGAAGCACCAGAAGCTGATCGACGCGAGCGAGCTGCCGAAGGCCGAAGGCCGCCTCGCGCTGCTCGAGCTGGGCGTCAACACGCTCGAGGCTTCGGGCTACACGCTCATCGGGCTCGATCACTTCTCACGCTCGCACGACGAGCTGGTGAAGGCGCGGGAAGACGGAACGCTGCGGCGCAACTTCATGGGCTACACGACGTGTCGCGACAGCGAGGTGATCGCGTTCGGTCCTTCCGCGATCTCCGAGGTCGACGGCACCTTCCTGCAGAACCAGCATGACGTGCGCGCGTGGTGCGCCGAGCTCGAGGCAGGGCGGCTGGCGATCACCCGTGGCTGGGCTCCGAGCGCCGACGACGCCGTGCGCAGAACGCTCATCATGCAGCTGTTCTGTCAGCTCGACGTCGACACCCGGGCCTTTGGTGAGACGCACGGCATCGACTTCGATCGCTACTTCGAAGCCGAGCTGCGCCTGATGGCCGAGCTCGAGCACGACGGCCTGGTGCAGCGACGCCCGGGCCACCTGACGCTCACCTCGGAGGGCCAGCTGCTGCTGCGCAACGTGGCCCACGTCTTCGACACGTACTCGAAGGGCCCGAAGAAGACCCACGCGCCCGCGGTGTGATCAGCGCAGCCCTGCGCGGCGGCGGGCGTCATACGAGACGATCAGATCGGCGCCTGCGCGACGCAACGACACCAGCAGCTCGGTCATCGCGCGCTCGAAGTCGATGAGGCCCTTGTCGGCCGCGGCGCGCACCATCGCGTACTCCCCCGACACCTGGTACGCGACGAGCGGGTGCAGCGTGCGCTCCCGCGCGTCGCGAATGAGATCGAGGTTCGACATCGCGGGCTTCACCAGCAGCAGATCGGCACCTTCATCGACATCGAGCATCAGCTCACGCAGCGCCTCGCGGCGGTTATGGGCAGGCATCTGGTACGAGGCGCGATCGCCGAACGCAGGCGCGCTGTGGGCCGCAGCCCTGAACGGCCCATAGAGCGCTGACGCCATCTTGATCGCGTACGACACGATGCCGACGTCTTGCTGGCCCGCCTCGTCGAGCGCCGAACGAATCGCACCGACGCGCCCATCCATCATGTCGCTGGGGCACACGAAGTCGACGCCGGCCTTCGCGAGCAGCACCGCCAGCTCGGCGAGCTTCGGCAGCGTCGCGTCGTTCACGATGTGGTGGCCCTCGACGACCCCGCAGTGCCCGTGCTCCGTCAGACTGCACAGACAGACATCGGCCATGAGCACCACCTCGGGCGTCACCCTTCGCGTGAGCTCGATGGCCGCGAGGTATTCCTTCAGCGGCTCCGAGAGCGGCTGCTGTTGGTTCCACTTCGCGTCCGGCACGCCGAAGAGCATCACGCCGCCGACGCCTGCGCGGTGCAGCTGCTGCACCTCCTCCGCGAGCAGGTCACCGCTCAGCTGCCACAGCCCGCTGCCGGGCGAGGTCTCACGCTTGATGCCCTTGCCGTTCACCACGAAGTAGGGCTGCACGAGGTGTTCGAGGCCGACGTCGATCTCCCGGAAGAGCCGGCGAATGGCGGGGGTTCGGCGCAGGCGGCGAAGACGGGTCGCGGGGAAGGCTTCAGACATGGGGTGGCTCCTGTGAGGTGAAGGCTTCGGTGAGAGGGCGGGCGCGATCGGCCTGCACCGCCTGAGGGAAGACGTCGCGCGCGGCGTGCAATGTCGACTCGCCCCAGCACACGACGCGCTCGGGCGGAGGGGGATGGGCGGCGAAGAAGTTCGCCACGGCCGATGGGCTCGCGAAGAAGACGCCGTAGCGCGCTGGCAGACGAGCGACTTCGGCCTCGAGAGAAGACGGTGCGCGCATCTCGTAGACGATGGGTCTCGTGACGGGGCCGAGCAGCTCCAACCGGAGCACGGCCTCGTGTTGCTCTGCGCTCGCTGCGCCGGCGTCGCTGCTCGGGTACCAGAAGACTGCGTCGTTGATTCCGCGACGGCGAAGGTGGGCTTCGACGGCCTGGGCGAGTGGAACGACTCCAGAGAAGCCCTCGACCGTCGGCCTGAAGCCCAGCTCGCGCAACGCCTGCGAGGTCGTCGGCGCGATCGCGGCCAGATCGTGAGGCGCGGCGGACGCGAGCGTGAGCCGCACGGCCTCGACGGCACCGGTGCTCGTCAGCACCACGACGCGGTGACCCTCGGGGCACCAGCGCGGAACGGGCCGCAGCACCCGCTCGATGCAGGGCAGGGGAAACGCATCGACGCCCGAGGCGCGCAGCTGCTCGACGAGCCGGCGAGCGTCGGCATCAGCGCGGGTGATGGCCCAGGGCAGCACGTCGTCGTTGTACGCAAACCGCCCAGCACGCAAGGCGCCACATGACGGAGTTGTGACGAAGCGGCGCCCTTCCTTCGGTACTCATCGCGCCATGGACAGACGCCAACGCTTTCTCGCCGCGCTCGCTCGCCAGCCCGTCGATCGCCCGCCCGTGTGGTTGATGCGTCAGGCTGGTCGCTATCTGCCCGGTTACCGCTCGGTGCGCGCAGAGCACGGCTTCTGGGAGGTGTGCCGAACGCCCGAGCTCTCGACCCGCGTCGCGCTGGAGCCGCTCAAGCGGTTCGCCCTCGATGCAGCGATCGTGTTCAGCGACATCCTCGTGGTGCCCGAGGCGCTCGGGGCCGGCGTCACCTTCGAGAAGGGCGAAGGCCCGGTGTTCGCGAGCGTGCTGCGCAGCCGCGCCGATCTCGCGAAGTGGAACACCACGGGGCTGATGGAGCGCCTCGCCTACGTGCCCAACGCGGTGAAGCACCTGTCGCAGACGCTCGCGGGCAGCCACGGCCTGCTCGGCTTCGCGGGCGCTCCGTTCACCTTGTTCGCGTACAGCGTCGAGGGCGGAGGGAGCGACGACTTCCGCCACGCGCGGTCGATGCTGGCGAGTGATCCGGGGCTCGCGCGCGACACGATGAACCTGTTCGCCGACGCCATCGCCGAGCTGTGCCTCGCTGAACTCGCAGCGGGTGCCGACGCAGTGCAGCTGTTCGACACCTGGGGCGGCCTTCTGTCGAAAGACGAGTACCGCACCCACGTGGTGCCTTCGCTCAACCGCGCGGCGTCGAAGATTCGCGCGAGCGGCAAGCCCGTCATCCTCTTCTTGAAGGGCGGCATGCACCTGCTCGAGGTGTTGAAGGAGGTCGAGGTCGACGGCGTGTCGCTCGACTGGCGCACCTCGTTCACCGAGGCGCGCGCGGTGCTGCCGAACCACGTGCTGCAGGGCCAGCTGGATCCAGTGCTGCTTTTCGCTGGCGATGAGCCCGTTCGCCAGCGCACGCGGGCGTTGTTGACAGAGCTCGACTCACTTCCGGGTGGCAACCGCGGCTGCATCGTCAACCTCGGGCACGGCATTCTTCCGCAGACGCCCGAGAGCGCCGTCGCCGCGTTGTGCGACGAGGTGGCGGCGCACCGGTCATGACGATGCCCGTCGCCGTCGTCGGTATGGACTTCAGGGAGGGCCCGTCGTCGGTGCGCGCCCAGCTGAAGGCCCTCGACGACTCAGCTGAATCACCGACCGGCCGCCTGCGACAGGGTGGGCTGTGTGACGGCGTCGCGCGCATCGAGAGCTGCTCGCGCATCGAGTGGGTGCTGTCGGCGAAGAACGCGTCATGGGCTGCCGAGTTGCTGCGGAGCGGGTTGCTCAAAGGCCTGGGTGACTCAGGGGCCGGCCGGCGCATGCACGTGAAGCTCTCGACAGGTGCACTGCACTACTTGCTGCGCGTGACGCTCGGTCTCGAGTCGGTGGCGGAAGGTGAGCACGCAATCGGCCGACAGGTGCTCAAGGGCTTCGAGCACGCGCACGCCGAAGGCACGACCGATCGAACGCTGCACCTGTGCTGGCACGCGCTCGGGCGAATTCTGCAGGCGCGCAAGGAGACTGGCGTCGGCTCGAGCGTCGGCGTGCAGTCGCTCGTGGTGGGAGAGCTGAAGTCCGTGCCGAAGCGCGCTGACGTGCTGCTGCTGGGGCGTGGCGAGATCGGTCGGCAGGTGTTGGGCGCGCTGCAGCGAGATGGCTTCGAACAGGTCGAGACGTTCTCTCGCGCTGAGCTCGGCTCCTTTCACGATCGGGCGGCGACCGCGGCGGTGGTGGTGGTGGCGACTGGTGGACCCGCGCCGTGGCTCGAGCTGGCTGCGCGCACCGACTGGCCGCTCGTCATCGATGTCGGCGCTCCTGGGCAGGTGCTGTCGGCCGAGGGCTGGCGCTCGCTCTCGCTCGACGCGCTGCTGACCCGGCGAGGGCTCACGCTCGATGGCGAGGCGCTCGCGACGCTCAACAGCCTGGCCGACGAAGGCGCAGAGGGACTTCGCGAAGCGCTCGAGTCGGCGTCGGGCCACCACGTGCTGCAGGCGCTCGAGTCAGAGAAGCGCCGGTTCTTCGAAGACGATGTCGAGGCCATGTTGGCCGAGCTGCCCGCGAAAGAAGCCCGCCGGGTCGCCGAGACGCTGCGTGGCTTCACCCATCGACTGCTCGAAGTGACCCGGAGGGCCTCACGTGTCTCGTGAACTGAAGCTGGCGACGAGAGGGAGCGCGCTGGCGCGCTGGCAGACGGCGCAGGTCGCCGCGCGCCTGGGTGGTCACGCGCGAGAGGTGATCATCGAGACGAGAGGCGACCTCGACCAGGCGCCGGTGCTCGCGGGCCGCATGGAGAAGGGCTTCTTCACCGCCGAGCTCGAGCGCGCGCTGTTCGATCGAAGCGTCGACGTGGCGGTGCACTCGCTGAAGGATCTGCCGACGATTCAGCCGAACGGGCTGTGCGTGGGCGCGGTGCTCGAGCGCGCAGATCCTCGTGACTGGCTCATCGTTCGCCGCGACGCCGTCGATCGCTCGACTGCCGTGCCCGTGAAGGCTGGTGGACGGGTCGGTGCTTCGTCGTTGCGGCGCATGTCGCTCGTGCGTCACCACGCGCCTCAGCTCGCGCCGACGCCGCTGCGAGGCAACGTTCCCACCCGCGTGCGCAAGCTCGCTGAAGGCCAGTACGAGGCCATCGTGCTTGCGGCCGCCGGAGTCTCGCGCCTGGGCATTGACCTCTCGGCCTTCGAGGTGTTCGCGCTCACTCCGACCGCGTGGGTGCCCGCGCCGGGGCAGGGGACGATCGCGATTCAGTGCCGCGAAGACGACGTCGAGGTTCGCCATCGCCTCGCCGCCATTGAGCACGCCGAGAGCCGTCGCCGCGTCGACGCCGAGCGCCTCATGCTTCAGGCCTTCGAGGCCGGCTGTGCGAGCCCCTTTGGCGCGTTCTTGAGCGGCGCGCAGCTGCACATCGGCGAGGAGCGCAGCGGCCGGTTCCTCGTCGCCCGCACCGAACTCTCGTCGCCGCTCACGCTCGAGCGCGCCCATCAACTGCTGCCCACGCTCTCGTTCCAGGAGACCCATGAAGCCATCACTCAAGACATCTGAGGCGCTGTTCGAGAAGGCGCGTGGCCGCATGCCCGGCGGCGTGTCGAGCCCGGTGCGCGCGTTCGGCAAGGTTGGCGGCGTTCCCCGCTACATCAAGCGCGCCGCTGGCCCCTTCCTCTGGGACGAGGACGACAACCAGCTGCTCGACTTCTGCCTCGCGTGGGGCCCGAACATTCTCGGGCACGCCCACCCGGCCGTCGTCGACGCGGTGATCTCTGCCGCGCGTGATGGCCTCGCGTTCGGCACCACCCATCGAAACGAGGTCGCGCTCGCCGATCTCGTGCTCGAGGCCTTCCCCGAACATCAGCTCGTGCGCTTCGTGGTGTCGGGCACCGAGGCGGTGGCGACGGCGATTCGACTCGCGCGCGGCGTGACGGGCCGGCCGCTGACGCTCAAGTTCACCGGCTGCTACCACGGGCACGTCGACAGCCTGTTGGTGAAGGCGGGCAGCGGCGTGGTGACGCAGGGGCTCTCTGACAGCAAGGGCGTTCCCGAAGGGCTCGCGGCGACGACGGTGGTGGTGCCGCTCGATGACGAGGCGGCGATGACGGCGGCGTTCGAGCAGTACGGCGCGAAGCTGGCGGCGGCGATCGTCGAGCCACTGCCCGCGAACAACGGACTGCTGGTGCAGCGCAAGGCGTGGCTCGAGGCGCTGCGGGCGCAGTGCACGAAGCATGGAACCGTTCTCATCTTCGACGAGGTCATCAACGGCTTCCGGTTCCACTTCGGCGGCTACGGGCGGTTGATGGGCGTGACGCCCGATCTCACGACGCTGGGGAAGATCGTCGGCGGTGGGCTGCCGGTCGCTGCGGTGGCGGGCAGGCGAGAGCTGCTCTCGCAGCTGGCTCCACTCGGTGGCGTGTACCAGGCGGGCACGATGGCGGGGAACCCGGTGGCGCTCGCCGCGGGCATCGCGACGCTCACCGAGCTGCGCAAGCCCGGCACCTATGAAGTGCTCGAGGCGCTGGGAGCGAGGCTCGAGGCAGGCTGGCGTCGACGAAGTGGCGGCCTGGGCCTGCGCCGGGTCGGCTCGCTCTTCTGGCCGTGGCTCGACGCGAGCGCTCCACCGACGACCGCCGAGGCGATCGCACCCGAGGTGGTCGCGCGGTTCCACCAGTCGTACGGGCGCTGGCTCGAAGCGGGCGTCTACCTGCCACCGAGCGGGTATGAGGTCGGCTTCCTTTCGACGTCGCACACCCCCGCGCACGTCGATCGACTGCTCGAAGTGCTGTTCCCGGAGGCGTGATGTCGGCCTGGCGAAACCGTCTCGAATACGTGGTGGCTGGCGTCGCGCTCGCGGTCATCGCGGTGATGGTGAGCTGGTGGGCGGTGCTGGCGAGGCGCCTGGCCAACGACGGCCTTCGGTTGCAGGAGCAGCTGCACCTGCTGCGAACGGGAGAGCACCTCGATCTCGCTGAACGCGGCGCACGGCTCGACTTCATGGTGCTGGGAGAGTTCAGCGCGATGGCGATCTGTCTCTTCTCGGCCGTCGGCGTGCTGCTCTACATCGCGCGGCAACGCACGCTGGCCCAGATGCGCATGGAGCGCCTGCTGCAGTTCACCTCGCACGAGCTGAAGACACCCATCGCTGGTGTGCGCGCCCTGCTACAGACCCTCGAGCTGGGCGCCGTGCCGGAAGAGCGCGAGAAGGAGTTCCTCCAGC
>JBEOKA010000155.1:0-40647 GCA_040275325.1 Myxococcaceae bacterium | reverse complement strand
ACTATCTAACTATCATGAGCTCTCGACCCCTCCCACGACCGCCCGCCTTCACGAACTTCACGCTGTGGAAGTTGTGGTGGCTTCGCCGAATCCTGAACGTCGAGCTGTACAAGATGTCGAGCAGCTTCTTCATTCCGGAGGCGGGCATCGAGTTGCTGCTCGAGCTGATGCAAGCCCCCGAAGGACGCACCCAGCGTGAGCTTGGTGACACGCTTCGGCTCCGCGGCTCGACCATCTCGGTGGCCATCACGAAGCTGGTCGAGGCCGGGCTCGCGCGAAGGCGCGTCGACGACATCGACGGCAGGGCGTGGCGGGTGACCCTCGACAAGGCTGCCCCCACCAAAGAGCTGGCCCAGCAGTTCGTCGGCTTCGAGTCGCTCCTCGAGGAGAAGTACACGAAGCAGGAGCTGCAGTTGGTGGGCCGCGTGCTCGATGACTGCATTCAGCTGCTCAAGGGAACGACCTGGTTTCCCCCCGCGCCTCGTCGACTGGATTCCGACGACTGATTGCCTGCCACTTCGAACTCGGCTCCAGCCATCGCGCCCGGTACGAGCATCAGCACCGAGAAGCCCACGCCTGCGGGAAGTCGGTCGTCGTGCGGTCCTCACTGACCAGCTTCAGCTCGCCGCCGGGTTCTCGTCGTTCACCTCGAGCTCGAGCGAACCGGGCGCACCCGCGAAGCCCTCGTCGCCAGCCTGCAACGAGCGTCGTCTTTGCCGACGTGCAGGCGCAGCGTGAGTTCACCGTTGATGCCGACCTGCGCATCAGCGCCCAGCGGGCTCGCCATGTTCTGGAATCGCGCTGGCGCACCAACGACGGTCGGCCACTCGTCCCGGTGACGGCCCGCGCGTGCTGTCGGTTCGTCGCGGCGGCCGAAGGTCCGTTGGTTGCCCGAGCCGACTTCCCGTAGAAGGCGCGCGTGCCCTCTGCCCCTGAAATCCTCGCGCCGGCCGGAGACGCCGAGAGCCTCGACGCCGCCCTCGCCGCCCACGCCGACGCCGTCTACTTCGGCCTCGACGAAGGGCTGAACGCCCGCGCGCGCGCGACGAACTTCTCGGTTGCCTCATTGCCCGCGACGCTCGACCACATTCACAAGGCGGGCGCCCGCGCGTACGTCACCCTCAACACGCTGGTGTTCGAGAACGAGCTGCCGGTCGTCGAGCAGTTGCTGCGCGCCTGTGCCTCGGCCGGCGTCGACGGCGTCATCGTGCAGGACCCGGCGGTGGCGCTGCTCGCGAGGGCCGTGGCTCCGACCATGGAGGTGCACGCCTCGACGCAGATGACGGTCTCGAGCCCCGAGGCCGCGCGCTTCGCGAAGGCGCTCGGCGTCACCCGCATCGTCGTGCCGCGCGAGCTCTCGGTCGACGAGGTGCGCACCTTCGCGAAGGGCACCGACCTCGAGCTCGAGGTCTTCATTCACGGCGCGCTCTGCATGTCGTGGAGCGGCCAGTGTCTCACCAGCGAGGCCTGGGGCGGGCGCTCGGCGAACCGCGGCCAGTGCGCGCAGTCGTGCCGGCTGCCGTACGACCTCGTCATCGATGGCGCCGTGCGGCCGCTCGGTGACGTCGCCTACCTGCTCAGCCCGATGGACCTCGCTGGCGCGCGCGCGTTCGAGGCGCTCGCAGACATCGGCGTCGCGAGCCTGAAAATCGAAGGCCGCCTCAAAGGGCCTGCGTACGTCGTCACCGCCGTCGAGGGGTACCGCCGTTGGCGCGACGCCGTGCTCTCGAAGCAGCACCAGTCGGCGCCTGTGCAGCAGCAGCTCCAGAAAGACCTGGGGAAGATGGCCGTCGCCTACTCGCGCGGCTTCTCAGACGGCTTCTTCGCGGGCTCAGACCATCAAGACCTCGTCGAGGGCCGCTTCCCCAAACACCGCGGCGCGCTGCTCGGCGTCGTGGCGGAAGTGAAAGGCCAGACCGTTCGCATCGAGCGCGCCGAGCGACGCGCATCAGGCGGCGCGGCCGTGGGAGGTGGAGCGGCCGAGGGCTCCACGAAGGTGTCACTGCCCGTCATCGGCGGCGCCTCTTCGACCGACGCGCGCGGCGTTCCGCTCGACGTGCCCGAGCCGATTCCCGGCTGCGGCGTCGGCTTCGACACGGGCCGGCCCCAGGAAGAAGAGCCGGGCGGTCCCCTCTTCGGCGTCGAGCCTGCGCCGCGTGGCTTCTGGCTCCAGTTTGGAAAGCCGGGGCCTGACTTGTCGCGCGTGCGGCCAGGCCATCAGGTGTTCCTCTCGTCAGACCCACGGCTCACGGCCGAAGCGAAGAGCGCGGTCGACGCGGGCTCGAAGGGCGTGTCGGGCCGAATTCCCACGCTGCTCACCGTGCGAGGGCGCGAAGGCTCGTCACTGCACGTCACCTTGAAAGCGACGGGGCCGGTCGGTCGCGACGTGACGGTCGAAGGCCAGACCCCGGAGCTGCTCACGAAGGCGACGGGCACGGGCCTGGGCGTCGAGGTGCTCTCTGACAAGCTCGGCTCGTTCGGCGGCACGCCGTTTCGGCTGCAGGCCATCGACCTCGACGCGTTCGGGAGCGGACTCCATCTGCCGGTGTCCTCGCTCAAGGCGCTGCGTCGTGCGCTCGTCACCGAGCTGGAAGAGAAGGTGCTCGCGCGCACGCGCCACGCGGTCGCGCCTCAGCCCGTCGCCGCGCACGTCGTCGCCGAGGCGTCGAAGCTGCAGGTGCCGCAGCGGTGGAGCCCGCCCTCGGCGCCTTCGCTCGTCCCGCTCGTGCGCACGCCCGCGCAGCTCGAGGCCGTCATCGCGGCGAAGCTGCCCGAGGTCGAGCTCGACTGGATGGAGCTCGTCGGGCTCGAGAAGGCGGTGACTCGCGCGAAGCAGGCCGGCCTCTTCGTCACCATCGCCACCACGCGCGTGCAGAAGCCGGGAGAAGAGGGCATCGACTCGCGCCTCACGCGGCTCGCGCCCGACGGCGTGCTGGTGCGCCACTGGGGCGGGCTCGTGCACTTCTCGACGCTGGCCACGCGACCCGTCGTGCACGGCGACTTCTCGTTGAACGTCACCAACAGCGTCACCGCGCATCAGCTGCTCGCGCTGGGCTGCGACTCCATCACCGCCGCGCATGACCTCGACGAGACGCAGCTGCACGAGCTGCTCGCGAACGTGCCTGCGGAGCGGGTCACCGTCGTCGGCCACCACCACATCGCCACGTTCCACACCGAGCACTGCGTGTACGCGCACACGCTCTCGCGCGGCCGTGACTTCCGCACCTGTGGCCGGCCGTGCGAGCAGCACCGCGTCGCGCTGCAGGACAGAGAAGGCAAACAGCACCCGGTCGTCGTCGACGTCGGCTGCCGCAACACCGTGTTCAACGCGCAGGCGCAGACGGCCGCGAGCGCCGTGCCGAAGCTGCTGCGCGCGGGCGTGAAGCGCTTCCGCGTCGAGTTCGTGTGGGAGGACGAGGCAACCACGGCCTCGGTGCTCGCCGGGTGGAAGGACCTGTTGTCGGGCGAGGAGTCTCCGCAGGGCCTGGTGAAGCGCATCGCCGTGCACGAGCAGTTCGGCGTCACCGCGGGCACCATGCGCACGCTGGCGCCGCTCGAGGTCAGTCGATGATGACGCCGAAGCAGCGCGAGTACCTCGAGGCCAACCGCAAGCTCATCGACAACCTCGACGACGCGCTGCTCGACCTGCTCGTGCATCGCGCGCAGGTGGTCGACGCGCTGTGGCAGTGGAAGGAGCAGCAGGCGCTGCCCCGCACCGACCCCGCCCGTGAGGCCGAGGTCGTCGAACGCCTGCTCGCGCGCGCCGAGACGAAGGGCCTCTCGCGTGACGCCGTGAAGCCGCTCCTCACCGCGCTCATCGGCAAGCAGCTGCTGAAACCCTGAGCCCCGCTCACTGCTCGGTCAGCAACGTGCCGTTCGGCAGGCAGATGGTCTGCACCAGCACTGCCCGGTTCCACTCCCCAACGTCATTGATGCCATTGCCGTGCACCGCCATCAGCCGTGGTGCTCCCTCGACGATGGCGAGCACGGGGCTGCCAGAGCCAGCGGGGGCCGTGTCACAGCGGTGGCGCAGGTGTGAAGGGCCATCACGGCGCTGCGGGTTCAGCCCCGAGTACTGCAGGTGCGGGCTCCTGTGGTTGTGCTGGTCATCCCTGTCGAGCGCGCCGCTGAAGTGCAGCAGCGCGACCTCGAGCGCGCTCCATTCGATGGGGAGGAGCGGCGTCGCCGGCAGGTGGCCGCCTTCCTCGAGCTTCAGCAGCGCCCAGTCCTGCAGGGCATCGCCCGCCGCGAAGAGCCCTTGCACCTTCGAACGAGTGCCGTCGCCCCACGCAATGTCGTGCCAGCGGGCGGGCTCGGAGCGGGGCAGGGCGTGCCCGACGGTGAGCGCCAGGCCACGCCCGACGTAGCTCGCCGAAACCCACGAGTGGGCTCCGCACGCGTGCCACGCGCCCACCGCGCCCAGACAGCGGCGAAGCACCTGCCAGGTCGACGCGTCAGGTTCGGTGAGGCGCTCGTTGGGCTCGAGGTCGCCAGTGGCCCGGTCGACGAAGAAGACCTTCGGGGGGACGTTGACTGTCGAGGTGATGCCGTTCGAAGACATGCGCTCGAGTCTGCATGCGGTGGACCTGAAGCGCGACCCCTGTGGCTCGCCCGTGAATGGTCGCCTTCGACCGTCATCTCGGTCGCGACCGGCCAACTCGAGCCGCGCCCCGTGTGACGGCGGCTGGCATGCCTCGTGGTAGGAGCCCGGTATGCCCGAGAGAATCGAACCCGCCCGCGCGAAGGAACTCGCGACCCTCTACGCCCGCCTCGCCACCGAGCTTGCCGAGTGGCAGAAGACAAATGCGGTCGGCGAGGAGAACCGGAGCGCCAACCCGCCCACCGTCTGGAAGCTGCACCAGATTGCGTACGAGTACTTCAAGGCGAGCAACCAAAGCGCCATCAAGGTCGAGGTGGAGCCCTACCTCGCGCGCGCCAACGAGGTGCTGGGCTCGATGGGCACCCTCTTCGCCCCTGAGTTCGTGGCGCTCTCGAACCTCATGGGCGAGGTCAGCTTCAAGGCCCTCGCGCCCTACGACGCGAACGGAACGCAGACGACTGAGATCTGGTGACGCATGACCCCGCTGCTCGCGACGGTGCATCGCGAGGTCGTGGAGCGAGCTCCACCAGGTCTGCGTGAGGGGCTCGACTGGCTTCCGCGAACCCTCGGCGTCTCGACCCAGCGGGGGGGCTGGGTCGAGTACGCCAGGCTGGCGCCCATCATCGGGCTGCCCCGCTTCTTCGACCTGCCGAAGTCGACGCGCCCGCGCGCGGTGCGACGTCACGTGCTCGGCGGCTTCTGGGGTCTCACCCTCGACCGGGAGGCCGACGGGCAGTCGTTGGGCGGGTGCTCGACCGAGCTCAGACACCTCGAGGCGCTGTGGCACGAGTCGTTCGTCGAGGTCGTCGGGCTCGAGCAGGCCAGTCGCGTTCTCGCAGACTGTCGACTCTCGTTCGAGGCGGGGGTTTGTCTCGAGCGCACGCTCTTCGCGTTGCGGCGGGCTTCTCTGGTGGAGTACGCGACCTGTCTGTGGCTCCGCACGGGGTGGTTCTCGGCCTCGACGCTCGTCGAACTCGAGCGACATTCCGGGGCCCGCGAGCTCGCCCTCGCCGAGCGCGGCATTCAAGAGCTGATGCTCAGCCTGCAGTTCCTCGATGACGCCGTCGACCTCGAGGAGGACCGTTCAGCCCGAGGCCTGAGCTGGCCCGAGCTGCTGGGGCAGACGCGCGCTGACTTCACCTTCTTGTCGGTCCACTTCGCCAGCCGCGCCGCAGAGACGCTCTCGGCCGCGGGGGTGCCGCTGCTCTCGCGGTGGGCGCGCCTTCGAGCCGCCCATCTGTGGCGCCTGACGCCTCATGCGCAGAGAATCGCCGGGCCCATGCTCCTGCTCGCCCTCGACGTCAACGCTCTGCACCCCCGGCCGTTGTGGTCGAACCGCTGATCATCTCGCCGCGCCTGGGTCGGTGGCTCGCGAACACGTGCGCCGTGCTCGGCGTCGCCTTTCTCGCGCATCAGACGGTTCAGGCCGCCCGTCACCTGGGTGCGCCGCAGGCCACCGTGCTCGTCGACCCCTGGGCCGACTACTCGGTCGTCTATCTTCCCACCTGGCGCGACCCGGCCCCCGAGTCGATTCGAGCGGCCAACCGCCTCGTCTCCATCGATGGCAAGGCCGTCGACCGGAGCACCCACGACTACCCGGCACGTCAGCTCGACGAGGCCGCGGCCCGAGCTGGCACCGTCGCCCTCGAGTTCGAGCACGACGGGGTTCGCGCGTCGTGGGTCGCGGCCGTTCGAACGCTCACCGTGGCCGACCTGTGGTGGGCCTACGGGCTGTACGCCATGCTCGGCTCCCTGTTTCTCTGGGCTGCCGTGCTCGTGCTTCGAACGGGCGTTCGGCGGGCGGCGGCGCTCTCGTTCGCGGTCGTCTCCATCGCGGCCTTTCTCTTCCTCGTGTCGTTCTTCGGGTACCACGTCGGTCGCGTCTCGACGCCGGTGTTCGCGTTCTCGTCGTTCGCCCTCATTCCCGCGTTGCTGCTGTTGGCGCTGACGTTTCCCCGGCCGCCACGCCTCGGTCGCTGGGGCTGGGGCGTCGTTGGTCTGGGGCTGGGGCTGCTCGGGCTGGGCGCCGTCGCGTCTGCCGTCACGGCGTCGCTGGCCATCGATGTGCGCTGGCTTCGGCTCGTCGTCAACGCGCTGCTCGCGCCGACCTTCGCGTGCTTGTCCGGTGTCTGTCTGGTGCGCGCGTGGTCTGACGACCTTCAGGTGCGTCATGAGGTTCGCCGGGCCGCCTGGGGGCTCATCGCGACCCCAGCCATCATCAGCGCGCTCGTGGTGCTGGGGACGACGAGCGACCTGGCCTGGCTGCACCTCTTCCTTCCGGTGAGCGCCCTCGTCGTTCCCGCGAGCGTCGGCGTCGCGGTGCTGCGGGCCGACGTCTTCGAGACGAGCCCTGTCGTCAACAGCCGGCAGCTGTTGCCCCCGCTGTTGCTGGCTGCCCTCTCGGTGGGCGGCACCGTCGCCATCGTGACGACCGGCGAAGCCGCGGCGCTGGTCGTCGTCACCCTGACGAGCTCCGGGGTGGTCGCGTTGCTGCTGTGGGCCGTGGTGCGGCGCTGGGTCTTCCGCTCGGCGAGCTCGTTCCGCCCGCTCGTGGAGCGGCTTGCGCTCGAGGTCGGAGACGCGACCTCCGAGTCCCAGGTCCGCGCCAGCGTCTGCAACACCCTCGAGGCCGTCCTGCCGGGGCGCCGAATCGAGCTGACAGAAGCGCCTGCGACGGCGGGCGTCACCCGGCCGGTGCTTTTCGGGCCCGACGCGGCCGGAACGCTGGTGATTGGCCCGCGGGCCGACCGCGCCGTGCTCACGCAGAGCGACCTCGCCCTCATCGACGTGGTGGCGTCGATTGCCGGCCTCGCGCTTCGGGGACTGCGCGCGCGGGTCGAGCTCGAGACCCAGCGCCGCTTCGAGGCGCGCGCGCAACGCACCGACAAGCGGTTGTCGGTCGACACGCTCGCCGCCGAGGTGGCCCACGAGCTCGCGTACCCGCTGGCCTACTTCCGACACCTGTTGGCACGGCTCGACCGCCAGGGAACGGCGCCGTCGAGAGAGCTCGAGGTCGGCCTCGACGAGGTGCATCGCCTCGAACGCATGGTGTCGACCGTGCGCACCTTTCACAGCCTCGAGCCGCGCCTCGAGCGGTTTCGTCTGAGGCCGGTGCTCGAGCGCGTCGGGCGTCTGCTCGGCGAGGAGTTTCGCGAGCGCCATCAGACCTTCGAGCTCGAGGGCGTCGCCGACATCGAGGTGCTCGGCGACCCCGATCTCGCGCTCCAGCTCTTCGCGAACCTGATTCGAAACGCAAGCCAGGCCGCGAGCTCGAAGGTCGGCGTCACCGCGACGGTCCACCAGGTTCGCGTCTGGGACGATGGGCCCGGCCTCAGCCCGCTGGCCAGCGCGAGCCTCTTCAAGCCCTTCTTCTCGACCAGACCCGATGGCTCGGGCCTTGGGCTGAGCATCTGCCACCGCATCGTGCGCAGCCTCGACTGGACCATCGACGTCGAGCGTCGCGAGGGGCGAACCTGGTTCGTCATCACCCTCAAACCCGGAGCGAAGGAATGAACGTGCTCGTGGTGGATGATCAGCGGAGCGCCCGAATGGTGCTCTCGGAGTTCCTCGAGGCTGTCGGAGGCGTTGTGGTCGTCGAGGCACAGAGCGCGGCCGAGGTCGAGCAGGCGACGGCGGGCCGACGGGTCGACCTGGCGTTCGTCGACCTTCGCCTGAGCGACGACGTGCGCGACAGACAGGGGCTCGAGCTCGCCAGGCGGTTGCGTGACGAGCGCGGCGCCCTCGTCGTCATCGTGACGGGCCTCTCGGAGCTGACCGAGGTTCGCGCGGCCATGCGCCTGGGTGTCTTCGACTACATGTTGAAGGAGCAGCTCTCTTTGGGCCAGGTCGCCGACGTCGTGGCCGAGGCGCGCGGGCGGCTCAAGCTCGAGCGTGAGGTGCTCGTGCACCGGGCCCAACGCGTCGCGGGCGCCGACCTCTCGTGCGGGCTCATCGGGGCTTCGGCTGCGATGGAGCGCCTTCGCGACCTGATTCGACGGGTCGCGGTGTCAGACCGCCCTGTGCTGGTGACGGGGCCCTCGGGCAGCGGCAAGGAGCTGGTGGTTCGAGGCCTTCACGCCCTCGGCGCCAACCCGCAGGCTCCGCTGCTCGAGCTGAACTGTGGCGCCCTGCCCGAGGCGCTCGTCGAGAGTCAGCTGTTTGGTCATGAGCGCGGAGCCTTCACGGGCGCCGAGCGGAGGTTGCCCGGCCTGCTGGCCGCCGTCGGAGAGGGCACCTTGTTCCTCGATGAAATCGCCGAGATGCCGCTCATGCAGCAGCCCAAGCTGCTCCGCGTGCTCGAGACGAGGCGCTACCGGCCCGTGGGCTCGACGACCGAGCAGACCTTTCAGGGCAGGGTCATCGCGGCGACGCACGCTGACCTCGAGGAGCGCATGCAGCAGGGGCGCTTTCGCGAAGACCTGTTTCACCGGCTCGCCGTCTTGCGGCTGCGGGTGCCCTCGCTGGCCGAGCGCCCAGACGACATTCCAGCCCTCGTCGCCCACTTTGCGGAGTCGAGTGTCGGCGGCCTCTTCTCGCCAGAGGCCATCGCGTGGCTCGTCGAGCGCGCGTGGCCTGGCGAGGTTCGGCAGTTGCGAAACCTCGTCGACCAGGCGCCCGTCATGATCGACGAGCGGCCCATCGGCCGGGCCGCCCTCGAGGGGCTGGTCGAGGCGCAACGGTCTCGACCCTGGCGCAGGCTCGCGAGCGAGGTGCTCTCGTCAGAGGTCGAGGGCGACAAGCTCGAGCTCGTCGAGCGCACCCTGGTGGCCGAGGCGCTGGCCCGCACGGGCGGCAACAAGAGCGCCGCCGCGAAGCTGCTGGGCGTGCACCGCAAACAAGTCGAGCGAAGGGCCGACTCTGACCCATTCGTTGGTCAGGTGCGGCCGACCGGTGAGCCCGAGCGCTGAGGCGCGCACGTCGTTTCGGGCGCTGGGCGGCCAGGAGGTGAAGGCACGGGTCATGCTGAGCGACGGGCTCTCCCCAAACCAGAGAGCCACTCATGCCACCGCGTCGAGTCGTCAGTCTTGTCGTGTTCACCCAACTCTGCAGCTGTGCACCCGTTCGCATCGCGCCGTACGCGACCTACACCGACTCTGCGCTTCACCCTTCGAAGACGGGCGCTCCGCCAGCCGGCGCGCTCCCCGGCGAGTTCTTCTGCAGCGACCTTCAGGAGTCGGCGAACGACCTCAGCGCCGGGCACTCGGTCGCGGCCGTGATGTCGGGCACGCTCGCTGCCGTGTTGACCGTCGCAGGCGGCCTCGTGCTGTCCCACGCCAATGGAGAAGTGCCCACCCGCAACGTCGGGCTCGGGCTCGGCGTTGGCGGGTTGGTGCTGACGTTGCCCACGCTCTGGTTCGCGAGCCGAGCTGGCGCAGCCTCAGAGGCAGCGCGACAGTCAGCGACCTACCGCACGGGCCAGCTCGACGGGCTCGACAAGCCCACCACTCCGGAGGAGGCGCGCGCCCTCGACGAGGTGCGCTTCGCCCGCTGCGCGACGATTCTGGGGTCCTGGCAGGATCGCCGCAGCGCCGTGTCGGAGGTGAACGGCCGCGTCGGCGAGATTCTCAACCAGAGCCGCGACTCAGCCGCATTCCTGCAACAGCAGAAGGCGCAGCTCGCCGAGCTTGAGAGCCAGAAAAAGAGCCTCGAGGCGTTGAAAGATTCGTTGGCGACGGCCACTGCCTCGAGCGAGCAGAAGCTGAAGCAGCTGGGAGAGACCGTTTCGAAGGTCACTGGCGCAGACGCGCAGAAGGTGAAGGCGCAATTGGACGAGCTGAAGACCGATTTGAGCATCACACGCGCTCTTCTGGGCCCGCAGGGAGCAGCCGACGCCGGAATGTGACCCATCACGGCCCGCCGCCGGCGCTGCACCTCGGGTTGTCTTCGCGCTGAGCGTCGGAGCTGCGGTACAAGAGGCGAGCGATGCGGGTCGTTTCGGTGACGCTCCTGATGCTGTGCGGTTGCCCTGCGGGACTTGGGGCGAAGACGGTGAGCTGCGCTCCCGATGGTGGCCTGCTGGGGTGCTTCGAGTGGAGCGGCGCCGACCTGCCCGCGCTCGGCGCCATCGACCTGACCTGCAGTCAGCTGGGCAGCACGAGCGTCACAGAGGCTTGTCCGACGGCGCTGCGCGAGACGGGCTGTCGCATCGAGCGGGGCGGCTTCGTCGAGACGCGCTGGTACCGACTCGGCACGGGCGGCGAGGTGCTGGCGGACTGCGCCGATGCGGGGCGGCTCGTCGTCTACGCCGATGACGTCGATGGTGGTGTCGAGGTGCCGGTCGGTGACGCAGGCGTGAAGTGCTCGACGGCGGGTGGCGCGACGTCGGTGATGACGTTCCTCAACGTGACGTCCGACCCCGTGGTGCCGAGCTGGGTGACGCCGGGCACCTGCGCCGAGTTCGCGTACCCACCGCTCGCGCCGGGTGCAGGCGTGAACCAGCCCACCTTCATCGGGCATGTGTGGCGGTTTCGTCGCGGGCCGGGCGGGCCGCTGCTGCGCGAGTACGTCGTCGACACGGTGAGCGGCTCGGTCGCGATTCGGTGAGGTGAGCGGTGAGCGTGACCGAGGTCGAGCTTCAGGCAGCCATCGACGCCGCGAGCGATGAAGTGGGCCTGCCGACGTACTACCGGGCCTGTGTTCGCCCCATCATCGCTGCGCCGCTCGAGCGCTGGCCGCGCTGCTGCGGAGGCGGGTGCGAGCCCTGCAACCAGACGTTGACCGAGGTCGCGCGGCGCGTGCGCGAGCGGCTCGGTGCGAGGCTGCCGACTCCGAAGTCGTGACGCTCCTAGAACGCGTAGCCGCCGAGCAACCCGAGCTGCCACGCGAGGCCCGGCCCCGTCGCCGTTCCTGCGAGGTCGAGCTGCGCACGGGCGCCAAGGTGAACCTGACCCAGCGCCACGACGAGCTCGGCGCCGTGCGTGCGGAGCAGCAGCGCGCCATTGGCGGTGCCCGGCATCCACCGCCAGCCGAGGCTCAACGAGTCTTCGTCAGACAGGAACACCTGCAGCCGCACGCCGAGCGTCGCGAAGGCCCGCCAGGTGTCGCTCCACCGCGCGCCGTCGAGCTCGAGCCCCAGGCCTGCCAGCGCGAGCACGCGCCATTCATTGAAGCGCAGGAAGCGCGGGCAGAAAATCCACGCGGCCTCGGGTCGAAGCAGCAAGCCTCCAGCGCCCGGCGTCTCGGGCGGCTCGGCGTAGCGCTCGGCCAGGCTGTACCCAAACGTCGCGCGAAACTCGATGCCCTGCAGCGTGCCAAGCTGCGTGTAGAGCCCCAGGTACCCGCCCTCGAACGCGAAGCCGAAGCCGAAGCGCGAGTAGCTGCCGGTGCCCGGGTGGCCGGGGTTCGTGCCCGCCTGATACTGGCCGAGGCCGACGAGGCGGAACGAGGTGTTCCCGTACAGCTTGTGGGAGCGCTCTCGCAGCGTGCCTTCGTCGTCTGCGCGGGCCGCGCTCGCCAGCAGCAGCAGCGACACCGTGACCAGGCGCGCGCTCACAGGCGGCCTCCCAGCTCGAGATTGAAGCCGAGCCTGCCCTCGCTGAAGCCCAGCCCGCCCAGCACCACCTGCCCGCGCACGAAGAGGTAGTTCGTCAGGTGCAGGTACGCGATGGCCCGCAGGGGGCTCGGCGCGACGACGCCCGTCTGGGCCGGGTCTTCATCGAAGGTGGTGATGGTGTACACGTTTGGCTGCCACTCGAGCGCGACGTCGGCGAAGCGGGTGAGCGGCACGTGCACGCGGCCGAGCAACCCGAGCTGTTGGTAGGTGAGCGACGTGGCCAGGCCGGGCTGGCCGAGCCACGTGAGCGGTGACGAGACGTTCGCGCCCGCGACGCCGGTCGAGAGCACGATGGGCAGGCCACCCAGCTCGCCCAGCTGAAAGCTGACACCGACCGACAGCTCGTAGCCTGACGCCGACGAAGGCCCCGGGCTGAAGCCCAGCACCCTGGGCGCGTACACCGTCAGCTCGAACCAGCTCACCAGCCCTTCGACGGCCTGCCGCGCGTCGGCCATGTCTGACTCGAGCTGCGCGTTCGTCTTCGTCGAGCTGATAGTCGTCGTGCGCGTCGTCTCGACCTTGTACTCGCGGCCGTCGCGGTAGCGCGTCTCGTACTCGCTCTCGACTTGAATGTTCACCGAGCCGAGGCCGACGCCGAGCTGGGTGAGGGCGAGCAGAATGAGCTGCGAGAGGAAGCCCTGGTGCTGGACGAAGCGCACGCCCGTCTGGCCGATGGTGGCGGCGCCAGGCGCGTGGAGCAGGCCTCCGAGCCCGTACGTGAGTCCCAGCTCGTAGAAGCTGCCGCCGTGCCGGCCGGTGCCCGAGAAGAGCGACGACAGGCTCACCTCATCGGCGCGCGCGGGGAGCGACAGCAACATCAGCAACAGGACGGCGCGGGTTCGACGGTGCATGCGGCGCTCAGCGCGTGGGCCTGGTGCACAGCGCGAAGGGGAACTTCGAGTCTCGCGTGCCTTCGGGTTGCACCACGCAGCCCGCCTTCGCCTCGGCACTGAGCGCGTCGAACACCTCCATGCCCAGCAGCAGCTCTTCGGCTTCACCCATGTCTTCGCCGAGCTTCGAGGCGCGGTTGACGGCGTCTCCGAAGAGGTCGTTGCCAACGCGCAGCACGTCGCCCTTCGCGATGCCGATGCTGACGCGCAGCGCGTTGCCCTTCGCCTTCTCGACGTCGAGCGCCTCGAGGAACTCCTTCGCGAAGGCCACCAACCGCACCGGGTCGTCCGACACGATGAACAGGTCGTCGCCGTACTGCTTCACCAGTTCGACGCGGTGCTTCTCCAGCAGCGGCTCGGCGACGCGCTCCATGCGGCGAATCTGCGCGAGGAACCAGGCGATGCCCTTCTCGCGCGTGAGCTTCGAGAAGCCGCTCATGTCGGAGATGAAGACGGCGAGCGGCTGCATGCGCGCTTTCAGCTCCGCGTCCTTCGCGGCGGCGCGCGCCTCGTCTTTCGCGTCTTCGGCCGCGATGCGCTCGTCGAGCAAGCGGTCGAGGTCCTTCTCTTGAAAGGCGACGCCAGACGTCGTCGCGCAGCCGCTCACCAGGGCCAGCAGCAACAGCTTCTTCATCATTCCTCCCACTCGAGTCGAAACACCATCACGTCTCCGGTGATGTTCTCGATGGAGACCTTGCCCTTCACGTTCAGCAACGCCAGCCCGCCGTCGAGCACGCCGGCCAGGTAGTGCGGCAGCGGCTCGGAGCGCACGGTGACGATGGCGCTCGTGGGCGAGGGGAAGGTGACGGACGACTCGGTGTAGTTGTCGCCGGTGCGGAAGGCGCGGGTGAGCCGCTCCAGCGCCCGCCTGCTGCCCAACACCTTCAGCAGCTGGGCCGACGCGGCGCCCAGCAGGGTGCGCTGCCAGCCATCGATGAAGCGCCGGCCGATGCGGCGGTGCGCTTCGTCGCGCGTGCACGAGTCGTAGACGACGTCGGAGATGGCATCGAGCCACTCCTTGAGCCGGCTCGATGGCCACGCGGGTGGAAACGGTTGGCCCGGGTCGAGGGCGAGCATCTTCAACTTCGAGCTGAGCGCGTCGGTGACGTCGGGCTGCAGGCCCCGCAGCAGCCCCTCGGCCTGGGCGGGGAAGATGACGCGCTCGGTGGGTGCAGCTGCTGCCATGACGGGCGGAGTATGCACACGCCGAGGCGCGGGTGTGACTGTTCCGCTCGAGGCGGAACGACGCGTTGACGTGGGGCACGGCGGGGAGTCGACTGCGCCGCCATGCGCGCCGTCATTCTGCAGCACGAAGCCCACGAAGGTCTGGGCCTGTTCGAAGCAGCGCTCTCGAGCGAGGGCTTCTCGTTCACGAAGCGGTTTCGTGGGGTCGAGCACGCCGACCTCGAGGCCGAGTTGGTGGTGATTCTCGGTGGCTCGATGAGCGTGGCCGACACCAGCGCCCACCCATTCTTGAATGACGAGCTCGCGTTTCTCATCGAGCGGCTCGCGCTCGAGCGTCCGTGTCTGGGCATCTGTCTCGGCGCGCAGTTGCTGGCTGCCGCCGCGGGCAGCACCGTGACGCGTGGGAAGAACGGGTTCGAGGTGGGCGTCGCGCCCGTGCGGTGGACGAAGCAGGCGCTGGAGGATTCGGTGCTGGCCGGCCTCAAGCCGAAGTCGATGGTGGCGCATTGGCACGAAGACACCTTCACGCCGGTGGAGGGTGCCACGTTGCTGGCCTCGACAGACCGGTACACACAGCAGGCGTTTCGGCTCAAAGACAGCTTTGGCTTTCAGTTTCACCTCGAGCTGACCGGTGACGCGTTTGGCCAGTGGCTCACGGGTGCGAAAGACGAGCTCGCGGCGGCAGGGAAGGATGTGACCGAGTTGGCGTCACACCTGGGCAAGCTGCGCGGCGCCGAAGCCGAGAACCGCGCCGTCATCGAGCGCCTGGCGCATCACTTTGCCCGCGCCGCCCGACGCTGACGGCGCGGAAGCGCGGTTGATGAGAAGCAAAAGTACGTAGTTCTACGGAGTTCGAGGTGTTGGCGCGACGTGTAGGGTTTGCGGCGCCGTATGCGCTTTCGCCCAGGCTTTCGAGAACTCCGCGCAGCGACCATGTGTCGACCATGGCGTCGGCCATTGTTTGGCGACTCGCCCTGGGTGCAGCCGACGGTGCCAGTCTATGTCTGGACTGATGATGAGCACTCGACCGGTGACGAACTCTCGGTCGATGTCTTTCACGGCGACGGCCGCGTCTCGGAGTTCCTGGCGCGGGTGGAGTGGGTCGACGTGACGGGAAGCCCCGCGGCGTTCCGAGTCGGCTTGCGCCTCGCTGCGAAGATCGCCGGCACGTTGGAGGACATCGTCCCGCTCCTGGGCCCTCGCGAGTAACACCGGTCGAATGGGTCACACGCGCGCCTTGAGTACTTTCGGGGCCGGGCGCAGCTCGATAGCCTGCTCGAGGAGGGGATTCCTGGTTCTCGACGAGCGCGACGAGAAGGCGTGTGCTGCCACCTCGGAAGAGGTCAGGGCCGTTCGGCTCGGCGAGGGGCTTTTTCCTGCACGGATCCAGCAGCACCTGCTGCCTCTGCTCGGCGCGTCCTGCTCGGTGATGTACTCACTCCGCTCGGTGGATGAGGCGGTCGAGGCCGATCAGCTCGCCACCGTCACACCTGTGAGGGACGAGCTGGCACGTGAGGTGATCGACTCGAACTTGAGAACACACGGTCGTCAGGGGCCGTTCATTCAGTTGCGACCCGCAGCGCGGCAACGAAATCGGGCGCTCCTGTTTCATCAGCTCGTCCGCGATCGCGCCCACCTGCGGGTGCTGGCGCGACAGGCTGGCCTGCATCGCGTGGGCCTCGACGGCCTCGATCAGGTGCGAATGCTGGTGTGTGAAGGGCCGACCTTGAAGGCGTTCGTCGGCGTCTATCGAGCTGAACCCTTCAGCGCGCGACACAGCGAGCTGCTCTCGCGACTCCAGCCGGCCTTCCTCGAGCGGGCGAGGCTGTCGTCCGTGCTCCCGCAGGCCGAGCTCTCTCTTGCGGCCCTCAACACTGTCTTCGAGAACACTGCGAGCGCGACCGGTCTGGTCGACCCTCGAGGACGCGTGATGATGGGAAACGCGCGATTGCTCGCGAACGCCGTGACCTGGCGTCAGAAGCTGCAGGCTGCCATCGCGGGCGACTGCAGCTCCTTCTCGGCCACCCCGGTCGATGCCGTCGGCTTCCCGCGTCACTACCTCGTTCGCGAAGTCGACGGTGCAGGGCGCGTCACGCCGGCGTTCGCCCGAAAGCACGGACTCACGCCGAGAGAGACCGAGGTGCTCGAGCTGCTCGTCGCCGGCCGGTCGAACGCAGCCATCGCGGCGGTGCTCGTGTGCAGCGTTCGAACCGCAGAGACCCACGTCTCGAACCTGCTCGCGAAGACCCAGGCGGGCTCCCGAACGGAAGTCATCGATCTGCTGCTGACGGAGAGCACATGATTCACCTCGAAGAAGCGGGCGCACCCGATGGCATTCCGTTGGTGGTGCTCAACGGCATGCCCAGTTCGCTCGACTGGGCGGACTCGTTGGTCAAGCGGGTCGAGCGCACGCACCATGTGTACGTGCCTCATCTGCCTGGTTACGGGCGCACCCCGGCGCGTCAGCCGTATGTGTGGGGCGAGGTCATCGCTGCCCTCGAAGAGGCGCTCACGTCGAAGCTGCGAGCGCCCGCGGTGCTCGTCGCCTTCTCGGGTGGCGTGTGGCGTGCGCTCGAGCTCGCAGTACGTGGAAACCTTGCCGTGCGCGGGGTGCTTGGCATCGGCGGAACCGCCCACACCCCGGAGGCCGAGCGTGTCGCCCTGCGTGAGTTCGTCACCGCACTTCGCGCAGGCTTCGACGCGACGAGCATCGCGGCCGAGCGCTTTCTCGCAACCCGCCGAGACCCCGAAGCCGTGGCCGTCGTTCAGCGATGGGTTCATGCCGTGACAGCGGGTGCGCTTGCAGACGAGTTCGAGGCCTTCGCGGCAGAGCCTGATCTCCTTCCCCGGCTGGCCTCACTGCGCTGCCCCGTCGTCCTTCGCACCGGGAGCGCCGACCTCGCGTGTCCGCCCGAGAAGGCACGGGCGGTGGGAGCGGTGGTGCCCCACGCCCGGGTGGAGATCGTGCCCGGCGCCGGACACGCGCTCTGGCTGGAGGCTGACCACGACGTGTTCGACCTCGGCGGGCTCTGAGAAGTTCGCGCGGGCAGGTCGGCTCATCGACTCTCCGCTGGCGTCGCGTGCAGGTGATGCCCTGCCAGAAGCAGGAGTCACGGCGTCGGGGTCGGTGAGCTGGTCGGCACGCCAGTCACCCAGGCCTGACGAATGAGGCGGCCGCACTTGAGCGACGCGACGCCCTGGTCTCCGCCCGCACTGGGCGCGCGGCGAGCCACGAGGCCGTACCAGGTCTTCGTCTGGTCAATCCACGGGTAGAAGCCGAGCGCGCCGGCGCTGCTGAAGGCGTGGTCGCCCACCATCGGGTCGTCCTCCACCCAATGCCCGAGCGAGTACGCCCAGCCCTCGGTCGGAGGCGCGGGCGACGCGACTGCACCCGCAACGCACGCCTCCGACGCACAGACCTTCTGCGCGCCCAGGTTCGCCGACATCACGAAGCCGCCGCTGAGCATGCGTCGCAGAAACGCGGCGTAGGTGCTCGCGCTGACGTTCGCGCCACCGGCGAGGTTGACCTGCAGGTACCTGAGGTCGGGCATGGCGAGCAGTGAGCTGAGTTCGGTGGAGAGGGTCCCGGCGTTCATCGCGCCCAGGTTCATCACGGTGGCCGCGTGCTTCTGAAAGTGACCGGCGCTGTAGAAGAACTTGCCGACGGCCATGGGCCGTTCGACCGCGCTGGCTGCGCATTCGGCGACCGTCTCTCCTGCAGCGCAGGTGAGCTCCCTGGTGCCCATCGCCGGTGGAAAGACGGTGCCGCTGGTGAAGTTGAGGAAGGGCACGTCGCTCGTGCGAACGCTGCCCACCTTCTCGAGGACGTAGGTCGAGTAGAGCCACTTCGAGGCGGAGGCGATGGCGATGACCTGCGTGGGCATCGGCGTGTTCGAGCCGGTGACAGAGCCAGATGCGCGCAAGCCGTTGCGGTCGCCAATCTCCCAATAGAAGCCCTCGGGAAGCGCGGTGAGACTGCACGCCGGGTTCGTGTTGGCCGTCTGCGTCGCGGCGGCGATGCGCATCGCCTCGGTCAGCCCCGCATCGGCGACTCCAGCGTCGCCAGGAGAGCCGGCATCAGCGCTCAGGCCCGCATCGAGGGCGGGTGTGCCGCTGTCGACATCAGCGGGGCCACCGTCGTTGCCGGCGGGGATGGGCCCACAACCCACCAGAAGCACGAGGACGAAGCTGAGTTTGGTGCGCACGCTCCGTCAACCCGGGCGCGCGGAGAAAGTTGCGAAGCAGTCAGCGCGAGCCGGCCTGCTCCATCGTCCACGCCATCGTTCGCAGCTCGGTGCTGCAGAACGGACACTGAAAGAGTGTCTGCTCGGCCGGCATCAGCACCTTCGCGGAGCAGTGGGAGCACGGCACCACGACGTCGGTGCGCAGCAAGGAGCCGCACGCATCGCACACGCAGCGTCGCGAGCCCTCGAGCCGGTGCACGTCGGCCTTGCAGACGCCGCAGGGAACGAGCGCTTCCGTGACGAGGGCGGGTTCGACGTACTGGGCCGAGAGCCCCGCGCGGTTCATCAGCTCTTCGGCCACGGGTGGCGTGAGGTACGGAAGCCAGCCCTGCGCGAACGCCGACATCGAGATGAGCTCGTTCACGGGCGTGTCGCCGTCGGGGTTCAGCGCCGCGAGCCCTTCACGTTCGCCCATCTTCTTCGAGACCGCGGTGATGTGGAGCAGCGAGTCGTAGAGGGCCCAGAACGTGTCTGGCCGGCAGGTGACGCCCATCGGACCACCGGGCACCCAGACGAGCGCCTTGATGACCTTCGCCTGCGCCTCCTGCGCTGCGCTCACCTCGGGGTCGAAGGCGCTCTCGGTGGCGCCGCGCGCCGCCTGCTCGATGTACTTCGCGCGGTAGACGGGGTCGTTCACGCGGGGAGGGCAGGCCGCCGGGCAGGCGGTGACGTACGCGTCGTAGAGCTCACGCTGCAGCGCAAGGAACGCCTGTTTGTCATTCGCCTGCTTCGCCGCCTGCAGCCGAGGCGCGAGTGCTTTGGCCAACGCCTCGTAGGCTGGCCCGGGCAGCTTCGAGCGCTTGTCACTGATGGCGAGCTGGAAGTCGAAGTCGGCGAGGGCCCCGCAGTAATCACAATACACGTACGCGGTCTGGCTGCGCCGTGTCTTGGTTGCGTTGCAGACATGGCAACGGGTCAGCTTGATTTTCAGGTCGGTCACCGGTCGAGCCTCCTCCTCGGCGGCCAGCTGGAGCGTCCTCGTACTCGCTCCCCGTGTCGTCGGCGCCGCAGTGCCTACGGTCTCGCCGCTCGATGTCTGAACGAACACACAGCGACGGCTCCCGGCGTCAGGCGCCGTCTTTCGAGGCTCCCGTGCTCTGCGACTCGAGCACCTTCGTGGCCGCGTCGACGAACTCGTTCTCGGTCAACATGGCGACGATGTGCCCATCGACGGCGACGGGGAGCGCGCCCACCTTGTGCCGCTTCATCAGCGCGATGGCCGTCGCCGTCGACGTATCGGGCGTCACCGTCACGAGGTCGGTCTTCATGATGGCCGAGACCGCGCCACCCCGCGGAGCCGCTCCACGCGCGACATCGGTCAAATGCCGCATCACCCCGCGCGACGACACGAGCCCCACCAGCCGGCCCTTCTCGTCTTCGACGGGCACGTAGCGCACGCGCTCCCACGCCATCAACTCGCTCACGAGCTCGACCGGGTCATCGGGGCTCACGCTGTAGATGTCGCTCACCATCAACTGCGACACCTTCTGGAAGTCGGTGCTGGCCGCGTCCTTCTCGCTCAGCGTGGCGAGCTCCCAGTCGGCGACGACGGTGTCTGACTTCTGCCGCGCCACCATGCCCGCCACCAGCGCTGTCGCCCGTGCGCCCGGCGTTCCACGGCCCTTCATGCGCGAGAGCGAGTTGAGCTGCCACGACGAGCCCGTGTGCAGGCTGCGCGCGCGCCGCTCGATGATGCCCAGGTAGCGGTTGATGTCTTTGGGGTTCACCTTCGCGCGCTCGAGGCCCGCACGCGCCATCGGCAACAACCGGTCGAGCACCAGCGGCTGCGCCAGCACCTCTTCTCCATCGAGCCACATGAAGCGCGCCCGCAACCCGTCACGCGCGGCGGCGTACAGGTTCACGCGGGCCTCATCGAAGCTCATGCGCTCGGCGACGTCGTCGATGGTCGCGCCGAGCTCGCTCATCAGCCCGAGCCAGAACGCGCCGTTCGCCACCTCATCGGCAATCGTCGGGCCCGACGGCAGGCACCGCAGCTCGATGCGCAGGTGGGGCTTGCCGTTGTCAGAGATGCCGTAACACGGGCGATTCCATCGATAGACGGTGCCCGAGTGCAGGCGCAGCGCCTTCATCGACGGCACGAGGCCGGCTTCGAGCGCCTCGAGCCCATCAGGCCCGTCCTGCGTGGTGCCGACGAGCGGGCGGAAGCGCGAGACGTTCTCTTTGAACAGGTCGACGACGCTGCCCTTGAGCCAGCCGCGCCCGAACGACACGCGGCCGATGGAGTCGCGCAGGTGCAGGCCCGGCGTGCGAATGTCACAGCTCTGCTCGAAGACGGCGATGCGCGTCTCGCTCCACAGCCGACGCCCGAAGAGCAGCGGAGAGTTGGTGCCGACGGCCAGCACCGGCGCCGTGAGCATCTGAGCCAGGTTGTACATCTGCGCGAAGCGCTCGGGCTCGGTCAGCTGCAGGTGCACCTGAAAGCTGGCGCACGTCGCCTCGACCATCACCGAGTCGTGCTTCACCACCAGCTCGTCCATGCCGCGAATCGAGAAGTCGAAGTGCTCGCCGCGCGCGCGCTGCATGGCGCGGTTGAGCGCCTGGTACCGCGGCTTGGGCACCATGTTCTCGAGGCCGAGGTCGGTCTTGTGAATGGTGGGCAGAATGCCGGCAAGCACGGGCGTGACACCCATCGTCGCGCCGGCCTCACGTACGCGGTCGTAGAGCTGGTTCAGCTCGGCCTCGAGCGTCGCCAGGCCATCACCCGCGAACGTCTGCGACGAGGCGTTCATCTCGAGGTTGAACGCGCCCAGCTCGGTCGTGTAGCGCGTCGGGTCTTTGAGTTTCTCGAGCAGCGGCATCGCCGCGCCCGTGGGCTGGAAGGCGGAGTCGACGAGGAACATCTCCTGCTCGGCGCCGATGCGCGAGACGCCACGCTCGAAGGCGCCGCCCTTCACCATGCGCTCGAGCGCCCGCAGCTCGCTCAACAGCGCGTGCATGTAGTCGCGGCGCGACTCGCCGTTCAGCTCTCCGTCGACTTCCTTGTGACGCTGCGTCGTCTCCAGCTCGGCCATGGAAACCCTCCCGTTGGTGCAGCGTGCAGCGTGCAGCGGCTCAGCTCTGCGGCGTCGTCGGCTTCGTCCACTCGTCGAGGTACTTCGGCAGCATGGCACGCCAGGTCACCCAGTCGTGGTCCCACTTGGGGCCCCACGAGTCGACGTAGTTGGGGATTCGCTTCGGCCCGAGCACGTTGGCCAGGCCCCAGCTCTCCTTCAGCGACTCCCACTTCCCTTCACCCGTCACGATGTGGATGTAGCGGGTCTGCAGCAGCTCGAGGTGCCGGCCGTGCAGGTGCGGCACGAAGTACAGCGGAGACGCGCGGCGGAAATCATCGGTGGGGTGGTCGGCCTCGATGAAGCGCATCAGGTTGAAGGTGCCGCTCATCGGCAGCGCCTTCGTGAAGACGTCGGGGTAGCGGCAGACGAGCGCGGCCGCGTGGAACGCGCCGATGCTGGCGCCCGTCGTCCAGATGGGAATGTCGGGGCTCTGACAGTCCATGCGAATCGCCGGCACCACCTCTTCACGAATGTACTGATGAAACTGGTCCTGCATCTTCATGCGGTAGGCGGGGCTGCCGACGCGGTTGAACCACACGCGGCCACCGACGCTGTCGCACGAGTACACCTTGATGCGGCCCGCGGTGAGCAGCGGGTCGAGCACCTTCATCATCTGGAAGCGCTCAATCTCTTCGGCGTCGCCACCCGCGGTGGGCAGAACCAGCACCGGTTGACCGAACGTGCCCCAGCGGGCCAGCGTCGCTTCCTGCCCAAGGCGCTGCGAATACCACCGTGACTTGAGGAACACGCGTGCCTTTCAGGGACAGCCGGCGGCGCGCCAGCTCTGAATGCGTTGCCAGAACAGATCGGTGAACTTCTCGACCTCGTGTGCAGGAAAGAGCGCGGCCACCTTCTGGCGCACGGCCTCTTTCGCTTCGGGCGTGGCGAAGAACTCGTACGCCTCGGCGTCGAGGTGCTTCAGGTGCGTGCCGCAGAACTCCTCGAAGCGCGCCGTCTCGAAGCGCTGGTCGGCGATGGCGGCGTAGCGGTCGAGCTTCTCGGCGTACGAGAGGTCTTTCGCGGCCACCTCGTAGAACGGCGCCCAGTCGAGGTTCTTGCGGAACTGCCGCTTCGTCGCGGCGCAGAACAACGTCCACCGCAGGTACGACTTCACCAGCCAGGGGAAGTGGAAGTGCAGCGACGTCACCTGCGAGTCAGGGCAGGGGTTCGCGAAGTCGATGGGGTGCCACACACCGTTCTTCCGCAATGACTCACACGAGTTGAAGTCCCACCCAAAGAAGGCGTTGATGGTGAGCGTGACTTTTCGCAGGTGCTCCTGTTCTACCTTTGGCAGGAAATCGACCTTTTGCGTGTACCGGTCATGCAGCGGAGCGTCGGGCGCGTACGAGACGTGCCGCGTCTGCGGGCCGAAGCCGATGGTGCGCACGAAGGCTTCGTAGCCCTCGACCGAGGCCTGCGCGTGCATGACCGACTTGCCGCTCTCGTCGTAGGCCGTCCACGCGTCTTTGGTGTTCTTCACGCGGGTGACGTTGCGCCAGCCGCCGCCGTCGTACGGCTTCATGAAGAAGGGCCAGCCCAGCTTTTCGCCAATCTTGCCGAGGTCGAACAGCTTCGCGTACCGCTTGAGCGTCACCTTCGCGTCGACCTGGTCCTCCGAGTACTCCTTGGCGGGCAACATCCACGTCTCGGGAATCGGCAGGCCCAGCTTCATCATCGCCGCGTAGCTGGTGTGCTTCTCGTTGCTCTGCACGCTCCAGGGGTTGTTGAAGACGTACAGCCCGTCCATCAACAGGCCCTTCTTGATCCACTCGCGCTGGCTGTGCATCCAGTGGGTCAGGCGGTCGACGACGACGTCGTAGCCGACCGGGTCGCGCAGGCTGAAGGGCTGAATGGCGACGCGCTCGACCTCGAAGCGCACGGTGTCTCCACCCAGGTTCAGCTTCAGGTTCAGGCGTTTGACGAGGTGCTCGAAGCACAGCGGCCAGCACACGTCGGCGCCCAGCGACAGACCGATACGTCGGGTGACTTCAGCCACGGGAGCTCCTCATTCGTAGACGAACATCAAAGGACCGGGGAACAACCACGACAACCCTTCACGCAGGCGGTCGCGCCAGTTCTGCCAGTTGTGCCCATCGCGGGCCTCGACGAAGCGCACCTGCATGCCGGTGGAGTCGAGCAGCGGCACCAGCGAGCGGTTCTCGTAGATGAGCGACTCGTACACGCCGCAGCTGACGAAGACGCGCTGGCTCATGGCGGTCGGCTTCTCGCGGTAGGCGTTGACGAACTCGACGATGCGGTCGAACAGCGGGCCGCGGCGGTTGCGCCGGCCGATGTCGGTGAAGGCGAAGCTGCCCGACTGCAGCAGCAGGCGGCCCCACACGCCCGGGTGCCGGCACGCCGTCGAGAACGAGGCCACCGCGCCGAACGAAGCGCCCAACAGACAGCGCGCGCGCGGCTCGTCGACGAGCGGGAACTTCATGTTCATGTACGGCAGCAAATCGTTGGTGATGTACGAGGCATGGTTCTCGTCGGCCGCGTACTCGCGCAAACGGTCGGGCGAGTCGGTGAACGCCACCACCATTTCGGGGATTTCGAGGTGGTGAATCAGGTTGTCGAGCACCGTCTTCATGCCCGTGTAGTTCAGGTAGTCGCTGCCATCGTGCACCACCAGCAACGGGTAGCGCCGCGTCTTGCGGTACCGGGCTGGCAGGTACACCTGCACCACACGGCTGCCATACACGCGGCTGGGCACCTTCACGCGCTCGATGATGCCGGGCCGGGCCGTGGAGTCGGGCTGCGTCCACTCCGGGCTGACGTAGCCGGCGCTCTGCAGCACCGAGTTGGCGCCGAACGGGTCGCGCGCGCGGTTGGGGTTGAGGGGGTCCTCAATCCACTCGCCGCGGCCTTCGCGGTGAATCTCGTATTTGTATTCGACGCGCGAGTTGCCGGGAATCTCGAGCGTCAAATGCCAGATGTCTGTGTTTGGCGCGCGCGTCAGCGTGGTGCTCGACTCGAGGCCGTAGACCCAGTGCCGCACGTTGACGGCCTCGGCCTGGCCCATCCACACGAAGGTGACGTGCGAGTCCTCCACCAGGGGGAAGGAGTGGCCGTTCAAGAACGCGCGCAGCTTGCCCGCGTCACCCCAGGCAGAAATCAGCTCGTCGATGGCTTTGTGCTGCGTCATTGCGGCAACGTGTCTCCCGCGTGCGTGAGGTTCACCACGCCGTTGGAGCGCGTCACGCGCCCGTTCTGAATCACCACCGACGAGCGCGCTGGAAACGCGATGCAGCGCGAGGGGGCGAAGCGGCGCGCCACGAGGTGCACGTGCGGCACGTCGTCGAGCTTCAAGCGACGCTCGGGCTCGGGGAAGACGACCAGGTTCGGCACCAGGCCCAGGCCCGCGTCGAGCACCTCACTTGCGCCACGCCCTTGCGGCGGGTCGTCGTGAAAGAGCACCACGCGCTGGCTCACGGCCATCGCTCCGGCCGACCAGGCGAAGAGCGTGCGCGCGCCCACCAGCGTCTCGAGGCCGAACAGCAGCAGCCGGTTCACCAGCACCGCCACGTGGCCGCCGGCGATGGCGATGGCGCCGCAGTCAGAGAGCGCCTCGATGAGGTCGCCGCGGTGCCTCGCGATGGTGGGGCGGTGCAGCGGCTTCCACTTCTCGTTGAACTCGGCCCGCACCTTCGCGCACTGGTACAGGTGCCAGGCGTCGAGGTCGCGAATGGCGTCGATGCACGCCTGCTCGACCTCTTCACGAATCGCCTCGGGCTGCTTCGACTCGCGCACCACCCGCTCGGCCTCCAGCGCGTGGTCGAGGCGCAGGCGATAGACGTCTTGCAGCGCGCGCAGGTGGTTCTGCCGTTCTTTGTGCGCCTGCGCGAACTCGGGGTCTTGCCGGAACAGCTGCTCGCCGCGCCGGTAGAGCATGAGGTTGACGGTGTTGCCCTCGAGGTCCTTCGAGAGCTCTTCGTCTTCGTCTTCGCGCTCCTGCCAGCCCGCGGTGACGACGGCGATGCGGCCCTGCACGCCCGCTTCCTTCACGGCGGCAGAGAGGGTGGGCTGAAAGCGCTGGGCTCCGAGGAGCACGGCGGTGGCGCTGGGGGTGGTGTCGGGCATTCGGCGGAAGAAGCGCGCCGAGTGTACCGCGCTCCGGCCTGGGGCGCGACGATAGAGCGCAGGGCGATCAGGGCTCGGCGCAGATGACGCGGTACCCCGAGTTGCAAGACGTCGTGCCCATACCGAAGAAGTCGGAGGCGACGCTCGCCGTGCGGCCGACCCGCCCACCCGTCGTGCCCGCCGAGGCCGACGTGTAGTTGTTGCAGGTCGAGGTCGTGGTGCCCACCACCGAGGGGCTGGTCGAGCCGTTCCACGCATACACTTCACCCGCGAGGTACGAGCCGTCACTGGCCACCCAGGGCCCACCGTTCACCGTCTCTGCGGTGATCTCGGCGCCAGTGCCCACCAGCACGCCGTCGGTTCGGTAGTACGAGCTGGTCGAGGTCAGTCGGCCGCCGGCGGTGAGGGCGGTGCTGGCGACGAGCGCGACGAAGTTGCGGGTCGAGTAGGCGGCGGGCTTGTGCGCGTTGCAGAACGCGTCGACCGAGCCGATGCCGCTGCCCGCGCTGGGCACGAAGGTGGCCGCCGTCGTGTAGAGAATCTTTCCACCCATCGGCACGGTGGGCGCCACGGCGAGCGTCGTCGAGGTGCGCTGCAGACAGTAGATGCGCAGCGTCGAGGCGCACGAGACGCCGGCGAAGGCGAAGCTCCAGCGGCTGGGCCCGCCGCTCGTGACGCCGACGTCGTTGGTGCCCGCCGTCGAGTTCCAGTTCGTGCAGTTGCCGGGCGACGCCGTGCCGTCACCGTACGTGCCAGTCCACGCGTACTCGTTCACCAGCTTGCCGTACTCGTCGAGGTTCGGCGCGACCAGCAGCCGGTTCGCCAGCAGGTTCGTCTCGCTCGTGGCGACGAGCTCGGTGTCGATGCGGCGGTAGTGGCCGCGGTTGGCGCCGAGGCGGGTGGTGGCCAGGTTCGAGGGAGTCGAAATCCACGCGACGTAGCTGTCATTGGTGGTGGCGTTGATGCCTGCCGCCGTCGCGAGCGCGTTGCACTGGGCGTCGTAGGCCGCGGGGGAGCCGAGGTTTCCGGCGAAGCGCGTCGACGAGACGAAGATGAGGTTGCCGCTGTACCCGAGGTAGCGGGCGTTCGCGCTGGTGTGCGCCGTCATGCTGATGGTGCAGAGGTTGCCGTGGCCGTTGTCGGTGCAGCTCGTGGGAGCAACCCAGTACGCGAAGTGCAGCGAGGTGCCGTTCGCCGTGGGGTTCGCGCGCACGGTGACCGAGGCGTTGTCGTCGTAGAGCGCGGAGCAGGGCGTGGTGCCGCAGTTCTGCAGGCGGTTGTCCGTCGTCGAGACGGTGCCGCCCGAGAACGACGTGACGATGGAGAGGCGCCACTGGCCCCGGCCCGTCGCGGCGAGCGAGACCGACCCACCGGTGGTCGCGTTGAGGGTGAGCGTGCCGTTGCGCACGCCGCCGGCGCTGGGCGTGAAGACGACGTTCATCGAGCAGCTGCTGCCCGCGGCGATGGCGACGCCGCAGGTGTTGTTGCTGACGATGAACTCGGCCGCGTTGGTGTTGGTGAACGAGGGCACGCTCGTCGGCAGGTCGCCCGTGTTCTGAATCGTCCACGTGAAGGCGGCAGAGGCCACGCCGACCTCCTGCCCGAGGTAGTCACGCGCCGTCGTGGTGGTGAAGAGCGTGGCCGGGTTCTGTGCGTTGGCGGTGAGGTTGAGCGACGGGCTGCTGCCTGGCGTGGCCGACGCCGTCAGCGTCGCCGTCTTGGCGCCGTTGCCGTTGCTGCCTGACGCCGTGAAGCGCACCGCCGAGGTGCACGACTGGCCCCCGAGCAGCGGTTGGCCAATCTGACACGACGTCGCGCCCGACGAGACCTGCCACTGGCCGGCGTTGGCCCCAGTGAGGCCGAGGCTCAAGGCACCAGAGCCCTGCTGGCCGGTGTTGGTGACGGTGAAGCTCATGGTCTGGGTGCCCCCAATCAACACGTTGCCGTAGTTCGTGCTCGAGCCAGGCGCCGCCACCAGGGTGAGCGCCGCAGGTGAGATGGCGCTGCCGCTGATGGAGTAGAGCGCGGGCCCTCCAGGCATCGCCGAGGCGGTGAGGGTCGCCGTGTGGGTGCCCGAGGCCGTGGGCGAATAGAGAAGAACGCCCGTGCACGAGCCATGCGCGGGAACCGTGTTGCCCGAGCAGGTCGAGCTCTGAATCGAGTACGACGACGCGCCCGGCCCCGAGAAGGCGAAGCTGACGACGCCCGACGCCACGTCGCCTTCGTTCACGAGGGTGAAGTTCTGGGTCGAGGTCTGCCCCGAGACGATGGTGAAGAACGTCGTCGACGGCTGGGTGAACGAGAGGGCCGCCGGGGCCTGGCCCACGCCCGAGACCGTCGCCTGCGCCGTGTTGCCGTCCGAGGTGACGCGGACGAAGCCGCTCAAGCTGCCAGTCGTCTGGGGCGTGAAGGTGATGCGGACCGAGCAGGTGGCGTTGGCTCCGAGCGGCGTGGTGCAGGTGTTGTTGCTGTTGACGAAGCTGCTGGCGAACGAGCCGCCGACCACGACCATGGGCGTGGTGTTGAGGGCGGAGCCTCCGGTGTTGCGAATGGTGAAGTCCTGAAACCCGCCCGACTGCATCAGCACGACGCTGCCGAAGTCGCGTGAGGTGGGCGAGATGCTGAGGGCGCCGGGCGCGATGCCAGTGCCCTGGACCGTGGCCGTGGGTGCGCCTCCAGGCATCGCCGAGGCCGTGAAGCTGGCTGATTGCATGCCGGCAGCCGCGGGCGCGAACGAGAGCGTCACCACGCACGTGATGCCGGCGCCGATGGTGGCGCCACAGGTGTTGCTCACCACGCTGAAGACGCCCGGAGGCATCATGCCGAACGACGGCGCGCCCGAGGGCACGTCGCCGCGGTTGGTGACGCTGATGGTGGCGGTGCTCGCGGCGCCATTCACCACCGAGCCGAAGTCGACCAGGTTCGTCGAGAGCTGAAGCAGCGCCTGCGCCTGACCAAGGCCGCTCAAGTTGACGGTGACCGGCGTGACGCCCAGGCCCCCCACGGTGAGCTCGGCGGTGCGGGTGCCCGGCGCGGTCGGGGTGAAGCGCAGCGTGATGGTGCAGGTGCCTGACGCAGCCACCGTCTGCCCGAGGCAGCCGTCGACGGACCTGGCGAAGTCCATCGCGTTGGTGCCGGTGACCGAGGTGGTCAACGCGCTCGTCGAGACCCCGCCCGTGTTGGTGATGACGATGTCGAGCGTGTTCGACGCGGCCACGACCGTGTTGGTGAAGGTGCCCGTCGCCGGGTTCGCGCTGAGCGCTGGTGGGTTGAGGCCGGCGCCCGTGAGCATGGCTGAACCTCCGGCTCCGACCGAGGTGCTCGCCTGCAGCGTGGCTGACTTCATGCCCGTCGTGCCTGGCGTGAAGGTGACGTCGACCGTGCAGGTGCCGCTGGGCGCCAGCGCCGCCGTGCAGAGATTGTTGGAGATGCCGAACAGGTTGGCGTCATTGCCAGTCAGCGAGATGCCCGGAATGCCGCTGGGAGACCCGCCCGTGTTTCTGACGGTGAAGGTCTGTGGCACCGAGCTCGAGCCGAGGCCCACGTTGCCGAACGGGTGGGGGTTCGGGCTGATGGTGAGGACCGCGCCGGTGGTGCTCTGGCCGACGAGGGTGACGGACTGAAGGCCGCCCGGCGTCGCGTCGACGAGCAGCGAGCCATTGAGGGTGCCGACCTGCATGCCGGGTGCGAAGAGGACGTCGACCTGGCAGGTGCCACCGGGCCCGAGCGCGCTGGTGCAGGTGGTGGACTGAATGCCGAAGGCCGTGGCCTGCGAGCCCGAGAGGCTGACCATCAACGGGCCGGTGGGGAGCGTGCCGGTGTTTCGAACCACGACCGTCACTGGAGCGCTGGTGCCGCCGACCGTCACCGAGCCGAAGTCGATGTTGGAGCGGTTCAACGAGACCACGGCCGCTCCTGCGTCGGGAACGCCCGCGTCTTCGATGACGACGCCGCCGTCGTCGCTGATGACGCCACCGTCGCCGTCGCCTCCGCCAGTCGAGCCACCACCCGCGCTGCCGCCGGCATCGCCACCAGCCGAGCTGCCCGCGTCGCCACCAGCCGTCGAGCCGCCCGCGTCACCGCCACCAGTGCCCCCCGCAGCGCCTCCTGCGGTCGAGCCGCCGCCCGTCGAGCCGCCTGCCGTCGAGCCGCCTGCCGTCGAGCCCGCGGTTCCGCCTGCCGTGCTGCCTCCGCCCGCGGCGCCTCCAGCCATCGAGTCCGTCAGGGCGCAGCGCCGCTCATCACCTGTGCCCGTCGCGACGCAGAACTGCGTCTCGGGGCAGTCTTCGTTGGTTCGGCAGGGGGCTCCGGGCTCGAACGAGACGACACACCCGGTCGCCAGCAGGCAGCCGAGGGCAAGGCGCAGTGAGGTCTTCATGGAGCGGCGAATCAGAGCGCGAATGCCCCGCGAAATCGAGTGCGGGGTGTTGGAACAAGCCACTACTGCGCGATGACCTTCACCGTCTGGCCGATGAGGTTCAGCATGCCGCGCAGGGTGTCGTAGTCGGGGTGCTTGAGCCGCATCCACGCGTTGGCCATGTACCCGGCCTCGACGGGCTGGGTGGGCGTGCCCTTCGGCGGCAGGTACTCGTCGATGAACCACTTGCCGAAGCGCTGGTGCACCTCGTCGACGCCCTGGTAGCCGGTGATGCGGCCGTCTTGCGTGGGGCGCAGCGCGATGATGCCGGTCGAGTACTGCCGTGACAGGTGCTGGGCCTTCTTGCCGTGCACCACGGCCATCGCCCACTCGATGTAGATGTCGAAGCCGTTGGCGGCGGCGTACAGGTCCCACGCGCGCACGCCGGGCGGGCGGCACCCAATCTCGCTGAACTTGAGCCCCTTCGGGCCGGCGAACCACTCCATGTGCGTGGCGGTCGTCTCGAGGCCGAGGGCGGTGATGACCTTCTGGCCCATCTCGCGCAGCTCGCCGTACGCGGGCGCGGTGTCGATGCGGTTGGTGACGATGAACTGCGGGCTGATCCACCGGTGGCGCATCGCATCGAGCACGTTGGGGTAGTAGTGCGTGACGAAGTCGTGCACCACGCGGCCGCCGATGCTGATGGTGTCGTAGAAGCCCTCGTGCCCCTCGATGAACTCTTCGACGGCGACGCTGCGGCCTTGCGGCACACCGAAGCGGGCGAGCGCGCGGTCGAGCTCGGGGCCGTTGTCGACGCGCTCGGTGCCCGAGGCTCCCGCGGCGTCACGCGGCTTCACGATGAGGGGGAAGCCCACGCGCGCGGCGAACTGTTTGATGTCGTCGGGGCTGCTCGAGCCGATGGACTGCGCGCACGCGACGCCCGCCTGACGCAGCGCCTCTTTCATGGCCGGCTTGTCGCGGCAGAGGAAGGTGGAGCGCACGCTGGTGCCGGGAATGCCGCAGCGCTCGCGCACCTTGGCCGCGCTCATCACGTGCGCCTCGACGACGGCCTCGAGCCGGTCGACCTTCACCTTCGATTGAATGAAGCGCACGGCGCGCTCGAGCTGGGCCTCGTCGGTGACGTTGCCAATCTGCTCGTAGTGGGTGAGCCACTGGCGCAGGCCGTCGTCGAGGGCCTCTTTGGGCCGCTCGCCGATGCCGTAGACGCGCGCGCCGACGGCGTGCAGGGCGCGTACGAACTCACGTTGATTCGCTGGGAAGCACGGCTCGACGAAGATGACATCGACGGGCATGGCGCCGAGCGTACGTCAGGCGCTTCGTTTCCCCGCCCGAAATCCCCATCAACCTGTCGCAGCTCACATCGCAGACCAGTCGTTCTCCGCTTCGAGAATGGGGTCGACGACTGCCATGAGGGCGAAGCGGGTGCGCTCCTGCTCGAGGTGGGCGAGCTCGATGGCGCGCCAGGCCCGCGTCGCTTCGTCGAACGCCTCCATCGCCACGCGCTGCAAGTCGTCGACGGCAGCGCCACCACGGCCATCGAACGAGAGGCGCTGTTGCCGGCCATCGAAGACGACGCCGTCGAGCGCGCTCGCGAGCCGCACCGCCACCGAGTGGCCCACCATCGTCGCCGGAGCCACGCTCAACACCACCTTCGCCTCGAAGCCCGCGTCGACTTCGCTGCCGTGAATCAGCTCGTGCACCTCGAGGCCTTCGATGGAGCCGAGCTTCAAAGCCAGAGGGCGGTCGTGCGCGACCGGCAGGTCACGGGCACAGAGCACCAGGAGTTCGTGGGTCATGCGCGCCTGATGCGGGCAGGCCGTTCGAGCGTGCATCGGGGCTGAAAGTGCCCGCCCTTCCTGGGGAATCTGCATCGGCGCTTCGCAGCGAGCGCACGGCGCGGAGGTTGTCGAGATAGCGACTTCTGAGCGCGCGGGTATCGTCGCCAGATGGCGAATGGGGGACTCGAGCGTGCACAGGCGAGCGAAGGCGCGGCGCGGTTGGAGGCGCTGCTCGAGGCGTGGAGAGACCTGCGTCACCCGCGCATCGCCGACCTCATCGACCGACTGACCGCGCGGCTGCACGAAGGCGTCAAGCCCATCAAGGGCAAGTCCGTCGCGGCGCGCACCGAGGCGATGGTGGCGCTGTGCAAGTCGGAGAATGCGCTCGACGTCGCGCGCGTGCTGGCGGCGGAGTGGCCCGGCACCTGGCAGTCGGCGCTCCCGGTGTTGAAGGCGGTGGTGAAGCTGCCCGATGACCCACGCGTCGCCGCGCGCCTCGCGAAGGAGGTCGACGCCACCCGCTTCGAGACGTGGACGGCCGTGGCCTTCTACCGGCCGTTGTTCGCGCGGCTGAACGCCCTGCAGGACGTGCGTCAGACCCCGTTGCTCGAGGCGCAGCTGACGCGAACGAAGTCCTATTACTACCAGCGTGACATGCGCGCCCTCGAGGAGGCCGCCGCCGAGCGCCACCGTGCGCTCGAGGTGAAGCCCCTCTCGAAGGAGGACGAGGCGCTGGTGGAAGCGCTCGAGGCTCCGTTCGCTGCCGTCGCCGCCACGCAGACCTCGACGAAGCGGTCGGGAGAAGAGTTGCTCGCCGAGGTCTACGCGCGCCCCGACGACCTCACCGCGCGTGCTGTCTACGGAGACTGGCTCTCGGAGCGGAACGACCCACGTGGAGAGCTGATCAGCCTGCAGCTCGGCGCTCCGTCGGAGAAGTCGCTCAAGCGTCAGCAGGCGTTGATCAAGAAGCACTGGAAGACGTGGCTCGGGCCCATCGCAGACTGGCTGAGGTCACCGCCACGCTTCGAAGCCGGCTTCCCCGTCGAGGGGCACATCGACGCCACCACGTATCGCGACGTGCAGGAGTCGTTTCGGAAGATCATCGACCGGCCCGAGTGGACGACGTTTCGCACGCTGCGGCTGTGGAGTCAGATCATCCCCGTCGCCGACCTGGTGCGTGCGCCGCGCTTCGCGAACGTGAAGGAGCTGCTCGACATCGCTCCCCAGGAGCTCGGCGCGCTGCTCGCGACGAGGGCGCCGCTCACCCGACTGGAGCTGACGTGGGCGATGGACCTGCCTCCTCTCGCGCGTGGCGCCTTTGGTGCGTTGAGCGCGTTGAAGGTGCTCTCGATGCTCGGGCGCGACCTCGCAGTGTTCGCGCCGGGCGTCGTGCACCTCGAGCGTCTCGTGCTGCAGCTCGACCGCACCTCACCGCGCGACTTCGCACCGCTCGAGACGATGAACGTCGACGCGGTCGAGCTCGACCTTCACGGCACGCGCATCGTGTTGACCCGGGACGGACGCACCGGACCTTTCACGAAGGCGAAGCTCTGCTCCACCGAGTCCGTGAGCGACCTCATCGAGCTGCTGCCGCTCTCCATCGTCGAGCTCACGAGTGACGGGCTCGAGCGCTCCGAGGTGCAACCGGGCGTGCTCGCGCAGCTCGCCACCACGGCGAAGCGTTTGCCGAAGCTCACGCGGCTCGAGCTGCCCTTCGTCGAGGTCGCGCCGAAGCAGCACGCTCCGCACGTGGACCTGTCGCTCACGGGCGTGGCGCTGTTCGAGGTCGAGAAGCTCGCGCCTCTCTGGAAGATTCTGCGCGACGACTTCGGCGTGCCCTTCGACACGCTCGACGTGCGTGGCGGCCTCGCGCTCGGTGACGACCCGGTCGGCAAGCTCACCACGTGGTGTCAGAACAAGCGGTGCGTCGACCTTCGGCTCAAGGTGAAGGGCACGCCCGCCGAGTTCCCGCTGCACCGCACGGCCACGTCCTTCACCAACGCCACGTTGCCGCTCGGCGACCGCGAGCGCTTCATCAAGGGCCTCGACGCGCTCATCACTTTCGCGAAGCCGACCTGGCTCAGGCTGGGTGGATCGCTGGTGCTCGAGGGCGACGCGATTCAGGTGCGCCGCGAAGCGCTGCACGAGTTCATTCGCAAGGCGTGACGACTCCATCGGGAGTAGAGCCCCCGCATGGCTGACGACATCATGGAGCCGACGCTGTGGCGGAAGAACGGGTGGAGCGCGAAGGTCATCAAGAACGAAGACGATGACGGCTGGGCCGTGGAGATTCGCAAAGAAGGAATTCCAGAGCCCGTGTTGATCAGCCCGTGGGTCATGGGCCGCGACAAGAAGAACCCGAAGCCCTTCGACGGGCCGTCGTTCGCGACGTTCGTGAAGACGGCGTCAGAGGTGCTCGACCGCTCGGCGCGCCAGCGTGACGCCGCGCTCAAGAAGAAGCTGTCGATTGCCTGGGAGGGCCGCTGGTACGAGGTCAGCTTCGAGCTGGTGCCCGACGAGTACGAGCCGCACGCCTTCCTCACGGCGGTCGACGACGCGGGCGAGAACGTCGCGCGGCACCGCGTGGCCACGAACCTCAAGTTCACCCGCGACTCGATGAACGACTGGGTGCGCGCCGGGTTTCCGCAGCCCTGAAGCCCCACGGAGCGCGCAATTGAGCGAGAGCACCCGGGGCAACAGAGCTACGCTGCACGGCGCGATATGAACATCTTGTTTGCTTCGTCCGAGGTCGCTCCTTTCGCGAAGACGGGAGGCCTGGGCGACGTCGGCTCGGCGCTCCCGCGCGCGCTGGCTGCAGAAGGTCACGACGTTCGTGTCGTCATGCCGATGTACGCGCGCGTGAAGGGCGCAGGCCGGGTGTTCACCGAGGTGATTCCCGAGCTGTGGCTCGACCTGGGCGGCACGCGGGTGAAGGTCTCCATCTACGAGAGCCCGCTGCCCGGCACGAAGGTGCCCGTCTACTTCGTGCGCTGCCCGCCGCTGTACGACCGGCCGTCGCTGTACGGCAATTCACCAGACGAGCACCTGCGCTTTTCGGTGTTGAACTGGGCGGCGCTCAAACTCTGCCAACACCTGCGCTTCGCGCCCGACGTCATTCATTGCAATGATTGGCAGACGTCGCTCATTCCATTGCTGCTGCGCGCCCGCTTCTCGTGGGACCGGTTGTTCGCGAACACGCGCACGGTGCTCACGATTCACAACCTCGGGCACCAGGGCACGTTCCCCTCGAGCGTGATGCGCGAGACCGGCCTGCAAGACAGCTGGTACCTCTTCCATCAAGACGAGCTGAACGCGGGGCGGCTCGGCTTCTTGATGACCGGTTTGCTGTACGCGAACGCCATCACCACCGTCAGCCCCACCTACGCGCGCGAGATTCAGACACGGGAGCAGGGCGTGGGGCTCGACCACATTCTTCGCCAGCGCAGCGACGCGTTGACGGGCATCTTGAACGGCATCGACGAAGACGAGTGGAACCCGGCGGCAGACAAACACCTGCCGATGGGCTTCACCGCCGACGCGCTGCGGGGGAAAGAGGTGTGCAAGAAGGCGCTGCTCGATGCAGTGCGGCTGCCGTACAAGCGCGAGGTGCCGGTGTTCTCGTTGGTGGCGCGGCTCGTCTGGCAGAAGGGCATCGACCTGGTCGAGAGCACGCTGCCAAACCTGCTGCGGCATCACCGGTTTCAGCTCGTGGTGCTGGGCAAGGGCGAGCACAAGTACGAGGAGTTCTTCCGGCTGCTGGCCCGCGCGTTCCCGGGGAAGGTGGCCTACGACTCGGCCTTCTCGGAGCCGCGCGCGCACCTCGTCGAAGCGGGCAGTGACGTGTTCCTCATGCCGTCGCGCTACGAGCCGTGCGGGCTCAATCAGATGTACAGCTTGAGGTACGGAACGATTCCGCTCGTGCACAAGACTGGCGGGCTGGCCGATACCGTCTGGCAATACAACCCACGGTCGGGGCGCGGCACCGGCTTCGTGTTCGAGAACTTCGACGAGGGCGGCTTGTCGTGGGCGGTGCGGCGCGCGCTCGAGGTGTGGGGCAGCGGCGCTGGCGAGTACCGCGCGCGGTGGGAGGCGCTCATGCGCAACGGCATGCAGCTGCCGCTCGGGTGGAAGCACCGCGTCGGCCGGTACGAAGAGGTCTATCGGAAGTTGCGGTGAGCGCGAGCTGTCTCAGGCTGCTGGTACCCCGTCGGCGTCTGTCTGGCCGATGGCGGCGTTCCGTGAGCTTCCTCAGAGCGGCAGCACGGTGACGAGGGCCGTCAGCACCACCGCCCACACCAGCGACTCGGTCAGCACCTTCTTGCCCTGCGCTGCGAGCGCGCGCTTCTCGAGCTCGTCGGCGACGTTCTCGGCTCCGGTGTCGAGGTCGCGCAGACCGCGCGACGCCAGGTTGATTCAGGTTTTTCGTCTGGCCTGGAAGAAGCCCGTCGTCGCCATCACGAACGGCAGGAACAGCGTCAGTCGCCACCAGAAGGGCACCTGCGTCAGCACCAGCGCCGTGCCCACGCCCAGCGCGATGACGAACGAGATGACGCCGAAGCGCATGCGGAGCGCGCGCTGCTTCGGCCCGATGTTCAGCAGACAGACTTCAGCGGTCTCGGACACGGCCCTTTCGTAGCCGCCCACCCCGCCGATGTCCCAGGAATCGTCGCTCGCGTGTCGAACGCGCGGCCGCCCCATTCCCTGGAGATGACGTGAAGACCTGCCTCTGGTTGCTGAGCTGTCTCGTCGTGATGCTCGCGGCCTCCGAAGCCGACGCCTGTGGCTGCTTCGCGCCGCCGAACCCCACCGTGCCGGTCGTGCAGGCCGGAGAACGAATTCTCTTCGCCGTGAAGAACGGTCAAGTCACCGCGCACGTGCAGGTCGTCTACTCCGGCGCGAACGCCTCGGAGTTCGGCTGGCTCTTGCCGATGCCCGCCGTGCCGACGCTCGAGCTGGGCTCTGACGAGCTCTTCGTGCAGCTCACCTCGACGACGCAGCCGCGCTACCAGCTCGACACCACCTTCGACCCCGGCTGCTTCAGTGCCTCGGCTGGAACGGGTGGTGGCACGGCCTTCGGGAACGCCGGCGGAGGTGCCTCCGCGAGTGGCTTCCTGGATGCGGGGGCAGGCCCGCCGGTGCTCGTCGTGCAGGACTCGGTCGGCCCGTACGACTACGCGGTGCTGCGCGCCGACTCGAAGACCGACATGCTCGACTGGCTGCGCACCAACCGCTTCTTCGTGCCCGCCGGCACCGAGGCCGCCGTCGACCCGTACATCAGGCCGGGCGGCTTCTTCCTCGCCCTCAAGCTGCGCGCCGGCAACACCACGGGCGACCTGCAGCCGGTGGTGCTGCGTTACCAGAGCGACGTTGGCTCGATTCCCATCACGCTCACGGGCGTGGGCGCGACGCCGAACATGGGCGTCCAGGTGTGGATGTTGGGCAACGGCCGCGCGATTCCCCGCAACTACCACCACACCGTCCTGAACGACGCCCGCATCGACTGGCAGGGCGGAGGGCGCAACTACAACGACGTCGTCATCGCGGCGGTGAGCGAGGCGCCAGACCGCCACAGCTTCGTCACCGAGTACGCGGGCCCCAGCGTCGTGATGCGCAACGTGCTCGCGCCGCCCCGGCGCTTCGGGACGAAGGCCGACCTGGCTGCGTCGTCGACGCCCGAGGCCTTCATCGACTACCTCTTCGCCAACCGGTACCTCGCGCCGACGTTCTCGCAGGGCCTCGCGCTGCCCGGCCCGCTGAAGGCGATTCTGCTCAAGTATTTGCCGAAGCCGGCGACCGTCACCGCCGACACGTTCTTCCAGAGCTACCGCTTCTTCAAGCCGATGGCGCCACCGCCCGACTTCCGGCCTCAGGCGATGGCCGATGAAATCTGGGAGCGCATCGTCAAACCGGTACAAGACGCCCAGACCCTGTTCGACGAGAGCCCGGTGCTCACCCGGCTGTACACGACGATTTCGCCGCGCGACATGAACAAAGACCCGGCGTTTTCCTTCAACGCCTCGCTCCCGGACGTGAGCAACGAGCATCGGGCGAAGATGCATGTGTCGTGCAATGGCTCGGGCTTGGAGACCAGCGCGCAGCTGACGACCGAGCAGGGCTTCGTGATTCCCTTCTCGCGCGGGCGCGTCAACCCGCCCGACGTCGACGCGCGTTCGTTGCCTTCGTCGTTGCGCATCGAGGTGTTGCGGGAAGAAGGCGCACCCGAGGTGTTCCTCGACAACGCGCCCATCATCACGCCTGCCTCTGCCGTCTCGACGCCCCAGCCGCCGCCGCAGCAGCAGCCCGCGACGCGTGGCTGTGAGTCGGTCGGTGGTGCGCTCGGGCTCGGCGTGCTCGTGCTCGTGCGCTCACTTCGCCGTCGAAAGTGAGACGGGCGCCGGGCAGAGAAAGACCCGCGCGTCTGGGTGCTGCCGGTAACACTCGTCGCCAGGCTGATACAGCGTCGAGTCGGTCGGCGGGTCGATGGGCTTGCACGAGCCCACCTTCAGCGTGAGGCCTCGCAGCACGTCGACGGCATCGGCCGTCGCCCCTTCGAGCCGCACGTCTCCTTCGAGCCCGTTGCCGAAGAGCAGCACCAGTAGGTGCAGCGACTCTTCGGCGATGAGGTCGAGGTGCTCGGCGCCGCGAATGCGAATGGCCGTCTTCATGGTCCCTCTGCTCAGCGAACGATGGTGCGTTGCTGGAGTCGCGCGAACGCAAGGCACCGCTGCTGTGACGTCTCGCCCATCGAGGCCACCCTGGCCCAGAGCGCCGCTGCGACGCGCGGGTCGCCTGAGCTGCCTTCGGAGTCGGCGCAGTCGATCAGTTGGTCCCACGTGAGCTGACTGCGCGGCGCAGGGCAAGAGACCTGCTCGAGCGCGGCCGAGCCGGCAATTCTGGGAGCGTTGGCGGTGGGGCGCTTGTACGGAGTCGCCGCTGCCGCCACGCCGCGCTCGACCTCTGCGTCCATCTGCGGCGAGTGAACGCACGACAGCACGAGCGTGGTGAAGGCGATGAGCCGAACCTTCCTTGTGAATGCAGAGTCGATGGCTGACAGCATACGCTCTGCGCCGTGCCGGCCATCACCGAGACCGTCGAAGCGAAGACGCGCAAACAATGGCGCGCGTGGCTCGAGAAGCACCACGCGACGAAGACCGAAATCTGGCTCGTCGCCGAGCTGAAAGAGAAGGGCGAGGGAATCTCGTACCTCGACGCCGTCGAAGAGGCGCTCTGCTTCGGGTGGATTGACGGGCTCGCGAAGAAGTTCGACGCCACCCGCCGCGCCCAGCGCTTCACGCCCCGTCGGCCGAAGAGCAACTGGACCGAGCTGAACAAGGAGCGCGCGCGCCGCCTCATCAAAGAGGGCCGCATGACGCCCGCGGGCGAGCGGGTGCTGCCCGACCTCTCGACGAAGGGCTTCGTCGTCGCCCCCGACATTCTCGCGGCCCTCGACGCCGTGCCAGGCGCCCGCGCGTTCTTCGACGCGTGCCCGGCGCTGTACCGACGCGTTCGTGCGGGCAACATCGAAGAGCAACGCAAACAGAAGAACGAGTTCGCCACGCGGCTCGCGACGCTGGTGAAGAACTGCGCGGCGAAGAAGCGCTTCGGCAACTGGGACGACAGCGCCATGCGAAAGACGTCATGAACAAGCGTGTCGGCCTCGGCTGTCTCGGGTTCGTGCTCGGAGGCGGCGCTGGGTTGCTCGTCGGCGCGCTCTCGTCGTACGGCGTCGCCAGTCTGCTCACGAGCTCACGCGAGACCCAGGCGTACCTCACGGTGGTCATCGTGCCCGCCCTCGGGTTCCTCGGCGGGCTGACAGGCGCGGCGACGCTGGCGTGGCTCGCGACGAGAACGGGCCCGCTCCTCGCGCTCGCGGCGCCGGGCTGGCTCGTGTTGCTGGGCGCGCTGGTGCTCGGGCTCTCGTGGAACCACCGCAGCAGGCCCGCCATCGTCACCGTTCGCAACGAGACGACGACGCCGTTCCTCAACCTGTACCTCGGCAGTGACTTTCGACGGAACACGCGCATCGGAGACCTCGCGCCAGGCACCACCAGTCAGGCCGTCACCGTCGACCTCGACCTCGCCTCGACGTTCGACGGCCTCGAGGGACGCGCAGGTGATGGGTACGTGAGAACGCACCTCCCGAAAGCGCAGACGGAGTCGCTTTCGAGCGGCGACTACCAGTGGGTGGTGCGCGAAGCCGGTGGTGCGCTGACGTACGAGTTCGTGCCCGCCCCGTGAAGTGGCTGCCGCCAGTCGCCGTCGCGTTGGTGCTCATCGTCTTCGTGCCGTCGCTCGAGTCTGCGTTTCACACGCCGAAGCTGGTCGTGCTGAGTCTGGCCGTGCTGCTGTCGTTGCCGTCGGTGTACAAGAATTGGCGACGACTGTCGGTGCCGATGCTTGGGTTTGCAGGGGCGGTTGGGCTGAGCGCCGCCCTTCATGAGTCCTGGAGCGCGCCTTCGACGACCGTGCTCCTTCTCGGCGCGCTGGTGGTCGCTTCGTTCGCGACGATGGAAATCGACGAGCGGCAGACGGCCACCATCATCGGCGCGGCGTTGCTCGTCGTGTGCGGCCTGACGGTGCTGCAGGCCTTCGGCGGCTTCACGTTCGGCGCCTCGGGGCGCATGGCGCGCTCGTCGACGCTGGGGAACCCCGACTTCGTGGCCTCTGCCGTCGCCGCCATCGCGTGGGTGTGCTGGCCCCTGCGTCGAGGCGTGCTGCTCGCGCTCGGCGCGCTGGTGGTGCTCGCCCTCTCGTTCACCCAGTCGTTCGCGACGCTCGTCTCGCTGTCGGTCGCCGCCGGGTTTCTCATCGTCAAGCTGCCCTCAGCGCGACGTTGGCTCGTTCCGTCGGCCCTCGTCGTCGTCGC
>JBEOKA010000154.1:0-13000 GCA_040275325.1 Myxococcaceae bacterium | reverse complement strand
GCCGCCGGGCCCGAGAACGAGCTCATCACCCTGCTCAAACGCCAGGAGCAGCCCGGTGAGACGTTCGACGCCGCGGGCACGCTCGAGGGCCAGCGGGTCAACTACCAGCGGCTGTCCGTCATCGTCGCGACCGATCAACAGAGCGCGACCGTGAGCGGCACGCTCGACTTCACCGGCACGAAAGACGGCGTCGCCATCAGCTCGCTGGGCTTCGAGCGCGTTCGTTTCGTGAAGAAGGACGACGTGTGGAAGCCCGTCGATGGGCCCGCGCCTCGACTCAACGCGATTCTGCGCGCGCTCGAGCGCCGCCGCCGTGCGCTCCAGGCCGGTGACATTCCACAGGCCGAGGGGTTGGACGTGCAGGAGGCCGATCGGTACCGCCGCATCGAGCAGCGTCAGTTCACGGTCGACGCCTGGTACATCCGCTCCGAGAAGGAGGGCGTCGAGGTGAGCGAGGACTACCACCTCGTCGGCCGCCTGCCCGATCGCCCCGTCGACGAGAAGGCGACCCGTCGGTTGTCACTCGTGGAGGACTCGAGGGGCGAGTTCCTCTTTCCGCGTGGGCTCTTGTAGGGTACGCAGCCACGCTTCCCGAGGGGTCCCGATGGACGACGCGCTCAAACAAACGCTCACGTTGGGTCGCGGCTACTTCGAGAAGAAGCAGTACGCCCAGGCCGAGAAGTACCTGACGCAGGTCGTCGAGCGGAATCAGTCGTTCGCTGACGTCTACAACATGCTCGGCGTCATTTATCACGATCAGGGTCAGTTCGCCCGGGCGCAGCGGGCGTTCGAGGCCGCCCTGCGCATCAACCCCGCGTACACCGATGCCGCGCTGAACCTCGCCGTCATCTACAACGACATGGGGAAGTACCGCGAGGCGAAGGAGGTCTACCAGGCCGCCATCAGCCGCCAGCGCTCGAGCCCCAACAAGATGGACCCGTACGTGAAGGGCAAGATCGCCAACATGTACGCCGACATCGCGAACGTCTTCTCGTCCGCGGGCATGCTCGAAGAGGCCGTCTCGGAGTACCGCCGCGCCCTCGCGCTGGGCCCCACGTTCGTCGACATCAAGCTCAAGCTCGCCGATGCGCTGCGCGATCTGGGTGACGTCGCGGGCGCGATCACCGAGTTCGAAGAGTTGTTGAACATCAACCCCAACTACCTGCCCGGGCGTGTGCACTACGGCATCGCGCTGTACTCGGCGGGGCGGCGGGCTGAAGCAGTCAAGGTGTGGGAAGACGTGCTCGCGCGGAGTCCTGGCAACAAGAGCGCCGAGATGTACCTCGGGCTCGTCCGCGACATCGGTAAAGACACTGTGAATGATGGGTCGGTTGAGTGATGCTCACCGCGGCCCCTGTCAGCAGGAGTTCCCATCGTGGGTGATCAGTACGCACTCAAGTTCATCTCGGGCAAGTACCAGGGCGGCGAGTTTCCGCTCAAGTCCGAGAAGCCCTGTGTCATCGGCCGCTCGAGCGAGCTCGACATGGTGCTCGTCGAAGACATGGTCTCGCGCAAACACGCGAAGATCACCTGGGCCGCCGGCAAGCTGAACATCGAAGATCTCGGCTCGACCAACGGCACCTTCGTCAACGGCGAGAAGATTCTGAAGCCGTCGCGCATCAAGGAAGGCGACCGCATTCTCATCGGCACCTCGATCTTGAAGCTCGTGAAGGCGGGCCAGAGCGCCGAGATGACCGACGCGCAGGTGAAGCAGAACCTCGAGCAGGTCGCAGCCCAGCAGTCGGCCAAGCAGACGAAGACGGCCATGACGGGCAAGCTCGAAGAGGTTCCGCTGCCCGACCTGCTGCAGCTCTTCTACACGTCGAAGAAGAACGGCGTGCTCGTGGTGAACGGAGACCGCGAAGCCAAGATCTACCTGCGCCAGGGCAAGGTCTACTACGCGGTCATCGACGACAACCACGACCTGGGCCCGCAGAAGAGCTTCAACCGCGTGGTGACCTGGGAGCGCGGTGAGTTCGAGCTTCGCCCGCCCGACCCGCAGGAGTTCATGGTCGAGCTCGACTCGTCGACCGAAGCCCTGCTGATGGACGCGCTGCGCCAACTCGACGAGCTGCGCCGCATTCAGAACGATCTGCCCGCGCTCGACGCGACCTTGACGCTCGCCGTGCCGATGTCGCCGGCGCTGCGCGATCTGACGCCCGAAGAGCTCGACGTGCTCCAGCTGATCATCAACTGGGGCACCATGCAGGGTGCGCTCGATCACTCGCCCATCGACGATCTGGCCGTCTCGACCGCTGTCGTGAGCCTGATGCAGCGCGACTACGTTCGGCTGGTTTGACGAATCCTCGAAGGCCCGGCCTGCATCTCTCGAGGCATGAGCTTCGGAATGTGGGTCGCCCTCGTCGTCCTCGCCCTCATGGTGGGCCTGCAGCTGTTGCCCGTGGTGCTGTCACGCAAGGCCATCGGCAAGCAGGTGCCCGAGCTGACGCCGTTCTTGAGTGATGGCCAGAAGCAGGCCGCGCGACTGCTCGTGTACTTCTGGAGCCCGACCTGCGCGATGTGCCGGCCCATGTCGAAGGCCATCGACGCCATCGGCTCGGACTCCATCGTGAAGATCAACGTGATGGAGGCGATGCCGCTCGCCCAGGCCTTTCACGTCATGGGCACGCCGTCGCTCGCGGTGGTCGAAGGCGGCACGGTGAAGGCGCTGCAGGTCGGCGCGCGCTCGGAGGCGCAGCTGCGCGGGCTGCTTCAGTCGTCGACCTGACACCACGAGAGCTTCTTCTCGGGCGTCGGGTCTTCGCAGCGGCTCCAGGTGCGGCCGCTGACCGAGTCGACCAGCATGATCTGGAACGCCTCGGCGATGCGGTAGCGGCCCGAGGGGCCAGCGGGCAGCGGGTTCGCGTTGAACTTGCACCACGTCGACTTGCCGGCCTTCTTCGGGTGCGGGCAGAGGCTCCAGGTGACGCCCGTCTGGGTGTCGAGCTTGAGCGTGAGCTCACTGGCCTTGAGCACGTGGTACCGGCCGACCTCGGACGGCGAAGGCGCGTCGTTGACGATGGTGATCTGCGCGAAGGCGGGCGCGGCGAGCATCACGGCGAGCAGGGCGAAGGATCGCATGGACCCGCAACTGCACCATGACGTGAGCGTGCTTTCCAGCCGTCAGGTTCGCGATGGGAGCCTGCACACGGACTCGTCGAAGAACCCCGCCGACGGAACGCCGAGCCCCTGGTTGAAGCGCGACCAGAAGTTCACCTGCGCGATGGTGGTGGCGAGCACGACCAGCTCTCTGGGCGTGAAGGCGTCTCGCAGCGCGTTCGCGAGCTCGGCTGGCACCACCACCGGCGTGACGCTCAACGCTTCGGCGTAGCGGGCCGCGAGGTGGGGGCGAACCCCGAGCGCGCTCCAGTCGGCGCGCCGAAGCTCGACGAGCGAGCGCAGCTCGTCATCGCTCAGGCCCGCGCGCTTCCAGGTGGCGGCGTTCATGTCGAGGCAGAAGGGGCAGCCTGCGACGGCGCTCGAGACGATTCGCGCGGTGGCGAGGCTGCGACCGTCGAGATCGTCTGGGGCTCCAGCCGCCAGCGCTTCGAACACGCCCACGCCGACGGCGCCTTTGGGAAACCACGCGAGCAGCCGCCCGGGCAGCGGGTCCTTCCCCGTGATGCGCCTCGCGAGCCACAGCATCGGCCTGAGGAGCAACGGAGGCCGTTGAGGCGGCGACACCACGAGCGAGTCCATGGCGCTGTGATGCCAGAAACGGGTGGAGCGATTCCAGCTACTCCGCCAGCCCGTATTCCTTCAGCTTGCGACCCAGGGTGTTGCGGCCGATGCCGAGCAGCTTCGCGGCGTGCGTTCGGTTGCCCTGCGCGCGCTCGAGCACGCCCAGAATGTGGCGCTTCTCGACCTCGGCGAGGGTGAGCGGCTGCTCCGCCAAAGGGGACTTTTCAGAGAGCTGTGCTGGCGGTGCGGGCAGCCGGTTGGTGTCGGGCAGCGGCAGGTGCTCGGGCAGGATCTCGCCGTCACACAACACCACCGCGCTCTCGATGCAGTTCTCGAGCTCTCGCACGTTGCCGGGCCACTGGTACGTCTTCAGGCGATCGAGGGCGGCGATGGAGAGCTTCGGCTCCTTGCCGATGTGGTGCTTGCGGGTGGCGGTGGCGATGAAGTGCCGCGCGATGCGCTCGAGATCCTCCGGGCCGCGATCGCGCAGGGCGGGCAGCACGAGCTCGACGACCTTGATGCGGTAGTAGAGGTCTTCGCGGAACTTCCCGTCGCGCACCATCTGGGCCAGGTCGCGGTGGGTGGCGGCGACGATGCGAACGTCGACCTGCACCGTCTGGGTGCCGCCGACGCGCTCGAACTCGCGATCCTGCAGCACGCGCAGCAGCTTGCCCTGCACCGGCAACGGCAGCTCGCCCAGTTCGTCGATGAAGACGGTGCCGCCGTTGGCGACCTCGAACTTGCCCATCTGCCGCTGCTCGGCACCCGTGAAGGCGCCCTTCTCGTGGCCGAAGAGCTCGTTCTCGATGAGCGAGCCGGGCAGGGCGGCGCAGTCGACCTTCACGAACGGCTTGTCGCGGCGGCGCGAGTTCACGTGCACCGCGCGGGCGAAGAGCTCTTTGCCGGTGCCCGACTCACCTCGCAGCAGCACGGTCGCGTCGGTGCCCGCGGCCTTCTGCACGATCTTGTAGATGGCCTGCATCGGCGCCGACTCACCGATGACCTTGTTGAAGAAGTAGCCGACGGGTTGCTCGGGCCGAGCCCGCGCTCGTTTGAGCTCGGTGTAGAGCGAGGTGGCCTGCAGCGCCTGGCTCACCTGGGCGGCGACATCAGAGAGCCGCTTCTCGTCGTCGGCGTCGAAACGCCCACCGCCGAGCTTGTTGAGCACCTGCAGCACCCCGAACACGTCGCCGGCGCCGTCGCGCAGCGGAACCGCGAGGAGCGAGCTGGTTCGGTAGCCCGTCATCTTGTCGATGTCGGGGTTGAAGCGTGACTCGTCGCGCGTCGAGGGAATGTTCACCAGCGTGCCGCTCTCGGCGACGGCACCCGCGACGCCCTGTCCGAGCTTCAGGCGAATCTGTTTGATCTCGGGAAGGTGTGCGGCGCGGCTGAAGAGCTCTCCGCGGGGGTAGTCGACCAGGTACAGCGTGCCGCGATCGGCCTGCATCGAGGCGGCGACGCGATCGACGACCTGGGCCAGGAAGGCGTCGAGGTTGACCTCTTGCCCGACCAGCCCGCCGACCGACAACAACACGGAGGATGGATCGTCGGGCTTCTTCGTCATGGTGAGGCCAGCGAGGAGCGAGTCCATCGCGGCGCCCGGAGCCGCACAAGCAGCAAGTGCACTCATTCGTGGCGGCTCCCAATCAGAGGGTGATGCGCTTGCCTTCACGCGCGGGCTCGGCGAGCGAAAAGATCTGCCGCGCCTGCTCCGCCATCGTCTCGACTTGATCGTCGGTGTGCGCGGGGTCGTGGTGGAAGAGGAAGAGCCGGTGTGCGTCGGTGGCCTTCGCGATGCGCGCCGCCTCGATCATCGTCGAGTGGCCCCAGCCCTTCTTCGGCGGCCCGACTCTTCCGTCGTACTCGTCGGGCGTGTACTGCGCGTCGAGCACCAGCGCGTCGACGCCTTCGATGACGTCTCCCAGCTCGCGCTGCAGGCTCTCGAGGGTGAGCTCGACGTCGGTGCAATAGGCGAAGCGCTTTCCTTCAGCCTCGATGTGGTACCCGATGCAGCCCTGCGGGTGCGGCAGCTCGACGGGCGTCACGCGGAACGGGCCGGTCTCGATGACCTGGCCATTCACCGCCGAGCGGAAGTCCATCTTCGCGCGCATGGCCGAGAGGGGAACGGGGAAGTTCGGCGGCTCCATCTGCTTCGACAGCACCGAGCGCAGCTGCTGCTCACCGTCAGCGCCGGGGCCGTACATCACGAACTCGGAGTTCGGCAGGTACGCGGGCGTGAAGAAGGGGAAGCCCTGCACATGATCCCAATGCAGGTGCGAGAAGAGCATCGTTGCCTTCACAGGCTGCTGGGCGAGCAACGTCTCACCGAGCCCACGAATGCCGGTGCCTGCGTCGAGGATGAGTCGATGACCCTGGCTCACGACCTCGAGGCACGACGTGTTGCCACCGATGCGCGCGACGTTTGAACCAGAGGACGCCACGCTGCCACGAACACCCCAGAATCGAACTTCCATCGGTGAGCTCCCTGGTGCCCTGTGACGAAGATGCCGCAGGTGAAGGGAGGCTCAGCAGGGGTGATGCCAGCCGCGAAGTGCGCGGATCGTCGATGGAGGTGATGTGTGCTGCCCCACGGTGGAGCGGTGCAGTGCTCCAGTGATGCTCAGTGGCGACGGGCGAGCTGCCGCTCGATGGCCCTGATGCGGCGCTCGTGATCGAGGGCGCGGCGATCGTTCTGCTGGCGGAACGCGGTGAAGCCAACGTTCATTTCTTCGCTCAGCGACGTCAGCCCGTCGTCCACGTCTTTCCGGAGCTGGACGAGCTCGGTGCGGAGTCGGGTGAAGCCCTCGTGCATCTCGCGCCTGACACTGCCCAGCCCGTTCTCGAGGCGCTCGTTCGTCTCATCGAGGCGCTTGTTCGTCTCGTCGAGTCGCTTGTTCGTCTCGTCGAGTCGCTTGTTCGTCTCGTCACTCTTCTCATTCAGACGGCTCAGCTCAGCCTGAATCTTCTCCAGCACACGAAGCTGCAGCGTCGGAATGTCAGTCTCGGTTTTGTTGGTCATGGGCCGCACATACCGCGCGGGTCTGACATTCACGGGAAGGCGGGCTCGCTGCGTCATCGTGCGCGGAAGCGTCGCACCGTGAGCAACAACACAGCAAGCGCCAGCTCGAGGTCGCCTGTCGCCGAACAGCCAGTCTTCGGTGCCGCAGGCTGCATCATCGGAACGGGCTCGAGGAACAGCGGCTGCTTCTGACAGACACCGGCGTCGTTCTGGCCGCGCGCGCAGAAGGACTCGGCTGGACAATCGGATTCGATCTCACACGTCTCGAGACACGTCGTGGGAGCGCCCGGCAAACCGGTGCAGGTCGTCGCACCCAGACATCGGGTGACGCCGATCGTGCACGCTCCACCGAGCATCGCTTCGGGCGGCTTCGGCTCGCACACGCGGAGGTTTCCCTGCGCTGCAACGCACTCGTCGGTCGCAGCGCACTGCGAATCCATCAGACAGGTCGCGCGGCACGTCGTCGCTCGGCCCGCGATTCCGGTGCACGCAGTCGGCGCCACGCAGCGCGAGATACCCGGCGTGCAGGGCTGGCCCGCCATCACGGGTGGAGCGCGTGGAATGCACAGCCGAACCGAGTTCACGCCGTCGACGCACTCGTCGCTCATCGCGCAGTTCGCGTCGGTGGTGCAGGTCGCACGACACGTCGTCGCTCCACCTGGAAGTCCGGTGCAGGTCGTTCCGCTGAGACATCTGGTGACGCCCACCATGCACACCTCTCCGGGCATCGCTTCAGGCGGCTTTCTCACGCACACGCGTGCAGCGCCTTGACCCACAACGCACTCATCGGTGGTCGCGCATTGCACATCGGTCATGCACGTGCGGCGGCAGGCGAGGGCAGCTCCAGCTGCCGAGGCGCAGACGGTGTTCGACAGACAGAAGGTCGTGCCCACCGTGCAGGGCTCACCCTCCATCGCGGTCGGGAGTTGCGGCTGCAGACAGAGGGAGCCGACACAGCTCGTGCCGGTTTGGCAGGTCGCGGTGCACGGTCGTGAGCAGTACCTGTTCGGCCGCTGCGGATCGGTCGCGCACGTGCGGAACTGACACTGCGTGTCCTGTGTGCAGGTCGCGAGCTCGGCGGTGCAGTCGGGGTCGAGCCGGGGGCAGGCGAGCGTCGAGCACATTCCATCAGCGGCGCATTCGGCTGGGCAGTCGGGGTCGGTCAACAGGTTCGGGCACTGCGCGTTGCACGTGCCGTCGGCGCCGCAGACACAGTCGGGGTCGGGAGATGCACAGCCACTCGCGCACAGCCCGTCTTCGACGCAGCTCGCTCCGCTGTGGTCGGTGATGAACTGCCGAATGAAGGGGCCGTAGAGATCGACGCGGGTGTCGAGGCCGTCCATGCAGTTGCCCGACGGTTGCGTCCACGAGTGCACGCCTGCGACGCGCCGCACACCATCACGCGCGGTGAGAAACGAAGGCCCACCCGAGTCGCCGTTGCAGATGCCAGCGGTCGACATGTTGCCGAGCTGAAGGTGCTGCGTCGTGAGGCCTCGCAGCGGCAGCGTCACATATCGCCGGGTGCCTGCGCCCGTGCCTCCGCTCGAGGTGATGCCGTAGCCGACGACCTTCATGGGCTGGCCGACGTCTGCCACTGCGAGGGGCCGGTTCAGATACGGAGACGGCGTCACGCCGGGAATCGGAGCCGGCAGCTGCACGAGCCCGATGTCGGTGTTCATCGCTGAGCCCGCGCTCCAGCTCGGGTGCCGCAGCCAGCTCGTGACGGGCACCCACAGCGCGCTGTTCGTCGGCGGGGCAATGTCGAAATCGTGGAAGAAGACGCCGGTGAGGGCGTAGCCCGATGGACCGCCGTTCTCGTTGAGGCAGTGCGCCGCGGTGAGCACGACCGTCGGGGTGATGACGGTTCCGGTGCACGCAAAGCCCTGCGTCACGCCGGCGTCGTTGGTGAAGACGGCACGCAGCATGACGACGTCGCGAAAGCCGCCGTCATCGACGTTGCCTCCGACGAGCGGAGCGTGCTGCTGCGAAGCTGCTTGCTGCTCGACCACACCGCAGCCCATGACCAGGGCCACCAGTAGGAACGGGAGGCGCACGCGGAGGACTGTACCTCAGTCCTTCCAGAGCATCTTCCACGGGTTCTTCCGCAGGTCGGCGAGCAGCGACTTGAGATCGTCGTAGGCCTGCTTGTCCTTCATGAGCGCGCCGATCGTTCCGTCACCGGCCTCGAGCTTCGAGAGCAGCTTGTCGGCGCGGCCCGCGAGCACGTCGACCTTCTCTCCCGCCGCCTGGTACTTCACGATCATGTCCTTGAGCCGCTTGCCGTCTTCTTCGGTGAGCTGACCCGAGACGGCGGCGATGCCTCCGAGCGCGGTCGAGGCCTTCTTCGAGAGCTCGGGCAGGTCGTTCTTCGCGAGCCGCGCCGCGCTGGCTGCGTCGTCGATCATCGAGTTCGTGCGGCCACCGGGCTCCATCTCTTTGCGGGCGATCGCGGCGAGCACGCGCAGATCCTTCGCGGCCACCGACAGCTCCTGCGCGAGATCTTTGATCTGCGTGCGGTTCTCGGTGAGCACGCCGTCGACCGTCGAGGTCAGTCCACCAAAGCCCTTCACCAGCTTTGCCATCGCTTCCGGGTCGCTCTCGAGCACCTTCGACGCCGAGTCGAGGAACTTGGCGAGCCGGTTCGAGACGATGTCGATGCGGGGCGCGTCGATGCCTCGAATGGGAACGGACGCGACGTGGGGCTGCGGGCTGCTGCCGGGCCAGATCTCCAGGTACGGCTCTCCCAGCGGGCCCTGACTCGAGACGGTGATCGCGCAGTCGGTGCGCAGCGCCTTCTCGGTCGCTTCCGAGATGCTGACCGTCATCTTCACCGGCATCGGGTCGCCGTGATCGTCTCGGCGATCGGCGAGCAGCTCGATCGAGTCGACCCTGCCCACCACCACGCCGCCCAGCTTCACCGGCGCGCCCTTCACCACGTTGCCCGTGTGCGAGAAGTCGATGGTGACGTTGCGGCCGCTCGAGAACGAGAGTTCGCCCATCGAATAGAGCAGGCCCAGCGTGCCCACGACGGCGGCCAACAGCAGCGCGCCCACCTTCAGCTCGAGACGTGACTCGTCCATACGCCCTCTGCGCTTACTTCGGCCCTTCGAGAAAGCCTGCTTTTTGCCCCTGGTAGCCGATCACGCCCTGACGCACCTCGACCACTCGGTCGGCCAGCCGCTCCAGCGCGGCGTAGTCGTGTGACACCACCATCGCGCCCAGGCCTGCGTCGCGCACGGCCTCGAGCGCCTCGTTCACCTGATTCGCGGCGACCTGATCGAGGCCCGTCGTGGGCTCGTCGAGCAGCAGACAGCGCGGCTCGAGCACCAGGGCGCGGGCGATGGCGGTGCGTTTGCGAATGCCGGGCCCCACCTGCGGCGGATAGCGATCTCGCAACGCACTCAGCCCCATGCGCTCGATCGCGCGTTCGATGCGGCCGTCGTCAGGCAGCTCCTTCGCCGCGAGCGCGACGTTGGCCTCGAGCGTGAGCCAGTCGAGCAGGGCGGGGCCCTGGACGAGGTACGGCACCTTCGCGCGCAGCGCCGAGAGCTGCCGCTCGGGCATCGTGTCGACGCGATTCCCCAGCAGCGACACCTCGCCAACATCGGGCTTCAGCAACCCCACGGCCAGGCGGCACAACACGCTCTTTCCCGAGCCGCTCTTGCCGACGATGAACGTGAGCCCGGTGAGCGGAATGGAGACCGACAGCCCGTCGAGCACGGTGACGTCACCGAAGCGCTTCACGATGCCGGTGAGCTCGAGCGTCTCCACTCACACTCCGATCAGCAGGAACGCGGCCGCGACGACGAAGTCGATCAACAGACAGCCCATCGAGGCGTCGACGACGGCCGCCGTCACGGCCTCTCCGACCGCGGGAGCGCCACCCTTCGCCTTGAGTCCACGGGCTGCCGCCGCGAGGGGAATGAAGGCGCCGCAGAACAGGGCCTTCACGAGCGCGCAGAGAATGTCGGTGGCGTCGACGAAGCGGGCGTCGGTGAACGCGCTGCCATCGGCGCCGAAGGCGATCGTCACGACGAGCCTGGCCGAGGCCGCAGCGGCGACGGTGCCGATCACCATCAGCGCGGGCAGGGCGATCAGCGAAGCGACGAGGCGCGGTGTCACCAACTCGGCGATGGGATCGGCCGCGCAGAGTTCGAGCGCTTCGATCTGTTCGTTCACCGACATGGCTGCGAGCTCGGCGCTGGTCGACGCTCCGACGCGAGAGGCCGCGAGAATGGCGACGAGCAGCGGCGCGAACTCCCGCAACATCAGCTCGAAGTACGCCGGGCCGACGACGGTGATGTTGCCCGTGTACTTGCGCGTCTGCGCCCAGGCGATCGTCACCATCACGGCACCGAAGAAGGCGAGCCCCGAGACGATCAACAGCGACGACTTCGAGCCGATCTCCACCAGCTGCACCGTCGTCGCGCGGCGGTCGACGCCGTGCTGGCGAATGGCCGAGAGCGTTCGGGCGAACAGAATCGCCGGCGCGCCGAAGATGCGAAGGAGCGCGCTCACCCGAACAACCTCGTGAGGAAAGGCGTGAGCACGAGATCGAGCGAGAAGATCGCCGCGCAGCTCAGCACCACGGCCGAGGCAGCGGCTTGCCCCACACCGACGGCACCGCCTTTCGCGCGCAGGCCGGCGACCGTCGACACCAGCGCAATGGCCAGCCCGAACGCGAGCGTCTTGGCGAGCCCGCCGATCAGATCTCCGACGCGCAACATGTCCTGGTACGAGTCGAAGAAGACACGCAGCGGCAGGCCGAGCGAGAAGTACGACGACACGGCCTCGAAGCAGACGGCGACCAGGAACGTCACGCTCCCGAGGCAGGTGATCGCGACGGCGCTGCCCACGACCCGGGGCGCCACGAGAATGCGAAAGGGATCGAGTGAGATTCCGCGCAGGCCTTCGATCTGCCCATTCACGTTCAGCAGCGCGAGCTCGGCGGCGTTTCGGGCGCCAATTCGAGCGGCCATCACGAGCCCCAGCAGCAACGGCCCGAACTCCCGCGTGAGCGCGTAGCCGGCAGCCCAGCCCGTGTAGAGCCGCGCCCCGAACTTCACCGCGTACACGCCGGCCTGCAGCACGACGGTGGAGCCGATCAGCATCGCCGCCATCAGCGCGAGCGGGAGCGACCGGTAGCCGAACAGCACGATGCTGCGAAAGAGCTCCCGCCGATCGAGCCGCGGCAGGTTCAAGGTCGTACGCGCGAGCACCAACGCGAGCGCGCCCGTAAGCCGCGCGACGCCGAGACCGAAGGCTCCGAGCGCACGAATCACGCGACGCTCCCGAGCCGGCCCTGCTCGAAGCGCAGCACGCGAGAAAGTGGCAACGACGCGACCGGATCGGGCAGTGCCGTCACCAGCGTTCGCCCTCGCGAGACCTCGAGCAGCAGCTCGGCGATTGATCGTTCTGTGGAGGGGTCGAGCCCCGCGAAGGGATCATCGGCGAGCAGAATCGACGGCTGGGCGACGATGGCGCGCGCAACGCCGACCCGCTTCTTCATGCCGCCCGACAGCTCCTCGGGGCGTTTGCGGTGAGCCGAGGAGAGTCCGACGCGCTCGAGCACCGCGCGCGCCCGCTCGAGCGCTTCGTCGTGCGGCACCTGGCGCTTCGTGAGCGGCAGCATCACGTTGTCGAGCACCGTCATCGAGTCGAACAGTGCGTCGCTCTGAAACACCATGCCGAAGGAGCGCTGCCGCTTGCGCCGCTCTTCGATGCCGAGCCCCGCGACGTCATCGGCGCCCCAACGCACATGGCCCGAGGTCGGCGGCTGCAGACCCGCCAGGCACTTGAGCCACGTCGTCTTTCCGCTGGCGGCCTGTCCAGTGACGAGCACCTGCTCACCAGGCGCGATGGAGACCGAGATGTCGAGCAGCGCATCGACACGGCCAAATCGAACCGAGAGCGCCTCACACGAGAGCGGTACCGCAGTCTGTTCGAGGGCCGACGACACGAGCGCGCGCAATGTAGACTCCGCGGCCATGGACTTCGAGGTCAGCGCGATGAACCTGGCCGCATTGGTGAAAGCGCTCCAGGCAGACGGCTCGGCCGCGAAGGTGCTCGGGCGCGTTGCGCCTCAGACGCGCGCGGTGCTCGAGATGCCGCATGGCCAGCGGTGGCACCCCGGCGTCATCGCGGTCGAAACGTGGGGCGCCATCATCGACACGAGCGGAGGCCCGAAGCTCGAGGCCCTCAACCTCGCGCTCACCCGCCAATCGTTCGGGCCCATCATTCGGCCGCTGGTGAAGGTGGCGTTGGCGCTGGGTGGAAGCTCTCCGGCGACGGTCCTCGCGC
>JBEOKA010000153.1:0-4202 GCA_040275325.1 Myxococcaceae bacterium | reverse complement strand
CGGAGGAACTTCCTCCCGACCCTTCGACCCCTCGGAGGAACTTCCTCCCGACCCTTCGTCCACCGGGAGAAACACGGTCTCGGCCTGGGGACGCTCGAACCAGGTTCGCTCCATGGCTTCACGCCCGGTTACGAGTGGCACCTTCAGCGCAATGCCTCTGTCTCGTGAGCGGGAATGAACCCGCTCCGCACCCGAAAGAGGAACACCATGTCGTCGAACATTGACATCAGCGCGAAGTTCGAGAGCACCAGCAAGCAGTCAGCCACCGTCACCGCCGCGCTCGCGGGGTACAACACACCGGCCGCCGTCGAGGCGTACGACCGGCTCCAGGCCAGCGAGACCATCACCGTCAAGGCCGCGACCGCGAAGCAGAACGCCGCCCGCCTCGCCGACGAGACGACCATCACGTACGAGACGCTCCGCAAGAACGTGCGGCTGCTCAACACCGCGTGCGTCAACATCTGCGAGATTCGCGGCATCGTCTCGGCCGAGTACTTCACCGTCGTCGACCGCGGTGACGACGCCGGCCTCGCCCGCCGCCTCGAGCCCGAGATGCGCCGCGTGAACGGCTTCGGCCCGCCCCTCGCCGATGGCCTCGCCCACATGCTCCGCGACCTCGCCGCCGCCGAGACCGCCGCCGCCCAGGCCAGGGCCTCCTTCACCTCGAGCCAGCGCGACCTCGACGCCGCGCTCCTCAATCTGCAGGGCGCCGTCGCCCAGGGCCGCGCCGTGCTCGCCACCCTCGGCGTCAAGCTCTCTCGCAAGGTGAAGAAGAAGTCGGAGCCCGTGAAGCCCATCGCCTCCATCGTGCCCCAGGCGGCCTGAACGACATGACAGACCAGAGAAGGCCCGGGCTCCACTCGCTGGAGGACCCGGGCCTTCGTGTCTTCAGGCGTCGCTCATCGGCCGATGCCCATCACCTCACGGCGGTGGCTGCCCTGCGACGCGGCTTCGACCATGAACTTCGCCAGCCCGCGAAAGTGCATCGCCTTCGAGCCCGCCGGCAGCGCTCCCGGCGCGACCCGGTACGCGTCATCGTCGCCCGCCCCCATCCACGTCGGGCGCACCAGCGTCCACTCCAGCTCGCTCGCCTGGTACGTGGCTTCCATCGCCTTCAAGTCGTTCATGTGGTGCCGCGCCGGGTAGCTGAGCAGGCGCACGAAGAGATTCTGGCCGGGGAACAGCCCCGCCGAGCTGAAGGCCAGCACGCGCGTCACGTTCGCCTGCTTCATCGCGGCGATGATGTTCGAGGCGTGGCCAGCCATCGTCCACGTGCGCTTCGAGGGCGAGCTCATGGTCTCGCTGAGGTTCGGCGCCAGCGCCGAGAAGACGGCGTCGTGGCCCACCATCGCCCGCGCCATCGCGGGAATGTCTGACGGGCTGCCCTGCACGATGGTGAGGCCGGGCCGCGCCGTCAGCTTCTGGGGTGAACGAACGAAGGCCGTGACCGCGTGGCCCTGCTGCAGGGCGAGCTCGAGCAGCTGAGTGCCCGTCTTGCCGGTGGCGCCGAGAACGAAGAAACGCATGGGTGACTCCCTGGGTGCTGCGGTGCCGATTGAACGAAAGGGCGCCCATCGCATTGCCAGAAAGAGTGCGCGACAGTTCGTTGATGCTCACCGCGCTCCTCGTCGTCGCGAGCCTTGCGACCTTGCAGGCTCTCGCCTTCTTCGGGCTGGCGGTGCGCGCGACGCTGAAGCTCCCGCGGCTCAAGCACCTCGACCCGCCCGCTCCCGCCAGCTGGCCCACCGTGTCGTTGCTCGTGCCCGCGCGCGACGAGGCGCAGGGGCTCGAGGCGGCGCTGCGCTCGAAGCTGGCCCTCGACTACCCCGCGCTGCAGGTCGTGCTCATCGACGACCGCTCCACCGACGAGACCGGCGCCATCGCCGACCGCCTCGCCGCGAACGACCCTCGCCTGCTGGCCGTGCACGTGCGCGAGCTGCCCGAGGGGTGGTTGGAAAAGGTGAACGCGCTCCAGCGCGGCCTCGAGCAGTCGAGTGGCGAGTGGCTGCTGCTCTCTGACGCCGACATTCACTACGCGCCGGACACGCTGCGTCGGGCCATCGCCCACTGCGAGACCCGCGGCCTCGACCTTCTCTGCGCGCTGCCGACCTTCACCGCACCGACCCCGCTGGTGAACGCCTGCCTGGCTGCGTTCGCGCCGCTGGTGCTGGCCGCCGTTCAGGCCGATTGGGTCGAGGACCCGCTCGAAGTCGTCGCTCGGGTCGGGCATCTTTGCGCTCGTTCGCCGGAGCGCGCTCGAGAAGTCGCCCGGCCTCGAGTGGCTGAAGCTCGAGGTGGGTGATGACGTGGCGCTGGGCATGATGATGAAGCGGTCGGGCGCGCGGTGTGCCGTCGTCGGAGCCGCGCAGCAGCTCTCGGTGCAGATGTACCGCGACTTCAAAGGCGTGGTGCGGGGCACGGCGAAGGCGGCGTGCGCGGTGAGCCGGTATCGCCTGGTGCCGCAGGTGCTGATTCCCTCGGTGCTGGTGTCGATGACGCTCGCGCCGTGGGTGGGCGTGGCGGTGGGGCTGGCGGCGCAGCAGGGCGTGCTGGCTGGCGTGGCAGGTCTGGGAGCGGTGGCGCAGCTCGCGACCTCGGCCGTCGGCGTGAGGCTGTTTCGTCTTCCCGCCTGGGCGGCGATCTTCTCGCCGGTGGGCACGACGCTGCTCCACGGCATCATCGGAGTGGAGGGAACGAAGGCGTTGTTGCGCGGGTTCGTCGAGTGGCGAGGCACGCGGTACCCCGTGGCCATGCTGCGGGCGGCGAGCCGGTATCAGTTCCCGTGGGAGAGCTGAGACAACGTCACTTGCCGAGTTGAAGTCGAACGATCGCCTGCAGCTTCTGCGGCATGAGGTCTGACTTCAGTGAGCCTTCACGAATTCGTTGAAGCACCGCGGGCGGCATCGGTTCGCGGGAATGCAGAGCTGCTTCTGTTGCTCCATCATTCGCTGCGCCTCGGGAGGCACCAGCTTCGCAAACTGATACGCGATCACGGTCGCGTGTTGAACGAAGGGGTGGTCGCCGGGGGCCAACACACAGCTCAGGTCCGACCCGCTTCGCATCGTGGTCAGATTGACCATCACGATCGAGCCGTCGCCGGTCGGCTGCGAGATGACGACCCAGAGGTGCCCCTCGCCGTTGCGCTCGAGCTTGAACGTATCGCCGAGCTTCACAGGGAGTCGATGAACCAGGCGTCGTCTGCCGCAGCCTTCACGCGCTGAATCTCTTCGTCGGACCTCGATTCAGCCCGCAGAATCATCTCGGGGCTGATGGGAGTGCTCGTCTCGCCGGGGTCGGTCCACTCGGGTAGGTTCTTGTGCAGGTAGTCGACCAACGCCCAGCGATCCATCGAGCCGTACTTGTCGTCGATCGACTCGAGCAACTTCAGCTCGTACCTCGACAGCTCATCGTTCTCGTTCGGCGCGCCGGGCTTCAACTGAACGTCGTACTTCTCGGGTGCTCCGAAGAAGTCGAACCAGGGAGTGTGGGCCTCATCGCGGGCGCCCTCGTTGATCAAATTGAGCACCTGGCTCAGCACCGGCCCGAACTTCATCGCGACGTGGCGATCACCGGTCACCACCGTGCCGTGGTCGAGCAGCATCTGCCGATCGGCGAGGTACAGCAGCTTGATCAACTTCATGTAGTTGATCGACCCGCCGTGGCGCCGAGCGATGACCGCAGCAGCCTGGGCTGTCTTCTTCGCGTTGAACTTGAAGCGCATGAGGACCTCGCTCGAAACCGAGAGAATCGTAACCGGTGAGGCTGACACCGGCGGAAGCCCAGACACAAAACGGGTGCACGCCCAGATTGAGGGAACCTCGTGATGTCAGGGGGATCGACGAGTGCGGACAAGGCATGATCTACCCGGCGCATGAGCCGACGCCGAAAGCCGCCGCAAGCCGCCCTTCCGACCCGCCCCGCGCCAAACGACGGCACGCCGCTCGGCCATCTCAGCGACGCTGAGTTGGTCAAAGAGTTCGCCCGCGAGCTTGCTCGCCGTCGAGCTGCGGCTGGCGCGCTCGACCTCGACGCCATCGAGTCTTTCGCGACCGATGCTCAGCGCGACATGGGTGGCGAAACGCTGGCTGCTGCCATCGAGGCCCTGCCGCCAGAGACGGCGACTCGCAAGCCGTGTCCGAAGTGCGGTGCGCTGGTGCCGGTGAAGGCGAAGAATCGTGTGCGCACCGTGTTGACGGTGGCCG